>DUPO01000040.1 GCA_012838275.1 Spirochaetales bacterium
CCAACGGTCAAGCCCTTAGGAGCGATCATGTAGCGCTTCTCTCCATCGGCATAAAATACCAATGCGATGTTAGCACTGCGGTTCGGATCGTATTCAATGGTTTTGACAATGCCAGGAATACCATATTTGTCGCGTTTGAAATCGATAATCCGATAACTACGCTTGTGGCCACCGCCTCTACGGCGAACGCTGATGCGCCCTTGGTTATCACGTCCGGCTTTCTTGTTCAAACCGGTCGTGAGTGACTTTTCGGGCTTACTAGCAGTCAGCTCGCTGAAGACCAAAGTAGTCTTCTGGCGAAGGCCGGGAGTGTTTGGCTTGTAAGTTTTTAATGCCATAATTCCAACTTCTCCTTATACGCCTTCGATGGCCTGGATGCTATCACCTTTGGCCAAGGTTACGACAGCCTTTTTCCAATCACCGGTGTTTCCGAGGATGCTTCCACCCTTACCGCGTGAAAATTTAGGCTTGCCTTTCACAATCATCACATTGCATTTTACAGGTTCAACATCAAACAGCTCTTTAATCGCTGCCTTGACCAAAAACTTGTTAGCGTCCATATGGACTCTGAATGTGTACTTCTTTATCTCACCTTCACGAGCAATGTTTGTTTTCTCGCTCAATACAGGTTCAATTATCAATTGGTCTGCTCTCATCTCCGGTCCCCTTATTTATCGCCGTAGAAGTCGTTAAGACTTTTGGCGGCGGTTTCCAGAACCAAGACCTTTCTTCCATAAAGCAGTTCCTTAGCGGAAAGCCTGTTGTAGGAAAGGATACGCAGGTACGGAATATTTTTCGCAGCACGGCGCATCATTACATCATCATCCTTGAGGATGAGAATAGTTCTTGATTCGTCCTGAACGAAGTTCTTGATGATCGCACTCATTTCTTTGGTTTTACCACTGTCTGTAGTGAAATCCTCAACAACAACAAGCCGATCTTCCTGGATTCCCAGGGAGAGCAAGCTCTTCATAGCAAGACGCTTTACCTTTTTGGGAAGCACATAGCTATAATCGCGGGGCTTTGGTCCGAATATTGTTCCACCTCCGACCCAGATAGGTGACTTCTTGTCACCTGCTCTTGCGTTGCCTGTTCCCTTCTGCTTATAAGGTTTGGCGTTGCTGTAGCGAACTTCAGAACGACCCTTTGTGCATGCAGTACCGACTCGGCGGTTTGCAAGTTCATTGTTAACGGCGTGATAAATACATCCGTCACTGACCTCGCGGTTGAAGACACTGTCATTCAACTCGATGGTCCTGACTTCTTTGCCGTCAATAGAAAAGACTTTGGTTTCCATATCTTTCGCCCCTACTTCTTTATCGCTTTCTTGACGATGACGATACTCTGGGCGGGACCAGGGATTGCTCCCCTTACCATAAGGACCTGCATCTCTTCATCGACCCGGACAACCTTCAAGTTCTGCACTGTGTGCTTCTCATTTCCCATATGGCCAGCCATACGAGTGCCCTTGAATGTGCGGGCAGGAGAAGATGACATTGCTGTTCCGCCGATATCTCGGTGAAACTTAGAACCATGGGTAGCGCGTCCACCCTTAAAGTTATGACGCTTCATACCGCCGGCAAAACCTTTACCTTTGGTAACTCCAGTAACATCCACAAAAGTGGTGTCCTTAAATATATCCACGCCCAACACTTCGCCGACCGTAACTTCATTGTCGAAATTACGAAACTCTTTTACAATCTGCTTCGGTTCACAAATATCTGTGAACTGACCAGCATACGGCTTGGTGACAGTGCTTTTCTTCTTGTCAACGGAACCGAGAACTGCGGCTACATAGCCATTTTTTTCTTCAGTCCGGTCTGCGACAACAACATTGCCCTCAATTTTTATAACCGTCACGGGTGTAAGTCTGCCTTGAGCATCAAACACCTGTGTCATTCCAACTTTTTTGCCGATAAGCCCTAACATCTCTTACCTCAACTCTCTTACTGTTTAATCTCTACATCCACACCGGCAGGGAGCTCAAGCTTCATGAGGGCATCCATGACTTTTGATGTAGGATCCAAAATGTCAATTAACCTTTTATGGGTTCTCATCTCGAACTGTTCGCGAGATGTCTTATTGACAAAGGGCGATCTCAGGACAGTGTACTTATTGACACGGGTCGGGAGAGGAACAGGACCTGACACGGTAGCGCCAGCCCTTACAACAGTTTCTACGATTGCTTTAGAGCTCTGTTCAACAAGCTCAATATCAAAGCCTCTCAACCTTACCCGTATTCTTTCTTTAGCCATAAATCCTCCAAAAAACTGGTCTTGCCAGATCGCTATGATACTGGCAAGACATTCGTAAAAAAACGTTAATCAACGAGCTCGGTTACCTGGCCTGAAGCAACGGTCCTTCCACCTTCACGAATAGCGAAGCGGAGTCCCTTGTCCATAGCGACGGGGTTGATGAGTTCTACAATAATGTCGGTGTGATCTCCGGGGAGAACCATCTGCTTGCCTTCAGGAAGATTTACAGTACCTGTGATATCGGTGGTACGGAAATAGAACTGGGGGCGATAGCCGCTGAAGAAAGGAGAGTGACGACCACCCTCTTCCTTGCTGAGCACATAGACAGTACCAAGGAACTTTGAGTGAGGAAGAATGGACTTGGGCTTTGCCAGAACCTGGCCGCGGACAACGTCCTTCTTGTCAACACCACGAAGCAGAGCACCAATGTTATCACCGGCCTGTCCGTCATCAAGAAGCTTGTTGAACATCTCAATGCCTGTTACGACAGTCTCTCTGTTATCCTTGATTCCAACGATTGTTACAGGATCATTGATCTTGACGACACCGCGCTCAATACGACCGGTTACAACAGTTCCACGGCCGGAGATTGAGAACACGTCTTCAATTGGCATGAGGAAGGGAAGATCGACAGCACGTGCAGGAAGTGGGATGTAAGTATCCATTGCTTCAAGCAGTTCGTCGAGACACTTGGTCTTCTCCGGATCATCGGGGTTGTTCATTGCTTCATAAGCAGAACCGCGGATGATTGGAGTAGCTTCACCATCAAAGCCATATTCTGTAAGGAGGTCGCGCATCTCTTCTTCAACAAGGTCGATAAGCTCAGGATCGTCAACCTGGTCAGTCTTGTTGATGAATACGATAATGGTAGGAACACCTACCTGGCGAGCGAGCAGCAAGTGCTCTTTCGTCTGTGCCATAGCACCGTCAGTAGCGGCTACAACGATGATTGCGCCGTCCATCTGGGCAGCACCTGTGATCATGTTCTTGATGTAGTCAGCGTGTCCCGGGCAGTCTACGTGAGCGTAGTGCCTATTAGGAGACTGGTATTCAACGTGTCTGGTGTTGATAGTGATACCACGCTCTTTCTCTTCAGGGGCGTTGTCAATCAAATCATAAGCAAGTGCTTTGTCGCCGAACAATTTAGCACAATGCATGGTAATTGCAGCTGTAAGGGTAGTCTTACCATGGTCGACGTGACCGATAGTGCCTACGTTTACGTGTGGCTTCGTCCGCTGAAATTTCTCTTTTGCCATCATTTCCTCCTTGTGACCTTCTTTTCTCGTCACAAATTAAAAAATTAATATGTCTCATAAAGGCACAAAGCCTTTACCATTTCTGTTGAGACAAACTAATATTGGGGAAAACAAATGCTTAAAGAGGATTCCAGAGGTCGACAAGCATGGGAGAATCCCATCCGGCCGACATAGTAAAGTTAAAAAAAACTTCTTACTTCCTGAAAACCACCTTATCATTGCTAATCCAATAATCGGTTTGGCTCTTCATAGTACCGCTAGGCATGCCTAAATCGGACACCTTTTGCACTATATGCGAAAAGGTGTTTTTATGTCAAGCGATAGTAGTTAATTCTGTTGAGATAAACAAAAACCGGTTGTTTTTCGGACAACCGGTCTTACACACGGAGTAGAAACTACCAGCGGTAGTGACTGAACGCCTTGTTTGCTTCTGCCATTCTGTGCGTATCTTCCTTTTTCTTGAAAGCTGCACCAGTCAGGGCAAAGGCATCTAGAAATTCAGCACCGAGCTTTTCGCTCATGCTACGCCCGTTGCGCTTGCGAGCTGCTGCGATGATCCAACGCATTGAAAGGGCTTCTTTGCGGGTATCGCGGACCTCAACAGGAACCTGGTATGTTGCACCACCAACTCGGCGGCTCTTTACCTCTACAGCGGGTTTGACATTTTCAAGAGCCTTCAGAAAGACATCAAGAGGCTTTTCGCCGGTCTTTTCACCCATAGTGGTCATTGCATCATACATGATTCTTCTGCTTACTGATTTCTTACCATCCACCATCATGCGGCGAATGAATTTTTCAACCACGACGCTACCATAGATAGGGTCTGGCAAGACTTCCCTGATGGGAGCAGTTGATCTTCTAGACATAATATAACTCCCTCATCAAGCCTTTGGCTTTTTAGCACCGTACTTGGAACGGCTTCTTTTGCGATCTGCTACTCCAAGGGTATCCTTGGCACCACGGACAATGTGATAACGAACACCCGGAAGGTCCTTGACCTTTCCACCGCGCAGCAACACGACAGAGTGCTCCTGGAGGTTATGCCCGATACCGGGGATGTAAGCAGTTACTTCAATACCATTTGAAAGGCGCACACGTGCAACCTTACGAAGGGCAGAGTTTGGCTTCTTCGGAGTAACGGTCATGACCCTGGTGCAAACACCACGTTTCTGGGGGCAACCGTCAAGAGCAGGAGACTTAGTCTTGTTGACTATGGTCTTCCGTCCCTTTCTGATCAGCTGATTAATAGTAGGCATCTTATCGATACACTCCTTATTCTTTTTTGATCCACCACCTCTCACTAAAGCGGGGACCTGTGCCGCCCAAAGGGCAGCACGTCTATGTAAAATCCGCACCCAGCATGGACGCAATGGGGTGTTTACTAACGAAGGACGTCAAAGAGGATAGCGCCGACAGGCGCTGATCCTATTCTTCATCGGACCCTTCGTTCACTTCCACCGCATCACCCGCAGATTTCATGTTACCTAAATCTTCCACATCAAAATCATCGTCATCAATCATTTCCTGACGTCTCGCTTCCTTGACCGCATCAACTTTCTGCTGCAATACCAGAAGCTCCTCATCCTTCAGCTTTATGTCCCTGTACTTCTTCATACCGGTACCAGCTGGGATCAAATGGCCAATAATGACGTTTTCCTTCAAACCGCGCAACTCATCTTTACTACCAGCTATAGCTGCATTTGTCAAGACCTTTGTGGTTTCCTGGAAGGAAGCCGCAGAGATGAAAGAGTCAATGCTCAACGATGCCCTAGTAATTCCAAGGAGCAGAGGACGTGCGACTGCAGGCTCTCCGCCTTCGCTGGTGACACGTTCATTCTCTTCATAAAAACGATACTTGTCTACCTGCTGACCATGGATCAAGTTGGTATCACCGACATGGACAACCTCAATCTTCCGAAGCATCTGCCTTACAATGACGCCTAAGTGCTTATCATTGATCTGCACTCCCTGCATCCTGTAGACCTCCTGAACCTCATCGACCAAGAAGGACTGAAGCTCATTCTCTCCCAGTATGTCCAATACGTCGTGCGGGTCAATCGAACCGTCACACAAAGGTTCCGCTGCTTCCACCGAGTCGCCATCACGGACGAGAAGGTTCTTGCCCATGGGAACCATGTGCTTGTACTCATGACCGTAAGCATCCGTTACAAAGATAGTACGTTTGCTTTTGACGATTGGTCCAAAGCTGACCAGACCGGAAACCTGTGCCAGGAAGGCCCCGTTTTTAGGCCTTCGAGCCTCAAAGAGCTCACCAACACGGGGAAGACCACCGGTGATATCCTTGGTCTTTGTCCCTTCTTTGAGCAACTTAGCCAGGATATGTCCCTTTTCGACCTTCACATTGTCAGCGACCTGGAGGTATGATCCTCCGGGCAAGAGATAGACAGCTAGCACATCACCCTTTCCATGCTCCTCACTGGTAATTTCAATGCGGGGCTGTAGGGATTCCAAGCTATGCTCGGTTATCTTCTTCTCAATATTTCCGGTTTCCTCGTTGACCTCTTCATGCAAGGTTGTGCCAAGCTTGATATCGACGAAAGAGGTGAAACCGCCCTCTTCAGCGAGAACTGGCTCACTAAAGGGGTCAAAGGTTACCCAAGGAGTATGTGCTTCCACATACTGCCCGGATTCAATCAACAATTCGGAACCTGTCTTGATAACCTGGCTTGTAGAGTGACCTACAAGATACAGGTGCTTTCCAACAAACATCGCCGAACCGTTCTCACGGGAAAGGACAGTCTTGCCATTCTTTTTAAAGATAGGAGTCCCCTTTCCTACGATCGAACCGTTCTCCACCAGGAGCTCATCATACTCATCGTGACGCACTTCGGCGTTGACACGGAAATACTCAATATGTCCCTTACGGGTGAATACGTTTACCGAGTCGGAAGCACGGACAACACGGGAGCCTGTGATGGCACCGATGACAACAGGATAGCTGAAGGTCAGCTTGGTATCCTCAGAACTGGTAGATGCAGTTCCACCAACGTGGAAAGTACGCATCGTCAGCTGGGTTCCAGGCTGTCCGATCGACTGTGCTGCGATAATACCAACAGCCTCACCAATGACCACACTGCGGTTGGTTGCAAGGTTACGTCCGTAACACTTACGACAGACACCATGCTTCGCCTCACAGGTCAACACAGTTCTGAGCAGTACGCTTTCCAACCCGGAGTCTTCGATGGACTGGGCAACCGCCTCAGTAATCTCAACGTTTTTCTCAGCAAGGACATCACGGGTAAACGGATGAAGGATATCTTCGACAGGGCAGCGTCCGACAATGCGGTCTGCAAGTCCTTCGACGATCTCATCACCATCCTTGATGGCGGTGCGCCAGATACCGTTGATGGTATGGCAGTCATCTTCATTGACGACAACATCCTGGCTGATATCAACCAGACGACGGGTAAGGTACCCAGCCTCAGCAGTCTTCAAAGCGGTATCGGAAAGACCCTTACGAGCACCGTTGGTCGAAATGAAGAACTCAATGATAGAGAGGCCTTCCTTAAAGTTCGACTTAATGGGGAACTCGATGACGTCTCCGGAGGGCTTGGCCATAAGACCACGCATACCACCGAGCTGACGAATCTGAGTCTTCGATCCTCGAGCACCACTATCGGCCATGAGGAAGAGAGGGTTGAATCCATCCTGACTGGAACGGAGCTCACCCATCAGGGCATCAGTCAGCTGGTCATTGGTCTGTGTCCAGACCTCAATGACCCTGTTATAGCGCTCCTCTTGGGTAATGTGTCCCTGTCTGTACTGATCAAGGATCCTCTGCTGCTCACTATTGGCCTTTGCCACCATCTCCCCCTTAGAAGCAGGGATGATCATGTCAGAGAGACCAATCGTAGCACCGAAGATAGTGGCATACTTGAAACCGATATCCTTGATGGAGTCGAGCATTTCAACTGCTAGGGAGTTTGCCTTGACCTTCAGGGTATCCCCGATCAAAGCCTTCAGTTCCTTATCTCCAAGACACATGTTCTGGAAAGGAACACCCTTGGGGAGGACAGAGTTGAAGATGACCCTTCCTGCGGTTGTCTCAATTTTCGTACCATCTGAAAAACGGAATCTGATACGTGCATTATAGGAGAGGGCCCCAATATCGATGGCCATTTCAATCTCTCCGAGAGAGTCATAGAAGTTACCTTCGCCCTTAGCTTTAGGCATCTCCCGCGTCAGGTAGTTGATACCAAGCACCATATCCTGTGAAGGATATACGATCGGCTTACCATTAGCAGGGTCGAGCAGGTTGGTCACCGAAAGCATCAGGGTCCAACACTCTAGCTGGGCAGCATGAGTCAGTGGTACGTGCACAGCCATCTGGTCCCCGTCAAAGTCAGCATTATAGGCGTGACATACGAGGGGATGCAACTTGATGGCCTTACCATCTACCAGGACAGGATCAAAGGCCTGAATACCGAGACGGTGAAGCGTAGGTGCACGGTTGAGAAGCACAGGGTGCTCCCTGACCACATCATCGAGGATGGACCAGACTGCATCGGTCTCTTCTTCAACAAGGCTCTTCGCCTTCTTGATATTGTAGACAACGCCATCCTGGACCAGCTTCTTCATGATAAAGGGCTTGTAGAGTTCAAGGGCCATTTTCGAAGGAAGACCACACTGGTGCATCCTCAATTCTGGTCCTACGACAATAACCGAACGACCGGAGTAGTCGACACGCTTACCGAGCAAGTTCTGCCTGAAACGGCCCTGCTTGCCCTTAAGCATGTCAGAAAGGCTCTTCAAAGGCCTGTTGGCTGCACCCTTGACCACACGCTTGCGCTTTGAGTTGTCAAATAAGGCATCCACAGCTTCCTGCAGCATCCTTTTCTCATTACGAATAATGATGTCAGGAGCATTGAGCTTGACCAATCGATCGAGACGGTTGTTTCTGTTGATACAGCGACGGTACAGGTCGTTGAGGTCACTGGTAGCAAACCTGCCGCCATCGAGCTGGACCATCGGTCTCAGATCGGGTGGTATGACAGGAATTACGGTGAGTATCATCCACTCGGGCTTGTTGCCACTGTCGCGGAAGTTCTCACAGACTTCAATTCTCTTAAGCAGGCGCTTGTCAGCCTTGTCTGCCTTTTGGCGCATCTGCTCGCGAAGCTCGCGGGAGAGTTCCTCAAGGTCAAGGTTGATGAGAAGCTTACGTACAGCCTCCGCACCCATGCCTGCCTCAAAGGAGTCACCGTACTGTTCACGGGCCTCCCAGTACTCCTCTTCGCTCAGCAGTTGCTTAGCCTTGAGGCTGGTATCACCTGCGTTGATCACCACATACTTCTCATAGTAGAGAACACTCTGCAATGAGTTTCGGGTAATATCCAGCAACATGCTCATCCGGGAAGGGACCGAGCGGTAGTACCAGATGTGGGAGACTGGAGCTGCAAGGGTAATATGACCCATGCGCTCGCGACGAACCTTGGTGTTGGTTACTTCAACACCACAGCGGTCACAAATGACACCCTTATAGCGGATAGATTTGAACTTTCCGCAGTAGCACTCCCACTCTTTGGTTGTGCCGAATATCTTTTCACAGAACAGACCATCCCTCTCGGGGCGAAGCGTTCGGTAGTTTATGGTCTCGGGCTTCTTCACTTCACCATACGACCAATCCTTGATCTGCTCTGGTGAAGCCAGCTTTATTCTGATGCTATCGAAATCCTGAATTTCCTTCATCCGTACTTCTCCTGGTTAGTTGAGGGAGCCTTTCGACTGTTTGGCGATTAACTCTTCATCTCTTTCGGTCAAAGGGACCTGCTTGCCGTTGGAGTCATACACAGACATATCCAAAGCCAGACCACGAATCTCCTGAACCAACACATTAAATGCCTCAGGCATTCCTGCGGTGGAAGCGGGTTCTCCCTTGACAATACTTTCATAAATCTTCACACGACCGTTCATGTCATCACTCTTGATGGTAAGCAGTTCCTGCAGGGTATTGGCAGCGCCATACGCCTCCAGAGCCCACACTTCCATCTCTCCAAGTCTCTGACCACCAAACTGGGCTTTACCGCCAAGTGGCTGCTGGGTTACCAGCGAGTAGGGACCGGTGGAACGGGCATGCATCTTGTCGTCAACAAGGTGGTGCAGCTTCAAGTAGTAGATATATCCACAGAATACAGGGTTCACAAAAGGAACACCGGTATGCCCGTCGTACAGCACAGTCTTGGAGTTTTCAGGAAGCCCTGCTTCACGCATCTTCTCCTCGATCTGAGCCATTGATGCACTCTGGAACACTGGAGTCGAATACCACTTGTCGAGCTTGACAGCAGCCCAACCGAGCTGAGTCTCCATCAACTGGCCGATGTTCATTCGAGAAGGAACACCCAACGGGTTGAGACAAACGTCCAGGGGAGTGCCATCTTCCATGTATGGCATATCCTCTTCAGGAAGAATCCTACTGACGACACCCTTGTTACCGTGCCTGCCCGCCATCTTGTCGCCCTGCCTCAGCTTCCGCTTGGTTGCGAGCAGGACCTTGACCGTCTCTTCGACACCAGGGGGAAGCTCATCGTTGTTACTTCGCTTGAGTCTCTGGATATCGATGACTGTCCCTTCAGTACCGTGAGGCACTTTCAGGGAGGTGTCCCTAACTTCCTTGGCCTTTTCACCAAAGATCGAGTTGAGGAGCTTAAACTCTGGGGTCGTATCACTCTCACTCTTGGGAGTCACCTTACCCACAAGGATGGATCCGGGCTTGACCATAGTTCCGATGCGGACAATTCCATCCTCATCGAGCTGCTCAAGCATCTTCTCACTTGTGTTGGGAATATCCCGGGTGAGCTTCTCCGGTCCGAGCTTGGTCTCACGGATATCAGTGGAGAATTCCTTAATGTGTACAGAGGTATAAATATCATCCTTGACAACACGCTCACTGATGAGGACAGCGTCCTCATAGTTGTAGCCATGCCATGGGACAAAGCCTACCAGGATGTTACGCCCAAGGGCGAGATCCCCATCCTGGGTAGCCGGACCATCGGCGATAACCTCACCCTTTTCCACATGCTGGCCAACATAGACGATGGGCTTCTGGTTGAAGCATGTGTCCTGGTTGGTTCGCTGGAACTTCTGGATGGCGTACTCCCTTACCTCACCTTCGATAGCGGCATCATCCTCTTGGATGACAATCTTGTCGGAACTCACATAGGTGACTGTCCCGGCCTTGGCTGCCTTTACAAGCACACCACTATCATAAGCTGACTTGCTCTCCATACCAGTCCCTACACGAGGGGCTTCAGGGAATTCCAAAGGAACTGCCTGCCTCTGCATGTTTGAACCCATCAGGGCACGGTTGGCATCGTCATGCTCAAGGAACGGAATGAGCGATGCGGCAACACTGATGACCTGCTTGGGAGAGACGTCCATATAACGGATATCTGCAGGAGGCTTGGTGGAGTAGTCCCCACTGTGCCTTACAGGAATCTCCTTATCATGGAAGGTACCATCATCATTCAATTTTGCTGAAGCCTGGGCGATGAAGAACTTCTCCTCGTCATTGGCATCAAGGAACCTGTACTGCTTGGAGACGACACCATCAACAACCCTTCTGTAGGGGGATTCGAGGAATCCATGCTGGTTGACTCTGGTATAGTTGGCCAAGGAGACAATGAGGCCGATGTTCGGACCTTCCGGAGTCTCAATGGGACAGATACGACCATAGTGGGTGTAGTGTACGTCACGAACCTCAAAGCCCGCACGATCTCGTGAGAGACCGCCAGGGCCGAGGGCGTTGAGCCTTCTCTTATGAGTAAGCTCTGCAAGCGGATTGACCTGGTCCATGAACTGGGAGAGTTGGCTGCTGCCAAAAAATTCCTTCACAGCTGCCACAATAGGCTTGATGGATATCAAATCCTGAGGCTTTACGCTTCCGGTCTCAAGGTTCATGCGCTCCTTAGCGATACGCTCCATTCGTGCAAAAGCACTCTTGAGCGCATTCTGCAAGAGCTCACCTACAGAACGGACACGTCGGTTGCCCAGATGGTCAATATCATCGACGTTCTGTTCACGAATGAAGACCTTGATGAGAAATCCCATCGTATTGACAATATCTTCTGTGGTCAGGACGGTAAGGTCGGTGGAAGCATTTTCCTCCTCCTCCTCGGATCCCGAACCAAACTTCTTGTTGAACTTATAGCGACCGACTGAGCCGAGGTCATACCTGCGACTGGAGAAGAACATGTCAGGAAGATCCTTTTCTGCTCGTTCGATGGCGATCATCTCTCCGGGCATAAGGACGCTGAAGATAGGGCTGAGCACATCTTCCTTAGTCGGTTCGTCATATCCCTCTCGGGTATATTTGGCATCCTCAATCTCAAAACAGTTGAGGATCATTTCGCTATGCAAGGAGTCCTTGTCACGCATGTTGATCAGATGCAGTGAACTCACCTTCAAGGCGAGCAACTCATCAATCTCATGAGCGTGCAACTTGTCACCGGCACGGAGAACCTTCTTGTTCTCCTTGTCGACCATGGCATAGACGTCTTTATACAGATAACGGTTCTCAAGGCTTGACTTCAAATCACTGTCATCAGCGATCTCAACCAATTCTCCCTTATAGAACTGTTCAATGATCTTCTCACGAGTATTAAACCCAATCGCACGCAAAAAGAGCGTTCCGAGGATGCGCTTCTTACGGTCGATCTTCGTGTAGATCAGATGTTTTTTATCATCAATTTCAAATTCAAGCCAAGATCCACGATAAGGAATGATTCTTGAAGAGTACACATCCTTGTCGTTGGAAAAGATCACTCCAGGTGAACGGTGAATCTGACTGACAACAACACGTTCTGCTCCATTGATGATAAAGGTTCCGCGATCTGTCATCATGGGGATATCCCCAAAGAAGATCTCTTTTTCCCTCATCTCACCAGTAGAGAATTCAAGACTGATCGTGACTTTGATAGGCACACTGTAGGAGCGGCCCTTTTTCTTGCACTCGGTTTCGGTGAACTTGATGTTATCATAATCAATGGTATACCCCTTATAGGCAAGACGCATCTCACCATTGGGGCTATCTATCGGGAAAGTAGCTTGGAAGACTTCCTCAAGACCTGACGCAGCTTCAGGGGGCAAGCCCTGCTTGAAGCGCTCAAGCTGTAGAAATCTCTCATAGGAATCAAGTTGAATCCCGATAAGGTTGGGCAGTTCACAGACTTCTTCGAAATCAGAACCGATGTACGTGCGTGTTATGGATTTGCCTTTGGCAACCATCATGTACCCTCCAGAGTCAATTGAGAAACAGACAGAATCCCCCCTTGGACAGAGGGAAACGAAAGACACAACAGGCCACCGGTGTCTATCCGGTGGCTCAATAAATCGGGCTTACACCCACTTACAAAAAACAGGAGCAGGGTCCTGACCCAAGCGGGACAGGCCCCCACACATCAGGTTAGTCAACCGGCTTGATCTCGACGGTGCAACTAGCAGCAACAAGCTTTTCCTTGACCGCTTCGGCATCAGCCTTGCTAACGCTTTCTTTGATGACAGCGTTTCCTGCCTCAACCAGATCCTTGGCTTCTTTGAGGCCAAGACCGGTAAGAGAGCGGACTTCCTTAATAGCTGCGATCTTCTTGGTAGGATCACAAGCGACAAGGATAACGTTGAATTCGGTGGGCTCTTCAACAGCAGCTTCAGCTGCAGCGGCAGGGCCAGCGGCAGCAGCTGCTGCAACAACGCCAAATTTCTCTTCCATCATCTTGATCAAGTCAGCGACTTCCATGACGGACATGTTTGCAATAGATTCCAAAATTTCTTCTTTAGTAGCCATATTACCTTCTCCTTAAAATTGTATACGCTGCACAGTCATAGCAGGTTACGAACGAAGACTAGGACTGTGTTTAGTTTTCTTCGACAGCTGGGGCAGCTTCTTCAACTGCTGCTCCACCTTGGTTTTCAACATAGGCGAGCAGAGTAGCTGCAAGCTTCTGTACAGGGGCCTTCATGGTGCCCATCAACATAGAAATCAGTTCAAGTCTGCTTGGAAGCTTACTAAAGGCTTCAATTTCCTCAGCATTCATGAACGCACCATCAAGCAAGGCACCCTTAACAACAAGAGGAGCCCCATCCTTGGCAGCCTGGAACAGATCCTTAGCGACGAGGTTAGCCTCTTCGCCGCGAACCATTGCGATTGCAGTAGGTCCAGTAAGCTGTTCATCAGAATTTCTGTCAAGCTGCGTAAGTGCAATCTTGGCAAATCTGTTTTTGACAACACGATAAGCAGCATCCTTCTTCAGAAGGTTTCTGCGAAGCGTGGTAATCTGCTCTACTGTCATCCCACGATAATCAGTGAAGATGTACCCGGTGTACTGGGCAAACTCATCTTTCAGAGCTTTTACGGCATCTTCCTTGGCTGGTGTAATACGAGTCTTATAATCCATAATATGCTTCTCCTAGTTTGCCGTAAGCGCCGGATCCTTCACGTTAACATGGACACCAGGGCCCATCGTGGAGGAAAGAGCAACGCTAACCAAGAAGTCTTGTTTTGCATCAGAAGGCTTCTTGCGGATGATTTCCTTGACAACTGCAACAGCGTTTTCACTTACTTTTGCAGGATCCATGGAAACTTTACCAATGCCAAGGTGCACGACACTTGTCTTGTCAGAACGGAATTCGACACGACCTTTGGTCAGCTCTTCAAGAGCGCCCTTCAAGTCAAAGGTAACAGTCTGGGTCTTGGGGTTGGGCATCAAGCCTCTGCGGCCTAGGATGGGTCCCAAACGACCAACGTCCTTCATCATATCAGGTGTTGCGACAGCTACATCAAAATCCATCCAGCCACCACGAATCTTCTCGATCAGGTCATCGTCGCCAACATAGGTCGCTCCGGCATCAAGGGCTTCCTGAGCCTTTTCACCTTTGGCAAAAACAAGGATGCGCTTCTGTGCGGAGAACTGGTTGGGAAGCACTACGGTGTCTCGAACACTCTGGCTCTTCTTAAGAGTCAGCTTCACAGAAATTTCAACAGTTTCGTCGAACTTTGCAAAGGCAACGTCCTTGACCAGAGCTGCAGCCTCATCGAAGGAGTACAGCTTCTCACGGTCAATCTTCTTAATACTTTCGCGATATTTCTTTCCGTGTTTCATCTTACTGCTCCACCTCTACGCCCATACTGCGAGCGGTTCCTGCAACAATCTTCTTGGCAGCTTCAATGTCATTGGCATTGAGATCCTCAAGCTTGATCGTAGCAATCTCGGTAAGTTGGTCCTGTGTGATCTTGCCAATCTTAGTCTTGTTAGGTACACCACTTCCTTTAGTAATGCCGAGTGCCTTCTTGATGAGCACAGCAGCAGGAGGTGTCTTCAGGATAAAAGTAAAACTCTTATCTGCGTACACTGTAATGATGACTGGAAGAATGAGTCCGGGTTCATAGTTCTTCGTTTTATCGTTGAACTCCTGGACAAACTTTGGGGCGCTGACTCCATGAGGACCAAGCGCGGGCCCGATTGGGGGTGCCGGTGTGGCCTTCTGGGCAGGACACTGCAGCTTGATTACTGCAGATACCTTTTTCTTTGCCATGTTTCTCTCCTTACGCGACACCCTGCCTGAGCTGGCGGATATTCCGGGTTCGCGCTGGTTATAACGCCTGTCATACGATCAGGCTCCCACCTCATTATTGAGGGAGTAAATGCATGCATAAGTGGACTTATTTAAAAAAACTACTACCTGTTCTCCTAGAACCCAGTCCCGGGCCTCCTAGAGAATCTTTTCTACCTGAAGGAAATCCACCTCGACAGGAGTAGACCGGCCGAAGATCCCGACGCTCACTCGCATGCGGGCCTTATCAAGATTCACCTCTTCGATAACACCAGTAAAGGTATCGAAGGGTCCTTCAACAATACGAACCTGCTCTCCAACAGCAAATGTCTGCTTCGGCTTAAAGACTTTTTCAGCAGGCAGATCGCCAGTTTTCTGAAAAATCCCCTTCACTTCACCTGCGGTGAGTGGCTTTGGCATTACACTGTCATCAGGAGTCACAAAACCAGTTACACCCTGGATTCTCTTGATATGAGAACACCAGGTCTTCCAACTATGTTCAGGCAAATCGAGCTCGACAAGAATATAGCCAGGGAGGATCTTTCGCTTTACTTCGCGACGAACACCATCCTTGACTTCAACTAGGGTTTCGAACGGAACCTTGACGTCTGTGCAGACCATTGCAAAATCCACATCAGTCTCTCGCATCTTATTTATGATGCGTTCAATTTTCTGTTCATACCCAGAATATGTATGTACTACGTACCAGCCCTTTGCCATGTCACCGTCCTAAAAGATGAATAGTATACCCTTGAGGAGAATAAAATCAACCAATCCAAGGAATACTGCGACGACCACAGTAGAAGCCAACACGACCTTAGTGGAAGAGACAACGGCTTCTCGGGAGGGCCAGACAACTTTCTTAAGTTCCTGGTGCGACTCCTTGAAATACTTGAACAGTTTCTTCATATAAAGTCTCCTTTGGGGGTAGAAAAATCAAGAAGCAGACAGGCCAGGAAGGATTCGAACCCTCAACATCCGGTTTTGGAGACCAGCGCTCTACCAATTGGAGCTACTGGCCTATTTGCTTCTCGATACAAAATCCTTACGGACTTATTTGATCTTTGCTTCGCGATGCAAGGTATGTTTACGCTCAAACGGGCAATACTTGTTCAGCTCGAGCTTTCCTTGCATATTACGACGATTCTTCTCTGTCGTATAGTTCTTTTGTTTACATTCGGTGCACTGCAGAGCAATTTTCTCCACGGGACCTTTTTTCTTTGCTTCACCCATTTGATGCTCCTTGGTGAGTATTCACCCTAATCTCCTCCCAATTTGGGAATGAGAAAAAAAAAGAGCCCTCGAACGGATTTGAACCGTTGACCCCCACCTTACCATGGTGGTGCTCTGCCATACTGAGCTACAAGGGCATTCGCAGCACGGCAGATAATTTCCACAAAAACATACCTGTGACGTGCAAAAGCAAACTTACCAGAGCCAGCATAAATTGTCAATACGCTCCATACATTTTTGCCCCATTTATGCCGCAGGTTGCTCATAAGCTTTCAATCGTATATAGTTTTATAAGTACAATTACCCTACTAATAAGGAGTTCTTTCCATGAAAAATGAACTTAACATACGATTTGGGCACAACCCACCGGAAATTGCCCAGGATTTTGCCGAGCACCTCAAGTATAGCCAGGATGCAGATATTTTCCATACATCCGTAGAGGACAAATACACGGCTTTGGCCCTCACTGTCCGCGACAGGATCCTACACCAATGGAACCTAAGCAGAAAAACCCAGATGAACAAGAAGGCCAAACGGGTCAACTACCTCTCACTTGAGTTCCTCATGGGAAGGGCTATGACCAACAACGTCATCAACCTCGGCATAGAGGACGAACTGAAGGAAGCTCTGGCGTCCCTAGGCTATACCTACGAGGAGCTCGCTGACATTGAACATGACGCGGGACTGGGAAACGGTGGGCTGGGAAGACTGGCAGCCTGTTTCCTCGACTCCCTTGCAACACTCGGCTATCCTGCCTATGGGTACGGTATCCGATATAACTACGGTATTTTCCGCCAGCAGATCAACAACGGATGGCAGGTCGAGCAACCGGACAACTGGCTCAGGCATGGCAACCCATGGGAGATTGAACGCCACGATGTATCCTATACCGTACAGTTTGGTGGTGAGGTCCGACTTATCCGAGAAAAGGGAAAGGACACCTTCAAATGGATCGGATCTGAACAAGTCTTAGGGGTTGCATTCGACATGCCGATCATCGGCTATGGGTGCAAGACAGTGAACACCCTCAGGCTCTGGTCAGCAAAGAGCCCCGATGAGTTCGATTTCCATGAGTTCAACGAAGGCGACTACACCGAGGCTGTCCGATCGAAGATATCAGCGGAGAATCTCTCCCAAGTCCTCTATCCCAATGACACCCTCTATATGGGTAAGGAACTTCGCCTGAAACAGCAGTACTTCTTTGTTGCTTGCTCGCTAGCCGACATCGTGAAGACCTTCAAAAGGGGAAATTACAAATGGGAGGAATTCGCGGACTTCTCTGCGATCCAACTCAATGACACCCACCCTTCCCTTGCGATCCCGGAAATGATGCGCATACTACTGGACGAAGAAAACCTGAGCTGGGATGAAGCCTGGGCCATTACCAACAGCGTGATGGCATATACTAACCATACCCTCATGCCTGAGGCGCTTGAAAAATGGTCCCTGCCGATGTTGCAGGCGACACTTCCGAGACACATGCAGATAATCTACGAGATCAACCACAGGTTCATGCAGTCCGCCGTATCATTCTTCCCTCTGCAACCGCAGGTACTCAGCCGGATCAGCATAATTGAGGAATCCAACCCCAAACAGGTACGGATGGCAAACCTTTCCATAATCGGCAGTCACAGTACCAACGGTGTGGCCGCGCTTCACTCTGAGCTTCTCAAGAGGACGATGTTTCCCGAGTTCAACATCATCTACCCCGACAGGTTCAACAACAAGACAAACGGAATAACCCAGCGACGCTGGCTACTTGATTCCAATCCGAAACTTGCTGCAAAGATAACCGAAGCGATCGGTGACGGATGGATAACAGATTACAGCCAGATCTCCAAGCTCGCCCCCTTTGCAACGGACAAGAATTTTGTCGCTGATTTCGCAAAGATCAAACAGGAGAACAAGATCAGGGCAGCAGCATTCCTCAAGAAGGACTGCAACCTGATCATCGATCCCAATACGCTTTTTGATGTCCAGGTAAAACGTATACACGAGTACAAGCGACAACTTCTCAACGCCTTTAACATCATGATGATTTACAATGACATAAAGAAGGGTGGAGAGGCTACAAAGGATATGCAGCCGATGACCTTCCTCTTCGGAGGCAAGGCCGCCCCCGGCTATGTCAACGCGAAACTCATCATCAAACTGATCAACAACATAGCCAACGTCATCAATGCAGACAAGGAGGCTAACGAGCTCCTGTCCATCCATTTCATGCCCAACTACAGGGTGACAATGGCTGAAAGCATCATCCCCGCCACCGATCTTTCCGAACAGATTTCCACGGCAGGGACCGAGGCTTCAGGAACTGGAAACATGAAGTTCATGTGTAACGGAGCCCTGACCATCGGCACGATGGATGGAGCTAATGTGGAGATCGCAGAGGAAGCGGGGAAAGAGAACCTGTTCATCTTCGGACATACGGAAGAGGAAATTGCGAAACTGAGCCACTCCTACGATCCCTTTACATGGGCAATGGGTGACCAGGAGATCAAGGAAGCGGTTGAACTCCTGACTACCGGCTATTTCAATGTGAATGAACCCAACATCTTCGAACCTCTTCGCCGGAGCCTTTTTGAAGGTGGGGACAACTACTTCCTTTTCGCAGACCTTCGCATGTATGCCGATGCACACAAGAGTGCCCGACAACTCTACAAGGGCGATCAGGATGAATGGAACCGCAAGGCTATCATCAACGTTGCTTCCAGCGGCAAGTTCTCCAGTGACCGGACCATCAGCGAATATGCAAATGAGATCTGGAATCTAAAGAAATGCCCTGTAAAGAAGGGCAACGGGGTAGAGACGGCATTGCAGGATGCAATGAAGAAATAAGCCAAACATCTACAATGGCAGGCTCCAGACTTGGATCCTGCCATTTTTTTGTATCAAATTACGTCATTAATGACACAAAGATAGCACTGAGATCTGTCTAGGTACTTCCTGCACAAGGAGATGCGATACATATGATAAATATTTGGTATTTATGACGCATTTTTAGCAATCAAGAGAAAATTACTGGTATATTCTTAATCATGCAAAAATTCTGGGAACGCGTAATAACACTTTTGGGCTCGCCTAGTGTGGTGGAACTCGCCGCAATGCTTAATGTTAAGAGAAGCACTTTATCCAGTTGGATTCATAATGACCGTCGACCACCTATGGACGTTCTATTGAATCTCACAGCCCAGACAGGACTGAGCCTTGAGAAGCTTGAATACGGTTTTGACTGGGAACCTTCAGAGGATGAGGAAGCGGCTGAGAATCACTCGCCGAGGTTCAAGGCAATCATGCAGATGGTATCGAGTCTCAACCATGAGGAACAGGATATCATATATAGGATGCTCTCCTACATGAAGAAGAAGAACTAGGAAATAACTTTAGAAAACAACATCACAGCAGAAGGTGAAAGGATTGCCAAGACCGGGGCTATCAGCATCGCCGGCAGAAAGTTCCCCGTCTTGCTTTTCCGTATATCCAACAGTCCCAGACCTATCATCATCAGCAGGACTCCGCCAACTGCAGAGAGTTCGGCAATGCCCGATTCCCCCAATATGGGTGAGATGAAACCTCCGGCCAAGGTAAAGAACCCCTGATACACAAGAATGACAAGGGCACTGGCCATGACTCCGGGGCCATAGACCGCACTGAAAATGATCGCCATACAGCCATCCATGACAGATTTCACCAAGAGCAACTGATAGTCTCCGGTCGTACCTGCCTGAATGGAACCAACGACGGTCATTGCACCTGAACAAAACAGGAGGGATGCATTAAGGAATCCCAAGGCGAAATTCTTGGAGGCCTGTTCATCCCCGTTCTTTTTTCCCAGCTTCGATTCGACCCAGGCACCCAAAGAGAGCACCCCGTCCTCTATGGAGAGGGCGTATCCTACAAATCCTCCCAACACCGTGGAAAAGATAAGAATGAGGAACGATCCGGTCTGCATTGCCATGGAAATTCCGATGACCAAGGTAACCAGCCCTGACGAGGTGAAGACAACTTCCCTATAGGAGCTTTTGAGTCGATTCTTCAAAAGCAGCCCGATCAGGGACCCGATGATAACGCTCAGACAATTGATATAGGTGGCAAACATAATGGATAGGAGTATAATACGTTAGATAGACAAGGACAAGGAATCAATATGCAAAACATCCTTCTTGCAGCAGGATTAGGGAAAAGGAGCGGAGGCGAGAAGCTCCTCCTCCCCTACAAAGGGCAAACCATCATCTCACACGCAGTAAGGCAGTCGCTTGAGGCAGGGCTCTATACGATTGTGGTAACGGGTTTCAGGGAAGAAGAAATTGAACAGGTCCTCAAACCATTCGCCTGCCCCAACCTGACACTAGTGCACAACAGCGAGTACTCCCTTGGCCAGGGCTCTTCTACACAGGTAGGAGCAAAAGCCCTTCGTGACAATGAGGACTTCTTCATCTCTCTCTCCGACATGCCACTTATCAGGGCGCGCCACTACCTCTTCCTTGCCAAGAACTTCAACACTTCCGATGCGCTGCGTCCCCTATTCCAGGACCAGATCGGTCACCCTGTACTTTTGAGGGCAAATTTCAAGACCAAAATCCTGGAACAGGAGCTACCTTTTACCATGCACACTCTTTTGAAGGAGTTCCATGTAGAGCACTGCTCTGTCGATGACGAGGCATATACCCTCGACATCGACACAATGCAGGCCTATGCAAAACTCCTTATGCGTCATCAGCCTTGATTGCAACAACCGTATCACCGGCTCTGGTCAGATGAATTCCAGCTCCGGAAATGAAGGCCCCTGAGAGCAGCTGCACAGAGAGAGGGTTCTCCACAAGTCTCTGGATCGCGCGCTTCACGGGTCGTGCACCGAAGGAGGCATCAAAGCCCTCCTTGTAGACCAGGTCCACCACCTCATCATCCCAGCTCAGAACATATCCGCGTCTCTCAAGACGCTTGGCAAGCTGCTGCAGCTGTATGCTTACAATCCTCTTGATCTGTTCGGGCCCCAGACTCTCAAAGATGATTATCTCATCAAGGCGGTTAATGAACTCCGGCTTGAAAGAGTCATGGATGATGGCAAGCACCTGCTCGCGGGCCTGAGCCTGGTCCTTGGCCTCCAAAAGGATCGAACTTCCCAGGTTGCTGGTCAGGATGATCACCGTATTGGTGAAGTCGACGACCCTACCCTGCCCATCTGTGAGCCTTCCGTCATCCAGCAGCTGCAAGAGCACGTTGAAAACATCCGGGTGGGCCTTTTCTATCTCATCAAAAAGAATTACCGAGTAGGGCCTTCTCCTGACAACTTCAGTCAGCTGCCCTCCCTGATCATAACCGACATACCCTGGAGGCGCTCCGATAAGCCTGCTCACCGAATACTTCTCCATGTACTCACTCATATCAATGCGGGTGAGCGCCTTCTCATCGTCAAAGAGGAAAGATGCCAGGACTTTTGCCAACAAGGTCTTTCCGACCCCTGTAGGACCAGCAAACAGGAAACTCCCCAAAGGTCGTCTCTCGTCACCGATTCCGGCCTTGTTACGCCTTATGGCATTGGAGAGTGCTGTGATAGCCTCCTTCTGCCCGACGACCTCTTCGGAAAGGGTATGTTCAAGCTGCAGATACTTCTGCATCTCGCTACCGGTCATCTTGTTGATGGGAATTCCGGTCCAGTTGCTCACGATTCGGGCGATGTCATCTTCACTGACCTCCTCCCTGAGCATCTGCTTACCGTCGATCTGGTTTTGAGCCAAGAGCTCGCTCTGTTCCTCTATCTCCTTGAGCAAAGTAGGAATTGAGCCGTGCTTTATTTGTGCCGCCTTGGCAAGATCACCATCCCTTTCTGCTTGCTGTTCTTCAACCTTCAACTGTTCCAGACTCGCTTTCTTCTCCCTTAGCGCGGCGATGGCATTACGCTCATTGCCCCACTGCAGTTGCATGGTGTCCCGTTTGCCTTTCAACAGGCTCACCTCGTTACGGATCTTTTCCAACCGTTCAAGGCTGGTCTCATCAGTCTCACGGGTGAGCGCCTGCTCTTCAATGTTCAACTGCAGGATCTTCCTTTCGATCTGGTCAAGCTCCTCCGGCTGGCTCTCTATCTCCATCTTCAACTGACTGGCAGCTTCGTCGACCAGATCGATTGCCTTGTCCGGAAGGAAACGGTTGGTGATGTAGCGGTTACTCAGTGTAGCTGCGGCAACGAGCGCCTCATCCTTGATGCGCACTCCATGGTGCACTTCATAACGCTCCTTGAGTCCTCGCAATATGGCTATGGTGCTCTCCACAGAGGGCTCGCTGGTATAGACCGGCTGGAACCTGCGTTCCAAGGCCTTGTCCACTTCTATGTACTTGCGGTACTCATCGAGTGTAGTGGCTCCGATGGCATGCAGCTCGCCGCGTGCCAAGGCTGGCTTGATCAGGTTGGATGCATCGGTGGAGCCTTCACTTGCTCCTGCACCTACAATGGTATGCAACTCATCGATGAAGAGGATTATACCTCCCTCACTGCTGGTCACTTCCTTGATGACGGCCTTGAGCCTCTCTTCGAATTCTCCACGGAACTTCGCCCCAGCAACCAAGGATCCCACATCAAGGGACAAGAGACGCTTGTTTTTCAACGACTCAGGGACATCTCCGCTGTTGATGCGTTGGGCGAGCCCCTCTACGATGGCAGTCTTTCCCACCCCTGGCTCTCCGATGAGAACCGGATTGTTTTTGGTCCTTCTGGAAAGTACCTGCATCACCCGCCTGATCTCCTCATCACGGCCGATGACGGGATCGAGCTTGCCCTGACGGGCAAGGACTGTCATGTCTTTACAATATTTCTCCAGGGCTTGGTAACGGCTTTCAGGATCCTCATTATCGATGGTCTGGTTCCCCCTGATGCTTTGCAGCGCCTGCATTATCCCATCACGGGTAACGCCAAGATTCTTCAAAGCCTTACTGGCGGGGCATGCGTCATCGAGGATGGCAAGCAGGATATGTTCCGCACTTAAAAACTCATCCTTGAATTCCGAGGCTATCTTGTCTGCAGCATACAGCTGGTTTCCCAAGGCTGCGGAGATGCTGCGCTTGACACTGCCCCCATATGCTTTAGGCAGTCGGTCAGCAAGATCTTCCAAGGCAACCTGGATCTGTCTGGGTGGAACTCCCAGCCGCTCGAACAGCGGAGAGAGCAATCCTTCTTTCTGATTGAGCAGGGCAAGCAGGAGATGCTCACTTGTGATCTCCGCACTCCCTCTCTCATTCGCCAAGATATCGGCATCACCGACTGCCTGACGAAGCTTGATGGTCATTTTGTCTATATTCATATATTTTCCTCACTATTTTGATATGAGGCAACAAACCCATAAAGGGTCTTTTCCTGTACATCTGAAATATACTGAGAAAATGTTCTGTCGACTAGGAACGGTTTACAACTGGGGTTGTTTTCGGCTGTCCATTGAAAAATTCCAGATAGTTGGCAACCAACTCCTTGGAGAGCTCCATTTCAAAGGTATCAAGGAATGCCACCTGGAAACAGGAGGATTCAAGCAGTAACAGAATATGGTTGGCGACCTTGTTGATGTCGCAAGGGATAATATCGCCGTTGCTTATGCCTACCCGCAGCAGACGCTTGAAAAGGATAGTGAGCTTGGCAGTCCTTCTCATGACTATCTCATTGAAATCGCGTCCCTCTTTCTTCATCTGGAGCATCACATCCACCAGGGAGGTCAGCTCCCCTTCATGATCTGACGCCGTGTCCATGATCTCAGAACATATCCGCTTGATCCTATCCATATAGTTATCATCGGACGACCAGGCCAAGGAGGCATATTTTGCAAACATGCGTCCGGTAACCAGTTTCACCGCATAGTAGTAGATCTCTTCCTTGTCCTTGAAATACTGGTAGATGGTAGGTCGGGATATCCCACACTCCTGTGCAATGAGAGAGAGGTTTGAATCACGATACCCTTCGCGTCCGAATACTTTCAACGCGGTCTGCAGTATCTTTTCTTTTCTTGCCTCATGGTCAATCTTCTTGGGCATGCTCTAAAATCCCCCTAAACCTATCTGTACGCTATTGTTATATTACAATATACCATTATACTGTAAAAAACACTATATTGCAGAGAGGTTTTTATGTTTCTTCTTTTTGTACTTCTAGCCCTTATTTTTACCCTATTAGTGATAAGTATTACAAGAACGCTTCTCCTCATGCGAAAAAAAGATCAGACCAACCTCCCACACTCACTTCCAGATGCAACCCTTGCAATTGAGAAGTTACAGCGTGCGATAACCTTCAGGACGGTGAGCAGCCGTGAAGAGGGAGAGACCGACTGGGACCAATTCAACCAATTCGCCGCCTATCTTGCAGAGGCCTTCCCTCTCTGTGAAAAACATCTGAAACTTGCTAGCGATTCACCCTACAACCTTATTTACCGTTTTACAGGATCCGATACAAAAGCTCAGCCCGGTCTGCTTACAGCACATCAGGATGTTGTATCGGCAAACGAAGACGAGTGGACCCACCCGCCCTTTGCTCACACCCTTGAAGATGGCTATGTCTGGGGAAGGGGAAGCTTCGACTGCAAGCTGCAGCTCATCGCCATACTGGAAGCATTTGAACAGCTTTTGCAAAGCGACAGGAAACCCAAAAGGACCTGGTATGCGGCTTTCGGCTGTGATGAAGAGGTAAATGGGGGTGACAGGGGAGCGACTCTCATAGCAAAGCAGTTTGAACGTATGGGCCTCTCCTTCTCAGTTGTACTTGATGAGGGAGGAGTGGTTTCCGAAAACTATATCAACGGGATCGACCGACCCATAGCAGTAGTCGGAGTAGCGGAAAAGGGGTATATGGATACGCTGCTGAGCTGTAGCCGTGAAGCCGGACACTCCAGCACGCCGCAAATGCCCACTGCACTGGGCAAGATAGCGAAGGCGGTGACCTCCATTGAGCAGAGCAGGCAGGAGGGGCGTATCACAGGGCCGGTTGCCTCCATGCTGAGGAATATCGGAGAGGAAGCGCCCTTCCCCTTTGCCCTGCTTTTCCTCAATCTCTGGCTTACCAAGCCCCTGGTCAAAGTCATATTCTCCAAAAACCCTACTCTGAATGCACTCATCAGGACCACTAGCGTACCTACCATGATACAGGGAAGCGACAAGAGCAATGTCATAGCCCAGAGCGCATCGGCTGTGGTCAACACACGCATTCTCTCAGGTGATGACCAGGGGAGCACTCTCAAGCACCTCAGAGCGGTCATTGCCGATGAAGAGGTCTCCCTTACGCTCAGGCGATACGATAATCCATCAGAGGAGTCCCCAACAACAGGAGAAGCATTTGATCTGATAAAGAGAACCATCTCCGCCATATTCCCAGAGGCCATCGTCACCTCGTATTTGATGCTGGGTGCAACCGATGCACGAAAGTACCAACAGCTCTGTCAGCACATATACCGCTTCACTCCTGCCCAGATGGATAGGAGTGAGGTGCAAAGGATGCATGCCTCTGATGAGAGGATCCACACCGACAACGTTCAGAAGGCGGTCGCTTTTTTTCTCTCATTGCTGGAAAGCTGGTGACAGAACGCAAAAGGGCCCCGCAATTGCGGGGCTCTCTGTACAGGATGGTTGTCTCTTAGTTTTTCTTGATCTTCACTTCAATGCTCTTCGGTTGGACCACTTTCTTCTTGGGAAGGGTGACCGTAAGCACTCCGTTGGCGAACTCGCCTTCGATCTTGTCTTCATCCACATCCTCCGGAAGGGAGAAAGCGCGTTCGAAACTCTGTGAGCGGCGCTCGCAGATAAGAAGCTTCTTCTCATCCTTAGGATCTTTCTCTTCCTTGGTTGTCTGCTTGGCAGAACTAAGTCTGAGCACGTGTTTCTCGATGTTCACCTTGACATCTTCCTGCTTATATCCGGGCAGTTCAGCCTCAAGAATGTAGGCTTTGTCTGTCTCGGTAATGTCGACAGGAGGAATCTTCGATGAGGTAAGCCCCCAATCGTCCAGCATGCTGCTGAAAAGCGAATCGAAGGGCGATACCACCGGTGTCCGATAATTGTTTCTTGTAGTAAGATATGCCATTTTTACACCTCCATGTGTTTATCTATATATGTTAATCCCCTTTTGGGTTTCACTAATATAAATGCAAGAAGCGTGCCAATTTCGTTAATCTACACACATAGACGTTATTAATAGCTAGGAGCGATTTAAATACATCTATTCACCCTCATTGGATGACGCAATGAATACCACTGGGTCAATCTGCACAGCGAGGAAGGGACCGCCTTACATATCCGTATCAAAATGACCCACCAAGTAGTACCAGACGTCTAAAAAGGGCCATAATTTCTTTCTAGAGCCTGTCACTCATTGTTGCAACCATAACAGCCTTGATCGTATGCATCCTATTTTCAGCCTCATCAAAGACTACGGAGTGACGGCTTCTGAAAACCTCGTCCGTTACTTCCAGCTCGGTAAGTCCGTACTGTTCATGGATCTGACGCGCTACGGTGGTGTTCAGGTCATGAAAGGAAGGAAGGCAGTGTTCAAAGAGCACCTCTTCGTTTCCGGATGCCTTCAAGAGTTCCATTGTAACCTGATACCCTTTCAACAGTGCAATCCTGCTCGCTGTCTGATCCTCTTCTCCCATCGACACCCAGATATCAGTGTAGATCACATCAGCACCCTTGACGGCTTCGAACGGATCGGTGGTAACCTCTATAACAGACCCTGTCTCTTTCGTTATGGGGTCAAGTTCAGCCATAAGGTCTTCAGAAGGGAAGAGCTCCGACGGAGCGCCAATGCTGTAGTGCATGCCTACCTTGGCAGCCCCTATCATCAGGGCGTTGGAAACGTTGTTCCTTCCGTCACCTATGTAAGCCATCTTCATCTTATCCAAGGGTTTTCCCGTATGTTCCATGACAGTGAGGAAATCTGCAAGCACCTGGGTCGGATGATCATCGTCGGTGAGGCCGTTCCATACAGGCACTCCGCTGTGACGTGCTAGGTCTTTGATGACCTTCATCTCAAAGCCACGATACTCTATGCCGTCATACATCCGCCCAAGCACCTTTGCGGTATCCTCAATTGACTCTTTCTTGCCCATCTGACTATTGGTAAGGAAGGTGACCTGCGCCCCTTCATCAAAGGCTGCGACTTCAAAGGAACACCTTGTACGTGTTGAGGTCTTGTCGAAGATAAGGACGATGTTCTTCCCCTCAAGCAAGGCCCCTTCAAGGTTCTTGGGGTACGGTTTCTTTTTTTTCTTGGCCTTAAGTCCCTTTGCCAGGTCCAGCAAGTAGAGGATCTCCTCCGTCGTATAATCCTTGAGTGTGAGAAAGCTTCGCCCTTTAAGTGTGATTCCTGTCTTCATGATACCCTCCATCGAGTAGGACAATAATACATATTCATGCAAGAAAATAGCAACAGCATTGCATATGTATGCAAAACTTTTCTCATCCATTTTGATACAAAAAGCCCCCCGACACAAGGAAGGAGGGCTAGATTTGTACTAAGTATGATTATTCGGTTACGAGAACCACTTCACCATTCACATACTGCTTGGCAACGTATGCCTTGATCTTGTCACCACGGAGTGCCTTGACCAGAGCTACGACGCGAGGATCGTTTTCATTACCCTGCTTGACTGCCACAACGTTGACGTATGGGCTGTCGGCACCTTCGACCAACAAGCCGTCGCGAGTTGCGATGAGGCCGGCAGGTATGGCGTAGTTGCCGTTGATGATAGCCGCATCGACATCCTGCAGGACGCGGGGAAGTGAAGCTGCCTCAATCTCACGGAATTTCAGCCCCTTGGGGTTCTTTGCAATATCCATGGGAGTCGCATCAAGACCTGCATTGGCGTCAAGGGTGAGCAGGCCGGCACTCTGAAGCAAGAGAAGCGCACGTCCTTCATTGGTGGGGTCATTGGGAATTGCAATGGTTGCACCCTGAGGAAGGTCGGCAAGGGTCTTGTGCTTCTTTGAGTAGAGGGCAAAAGGCTCAACGTGGATGCCTCCTGCATTTACCAGGTGGTAGCCGCGATCTGTGTTGAAGGACTCGAGGTAAGGGATGTGCTGAAAGAAGTTCGCATCAAGCTCCCCTGTCTCAAGGGCTTCGTTAGGTGTTACGTAGTCCGTAAACTCACGGATTTTAAGGGTAATGCCTTGAGCTGCAAGGTCATCAACAACAAGGTTGAGAAATGCGGCATGAGGCTCGGGGGTCGCACCAACAGTCAGGACATTTGAGGAGGACTGTTCCTTTGTTCCGGCAGCGAACAGTGTTGCTGCCACGAGTATCACCAATACGATTGTCAATGTTTTTTTCATATTTTCTCCTACTCTCACCAATAATGAGAGGCATGTACGAATAATGTCAGCGCTTGGCCAACAGATGGGAACTGATCTTGTTGCCGATCACCTGGATAATCTCGACAAGCACCAGGATGATGATCACTGCAACAACCATAACGTCTCCACGAAAGCGTTGGTATCCATACCGGATAGCAAGGTCTCCCAACCCTCCTCCTCCGATGGCACCGGCCATGGCCGAATAACCGATGAGGTTGATTATAGTCAGAGTCACTCCACTTACCAGCGAGGGCAGGGCTTCCGGGATAAGGACTTTGCGAATTATCTGCCAGTTTGTGGATCCCATTGCGCGGGCGGCCTGAACGACCCCCGGATCCACCTCCTTAAGCGCGGTCTCGATTACTCGAGCCACAAACGGTGCTGCCGCAATGGACAGCGGAACAATGGTAGCGGCTGTACCGATACTGGTTCCGATAAGTATTCGTGAGAGAGGGAACAGCAATATCATGAGGATGATGAAAGGGAACGAGCGTAGCACGTTCACTATCCTTCCTAGGATATTGTTGAGCAGGGGCTTGGGTATGATACCCCCCTGCTCCACCCCACTGGTGATGGAAAGCAGTATTCCCAGAGGCAGTCCCATCAAGAGCGAGAAAAGTGTAGAGAAAAAGACCATACTTAAGGTCTGTCCTGTTGAGGTCATGACAAGCATCCAGAGTTTACTCATGCCTTGCCCTCCTCTTCCACCAGGACACCCTGTTTCTTCAGTGCATCTATGGCCTTTTTCTTAATTGCTTCGTCTCCGCTAATATCTACTATCATGGTACCGATCTCCACATCCCCTACCTTCTGCACACCACCTGCACGAATATTGAATTCGACTCCAAGGTCCCTGGTTATCCTGCTGAGAATAGGCTGGTCGGTGGTGTCCCCACGGAACCGAAGGGTATAGGTTCCCGTTTTCTTTGACCACTGCACCATCTTGTCGTCACTGGAGGCACTGCCATCGACTCCAACAAGATGTGCGAGGAACTCCTTGGTCACCTCGCTGCTGGGGTTTGCAAAAATATCAGTGACAAAGCCCTGTTCGACAACTTTCCCATCATTGAGGACCGCTACCTGATCACAGGCATCGCGGACGACTTCCATCTGATGGGTAATCATGACTACGGTCAGGGACATCTTCTTCTGGATCTCTTTCAACAGGGAAAGGATCGAGTGGGTAGTCTGGGGATCGAGGGCACTGGTCGCTTCATCGCAAAAGAGTATGTCTGGGTTGCAAGCCAATGCCCTTGCAATGGCTACCCTTTGCATCTGTCCGCCACTAAGGGTACTGATAGGTGCCTTGCCCCGACCTTCCAAGCCGACAAGCTTAAGCAGTTCATCGACCCTTACCTTGATGGCATCCTTGTCAATTCCATTTATTTCCATCGGATAAGCAATATTCTCTTCAGCATTTCGTGAAGAGAACAGATTGAAATTCTGGAAGATCATACCGACTCTACGTCTGCGTTCGATCATGGCACGCTTAGTGAGGTTGTCAACACGCACGTCATCAAAATAGACTTCACCTGAATCAGGACTCTCCAGTAGGCTTATGAGGCGTACCAGCGTTGATTTGCCAGCACCACTCTTTCCTATGATGCCATAGATGGTATTGGAGGGAATGGAAAGGCTCACCCCATGTACGGCATGCAGATTGCCATAGGATCTTTGTAAATTGTCTAATGTAATCTGCATAAATATACCTTCCATACTCAATGAATTGCTACCATCATAGTAAAAAGGGATACCTTGGACAAGAGCAACAGGGAGAAAACAGAGATAGAAGCATATAAAGTGAAAATAAATACAGTGAGCCTACAAACAGGAAAAGGACGCAATTGCGTCCTTTTCCATCTATATGTAACCGACTGCAAAGTCGGAGTAGGGCAAAAAAAGGCCCGGCGGCTACCTACTCTCCCACGGAAAACCGTAGTACCATCGGCGTGAGGGCGCTTAACTGCCGTGTTCGGGATGGGAACGGGTGTGTCTGCCCTGCTGTGGCCACCGGGCCGGCC
>DUPO01000041.1 GCA_012838275.1 Spirochaetales bacterium
AAAAAGAGCCGTTGCTGAGCAACGACTCTTTTTAGTGGAGGTAAGGGGAATCGAACCCCTGACCTTTTGAATGCCATTCAAACGCTCTAGCCAACTGAGCTACACCCCCAAGGCAATAACAAGAGGTATCATACGGATTGAAACCACTTAAGTCAAGTATCTTAATCTTTTTACTCCTGATCAAACCTCCAGCCGATAAACTGGAATACAATCCCTTTGTTTTGTCCAATGTAATTTAAAGAGTCTTGACCTTGCAAGTTGAAGAATGGTATTGTTGGGTTTACCAGTAGTTATTAAATAATAACAACTATCTTCCTGGCATGGAAGTAGTTTTTTTTCTGCAATTAATTTAGGAGGCTTTGGGTGGAACTAATTCATAAGCTGAAGGAAGTCGGTTCTTCAGTCATTCCCATCTCCATTATAGTCACGATCCTACATTTTTTCGTCTCCCCATTGGGCAGCGGACAGTTGGCCTCCTTTTATATTGGAGCTTCACTTGTTATCGTCGGACTTGCCCTGTTTTTGTTGGGGACAGAGGTAGGTCTTCTCCCTATCGGTGAAAAGATAGGCTCTACCGTCACGGCCAAGAAGAATCTGCCCCTATTGCTGGGTACAGGCCTTGTTGTCGGATTTGTCATAACCTTTGCAGAACCTGATATCAGCGTGTTGGCCTCTCAGGTGGCCAGCGTGAACTCCAGTATCAATGAGACCGTACTTATCGCTTTGATAGGCATTGGCTTGGGGTTTTTTGTCTCTATTGCTTTTCTGCGGGTCATCTTCAAGCTTTCACTGAAATGGATGTTCGTCATATTTTATGTAATGCTGTTTGTCCTGGCAATCTTTTCCGACCCTGCCTTGGTCCCCGTGGCATTCGACAGCGGTGGAGCCACGACCGGTCCCATGGCGACTCCCTTCATCATGGCGCTTGGAATAGGTGTCGCAAGGGTTCAGAAAAAACAAGAGGAGGCTGATAACTTCGGTTTCCTCGCTTTTGCCTCAATGGGGCCTATCCTTGCAGTACTGCTCTTGGGTATCAGCAACCCCAATAGCGAGAGTGGCAGCGCCCAAGGCATGAACCTCCTCTATGAGTCAGGCAACTTCATCCCCCTCTTTTTCGAAATGGCACAAGATGTGTTTTTCTCCCTTTTGCCTCTGCTCTTCATATTTGCCCTGTATCAGGTCTTTCTTGTAAAGATGCCTGCCAGGCAAGTCGGGCGTATGATCGTCGGTATAATCTATGCTTTTGTTGGTCTGGTCCTCTTCTTTGCAGGTGCCCATGGAGGGTTCATGCCGGTAGGATTCGCCATTGGCGAAGCTTTGGGGATGCTCTCGTCAGAGGTGCTTATCCTTGTAGGCATCATCTTTGGTGCTGTAGCAGTCATTGCCGAACCTGCTGTTTGGGTGTTGGTCGAGCAGGTAGAGGATATCAGTCGCGGGCATATCCGAAAAACCATCATGCTTATAGCTCTGGCTCTTGGAGTTGGAGTTTCTGTCGGTCTCTCGATGATCCGCATCGTAACCGGTATCTCCATCTGGTACTTCCTGGTACCTACCTATGCTTTGGCGTTGCTGCTGCTTAAAAATACCCCGATCCTATTCTCTGCCATGGCTTTCGATAGTGGGGGAGTAGCCTCCGGTCCTATGAGTTCGACGTTCATTCTCTCCTTTGCCATTGGAGCTTCAGTTGGGCAGGGAGGTAATCCTGCAACTGATGCCTTTGGGGTCGTGGCCTTTGTGGCAATGTCACCGCTGGTCACTATTCAGCTGTTGGGCTTGCTCTATCAGAGGAAACAGGCAAAGATAGAGAAGAAAGGAGCTAAAAAATGAAAGGCACCCTATTACTTTCCATTGTAGGAAGGGGAGAGGCTGAAAAGCTCATGAGTATTGCAAAGAGAGCTGGTAGCCCTGGAGGAACCATCCTTAGGGGTAGAGGGACTGCGAGCAGTAATCTCATGTCCATCCTATGCTTGGGAGATACTCGAAAAGAAATTCTAATGACCCTTGTGTTTGACGAACAGTACGATGCTGTGTTCGAAGCAATACGGAACGCAAAACATATACACGGAATCTGTGCCTCGCTCTCTAGTAAGAGAAGCTATGTGAACAGGACGTTGCATACTATAGAAGGAGTGCGAACCATGAATAGCGATTGGGAATTAATTCAAGTAATCTGCAACAGCGGCTTTGCTGAAGATGTCATGGATGTCGCTAGGAAGGCCGGAGCAGGTGGCGGCACCATTGTGGATGGCAGGGGAACCAGCAGGCCGGATGACCTGAAATTTTTTGGAGCGAGCTTGGTTCCTGAAAAGGAACTGCTGCTCATCCTTGTGGAGAGGGAAAAATCCGAGAAGGTTCTTGGAGCTATAACAGCCCTCCCTTTCTTGCAGCAAGAGGGGAATGGCATTGCCTTTACAATGCCGGTTGAACGGTTTATCCAGTTTGGCAAGAAGGGAAACAACGAATAATCTCCAGTGATAGTGTTCACTATGATGAACCCTTGTGTTAATATAGTAACATTTTGTTTAAAAAGATACAATTTTGTTTAAAAGTATTGAGTTTCTTCCCAAAAAACAGTAATGTTCAACTACTTTAGTGGATAGATGACGGATAAGGTATCCGAGTGGGAGAAATTCAGATGGACAAGAAAATAAAAGTAGCAGTAATTGGCGCAACCGGGGCAGTAGGCCAGGTCTTCATGTGGATGCTTTCAGACCACCCTTGGTTTGAAGTGGTATATGCCACTGCATCAGCAGCACGTGTAGGGCTGAAATATGCTTCAACGGTCCACTGGGTGATGCCTCTTGAGATGCCTGCGAATATTCGTGATATTGAGGTGAAGGAGTTTAACTTTGCAGCCATGAAGGAAGCCGGGGTGACGATAGTCTTCTCCGCCCTCCCTGCAGAAGTTGCCCGTGAGGCAGAACCACAGCTAAGGGATAATGGTTTTCACGTTTTCTCCAATGCTGCTGCAATGCGCTATGATAAGAATGTTCCTGTTCTCGTCCCAGAAGCCAACCTTGAGACCCTCGATTTGATCAAGGAACAGGGATATCCTGAAAAAGGGTTTGTCGTGACCAACGCCAACTGTGTGACCACAGGTTTAGCTATGGGCATCGCGCCTTTGAAGAAGTATGGGATCAAGAGCATCACACTGCACAGTTACCAGAGTGTCAGTGGAGCGGGATATCCGGGTCTCTCTTCCTTTGACATCACTGACAACTGCATCCCTTTCATCAAGGGTGAGGAAGAAAAGGTTGAGAAAGAGATCAAGAAGATTCTTGATATCGATCCAGAGGTATATGCTTTTACGGTGAGGGTCCCTGTCTTGTTCGGCCATCTGGAGGCTGTCTGGTTGGATTTTGAGCAGAACGTAGAGGTTGAAGATGTAATCAGGGATTGGGAGAACTTTAAAGTTGTCTGCGATCTCCCATCGACTCCTGCACAACCTATTCAGTATGGCTCAGACCCCACCTTTCCCCAGCCCAAGTATGCTTTCTGGGGAAACCCCCAAGGGATGGTTGTCTATGCAGGCCGCCTCAAGAAGAAGAACGGGAAGATCGGGTTCCTCCTGTTGGTGAATAACGTCGTCAAGGGTGCTGCAGGTGGCTCTATCCAGAATGCAGAGGCCTTCGTCACACGATTTAACTTGATCTGATCCTCTCTCTTTAAAATTATACCGGCACCTGAAAGCTCCTGTTGGTCTTCACCTGCAGGAGCTTTTTGTGGGGTATTCACCGCTGCCTCTATCGGCAGGCCTCTTTTGGTATTGCCCTTAGCTTGAGAAACCACAGCAGATTTGCTAGGGTGCCTGTATGCCAGAATTCTTTGATCTCTACGACCATGAAAGAAAACCCCTCAACAGAGTCCATCAGAGGGGAGTGCCTCTGCCTGAAGATCTCTACCATGTGGTGGTTTCCGTATGGACTGTCAATGAGAAGAATCAGATACTGCTCACCCTTCGTTCGCCAGACAAGCAGCTCATGCCGAATCTCTGGGAGAGCACTTCAGGTTCTGTTTTGGCAGGGGAAGAGAGCAGGGATGCGGCTCTTCGGGAGCTTTGCGAGGAGACTGGTATTGTTGCCACGTCGGAAGAGATAACCTTTTTAGGGAGTGTTCGAAAGGCAGCATCCTTCGTCGATATTTTCGTTGTCCGTAAGGATGTGGATATCTCTGAAATCGTATTGCAATACGAGGAGACGGTAGCTGCAAAATGGGTGACGTTTGAAGAGTTGAAAATGATGGAACAACAAGGAGAACTGGCTTTTCCCATCTCCTACCATTTCCAGCCGTTTCAAAAGCTCTTTACATGAAAAACCTCCTATTGGATTCTTAATTCCAATAGGAGGGATGTGGACTCTGCACGGGGATGGGGGCAATTATGCCCTGACCACCGTGGTGATGCACTCATTGACCATCACGTGGTACCGATGATTTTGCTGGGTGACATACCAGGAGCCCTTAAGCGGACACCCCTCACAGCTGAGCATCAGCGAGTCATGCCTGAAACAACTTCGGCTGATGAACAGAGGCGGAGAGAACTCTTTGCTGACGATTGTAGGCGTGAATGGCCAAAGCTCTTTTTCATGATAGTCCTGCTCCATCCAGAGATAGGCGCCTGTAAGGTCAGGCAGTAGGTCGAGAGCCATCTTTGCACTCTCACTATTACCCAGTGGAAGGTATATATCGAAGAAGCAAGAGACGTTCTTTTGGACTCTTGCCCAGTTTAGCTGGCCGATATTGTTCAATCCTATACGGGTCTTTTCGAGATATCCCTCTAATCCCAGGTAGGTGATAACACTATTGAGGTCCTTGAAGAACTGCTGTTCGTCAAACATCACAGGAGAGAGGGGGAGATAGAAAAGATCTTCCTCAAAGAAAAGGATCCCTTCCGGTTTCTTGTTGTCGGCGAACTGCTTTGCCAAGGTCGAGATATCAAGGTAGGGAAGCCCGTCTTTGGTGCAGAGGTTCTCCCTTGCAGGTAATACCTCCTTTTCCACCTTCGTCGGTAGGTCCTGTTTTTCAATATCCCCGGTCATCCAACGTGCGAGTTCATTGTCCAGACAAGCATACCAATCCCTTCGGATGGCTTTCAGCCAGGAGAGGGGCAGGAAGACCCGGTTGTCCTCAAGCCCTGTCTTGTTCTCATAGGTAATCTTTCCAAGTCCGAAGTAGGAGGTGTCGCTCTGACTGAAGACATTCTCCAAGTGTTGCTGCAGATCCTGCTCCTTCCTTGCCTTGTTCACTTCAATCTCATAGGTATGGCAGATAGTCTTGCCATCAAACACTGTCGTCAGGATCATATCCTTTTCCATCACCTCCACACTGGTATCGAGCAGATATTTCGTGGTGGGGATGCTTTCACTGACAAGTGCGGGATTCTGGTCATGCGAGCTGATGAGAAACAGGGTCTCTCCGGCATGCGGAAGAGGGCCGCTCTGGGGGAGGTCTACCTCGACGGTCTCTCCTTTGTAGGCAAAAGCAAGGCTTCTGCCTGTCTGGTCGAAGATACCGCTCAGGCTGAACTTGACCGCCTCAATAGGGTCCTTCTTTCCTTTTGTAAAGAACATCAGCCCGTCACGGATAGCCAGATCATGAAGGGCGGTGACGATGGCATACTCTTTTTTCACGACCTTGATCTGGGCCGCAGGGATACCTCGGTGGGAGGGGTAGCTGGTGCTTCCCAAGGTAGGGGCGGTTCGAACTTCGAAGTTGTGTCCGCTTCTGCCATAGTCGGCAAGCCATCCACGGGTCTGCCGTCTGGCAAACACAATGGAGAGAGCCTCTTCAAGCTGTTGCTTTTCCTCTTCACTTGCCGTGCCGTCGAGGACTGCACGGTAGTATCTGGATGCAGCCAAGGTGTAGGCTGGGCCTTTCATCCTGCCTTCAACCTTGAGGGAGTCGATGCCCATCTCATCCAGGGTTTTTGCCACATCCCCCGCCTTGAGGTCACTCATGGAGAAATACCAGCCGGTCTCTTTGCCTTCGGGAGTTGGAGACAGGGCCGCGCTTTGGGTGGGGTCAGCCTCCAGGGAGAACCAGGAACGGCATATCTGGGCACAAGCACCACAGTTGGCGCTTCTGCCGCAGAGCTGCTCGCTGGCTGTGCACAGCCCTGAAAAGCCATAACAGAGGGCCCCATGGATAAATACCTTCAGTTCCATGTCAGGACAGGCATCCCGTATCTTCCGTATCTCTTCCAAGGTGAGTTCCCTTGCCAGGACAGCACGGGTAAATCCCATGCGCTGGAGTTCCTGCACCCCTTCGATGGTATGAACGGAGAGCTGGGTGCTTCCGTGCAAGGCAAGAGAGGGGAATTGTGATTGTATCAGCCTGGCAACTCCAAGATCCTGCACGATTACACCATCGCATCCGATAAAGGCGATCTGACGCAAAGTCTTGATCACCTCAGGCAGTTGGGAGTCATCGATGAGTGTGTTTAGTGCCACATAGATTTTTTTATCTTGTTCGTTTGCCAGCTGTTTGAGCTTGGAAAGGTCCTCAAGGCTAAAGTTCGTCGCTTCTTTTCTTGCAGAGAAATTGCGCATGCCAAGGTATACAGCATCGGCACCCTCGTTGAAGGCAACCAGTGCCGCTTGAAGAGAACCTGCCGGCAGTGCTAATTCAGTCATAATACATCCTTTGGGTGTCTGTTATTGCGACTCCCAAGGGATAGGGTAGCGTCAGCGCCTTATCGTGTCAATCTGAACTCTCTTGTGACGGTATTCCCGCCCGTTCATGAAGCTGTTGCACTATCTCGGCATGACGCTTCTCGGTAAGAGGATAGAGGGCTATCGGTATGATGCCGAGAATGCTGCTGAAGAATGGGATGAAGGCAGTGAGGCCATGGATTCCCTTCAATACCACTAGGGGCTGCTCAACATTTGGAAGGTATCCCAACGCCCCTAGGGAGGCTGCGATCATAACAGAGGTGACAGCGGCTGTCAGCTTGGCAAGGAAGGTCTGGCTTGAGAAGATGGTGCCTTCGGTACGTTTGCCACTTGTAAGCTCGCCGTACTCGATGGTGTCCGCTATCATGGCTGTTTGTATCACTTGCGGGCTTGCCATGCCCAGACTGCTGATGCAGTTGAAGACAAGCAGGAGGGGGAAGTTCTCCCATCCCACAAAGAAGAAACCCAACGATCCCAGAGCATAGATGGAGTAGTATCCGATGCAGGTCGCCTTCTTGCCATAGCGCCTGCTGAAATAGGGGACCGTAGAGATTCCAATCAGGATGAAGGGGATATTGATGCCGGCAAACAGGGTATAGAGCATCTCGTTTCCAAGGTTGTACTTTGCATAGTAGATGAGCATGGATAGCTTTGCTGTCTGCCCTATACCTGTGAAGAAACCGCTGATGATGACAAGCATGAGGGGTTTGTTGCTTCCGAAGATGGTGAAGATATCCCTGAACCGGCTCTTTTCATCCTTGACTGGCTGGACTCGCTCCTTCACAAACAGGAAGGTGACAATGAAGCAGGCTACGGTCAGAAGGCTGTAGACGAGAGCTGTCATCTGGTAGCCTGAAGCGGGTTTTCCCTCTCTGGAGAACAGGAAGATCAGGGGTTGGGTTGCAAGGGTCGCAACGGCAATGGCTATGGTAGCCGAGAATCGTGGATAGGCCACTACGCTGTTGCGCTCGTTGGTATCGTCTGTGATGGCGCTGCTCAAGGCCCAGAAGGGGACATCGCTGGCAGTATAGATCATTCCGAAGGCTATGTAGGTAATGGATGCCCATGCTATTTTTCCAGTCATGCTCAAGGCGGGGGCACTGAATGAGGCGACTGCAAACGGTACAAAGAGGATGGGGGTAAAAAGCAGATACGGGCGGAACTTGCCCCACCTTGTGCGTGTCCTGTCGGCAAACATCCCCATCAGCGGGTCGTTGATGGCGTCCCAAAGTCTTGCCAGCAGGAGAATCGTCCCGGCGACAGCAGGTAGGATCCCAAATATATCGGTATAAAAGAAGAGCAAAAAGTTTGCCATGAGGCTGTACAACATGTTTTGCCCGAAGTTTCCAAAGCCGTATGCAAGCTTCTCTTTCTTGCTGATGGGGGTGTGTTGTTTCATGAGAATCAGTGTAGCACAGAACTATCGCTGAGCAAGAAAAATACAACCCCTTGAATCACCTCTGTTGCGATAGTATACTTTTACCAAGAAACCTAACGAGGAGGCCGCTGATGCCGAACAGACAAGATGCAGGAAACCAGGTGCTGAGCATATCAAAGGGTACGGTCATCTATGAGCAAGGAACTCCTTGTTCAACCATGTTCCTCCTACGCTCGGGAACAGTTGGATTATACCTGAATTATCATACTTCACAACAATTCCAACTCTCGGAGATCTCCTTGCCAGGAGCTAGCCTGGGTGAGATGGGATTGTTCGAAGAAGATCCTAGGAACTCTACTGCCGTAGCGCTGACCGACTGTGAATTGGTCGAGATCTCCCAGGAATCCTTTCCCTCATTCATTGAAGCCCATCCTGATGAGACCCGTCAGATAATCCTGGACCTTAGCCAGCGATACAAGATGGCCTTGCAGGAGGTGAAGAATGCCCACCTCATTATCCAGGACAGTCTGGAAACCCTCAAGGAAGCACAGGAAAACAAGAAGGACTCCTTGAAGGAACGGATCAAGAAGATTTCCGATTTCCTCCTGGACATCCCGGAAGATGTTCCCCCGGAGCTCTACTTGAGTTTTAACTCCCGGTTTCATGGAACGATGTTCTAGAATAATCCCCTTGGCCCCAAATAGATAAAAAATAACTCAAATCTTGAATGCCAACCGTATTGATAAAGATTAGAAAAAACGGTAGATTCATAAGTGAGCAACTCTCCATAAGATGGGGAGTTGCTGTATTACCTAGATGATAAGGAGTAGTCCATGACCCTCAATGACATTAAACATGCCGGACTTAAACAGTGGATTGAAGAGTATGCAGCTCTCACAACCCCAGACAACATTGTGATTGCAGACGGAAGTTCCTCTCAGTATGATGAACTGATTGATATTACTGTAAAAAGTGGTGTTGCGACGAGATTGAATCCCGCCAAAAAGCCTGGTTGTGTTTTATTTCTCTCAGATCCTTCCGACGTAGCCCGCGTAGAAAAACGCACCTACATCTCTTCTGAAAAGGAAGAAGACGCCGGTCCGACCAATAACTGGATGGATCCTACAGAGTTGAAAAAAGAGATGACCGATCTTTATCGTGGATGCATGAAAGGCCGTACCATGTACGTGATCCCCTTCTCCATGGGACCTATCGGTTCAGAAATCTCCAAGATTGGCGTTGAGCTTACAGACAGTGCCTACGTTGTCACGAACATGATGATCATGACTCGTGTTGGCAAGAAGGTCCTCGATACCCTTGGTACCGATGGCTATTTCGTGCCTTGTTACCACTCTGTTGGAAAACCTCTTGCTGAAGGTGAGACTGATGAAGGCAAATGGCCCTGTGCTCCAATGGAACACAAGTATATCTCACACTTCCCTGAAACCAGAGAGATCTGGTCCTACGGTTCAGGTTACGGCGGAAACGCCCTGCTTGGTAAGAAGTGTCTCGCTTTGAGAATCGCCACCGTGCTTGCACGTGATGAAGGCTGGCTTGCTGAGCACATGCTCATCCTCAAAATCACCAGCCCCGAAGGCAAGAGTCGCTTCCTGACCGGAGCATTCCCTTCAGCTTGTGGAAAGACCAACCTCGCTATGCTTATCCCCACCGTCCCCGGTTGGAAGGTAGAGACTGTCGGAGACGACATTGCATGGATGAAGTACGGTTCTGACGGACAGCTCTATGCCATCAACCCTGAAGCCGGGTTCTTTGGTGTCGCTCCTGGAACCTCAGCAGAATCAAACTACAATGCTCTTGTATCAGCATCTTCCAATACGATTTTCACCAACGTTGCCCTCACTGAGGATAATGATGTCTGGTGGGAAGGAATTGGCTATGATGCGCCTGGCAAGCTGATCGACTGGAATGGTAACGAATGGGTTCAGGACAAGAGTGACAAGAAGCAGAAGCCTGCCGCTCACCCCAATGCCCGTTTTACAGCCCCAGCTTCCCAGTGCCCAAGCATCGCTTCTGAGTGGGAAGATCCTAAGGGTGTGCCCATCAGTGCAATTCTTTTCGGTGGCAGAAGACCTCACACCATTCCTCTGGTACACCAGAGCAATGACTGGAGCCACGGCGTATTCCTCGGTTCCATTGTAGGTTCCGAAGTGACTGCCGCAGCCCTTGACGTCAAGGCCGGAACGATCAGACGCGATCCGTTTGCGATGTTGCCCTTCTGTGGCTACAACATGGGTGACTACTTCCAGCACTGGTTGGATGTCGGTCATGCAGCACCGGACCAGGATAAGCTTCCTAAGATCTTCTACGTGAACTGGTTCCGCAAGAATGACCAGGACAAGTTCATCTGGCCAGGTTTCGGTGAGAACAGCCGTGTCCTGAAGTGGGTGTTCGAGCGCTGTGAAGGAACTGCAAAGTATGTGGAGACCCCGATTGGGATCATGCCCACTCTTGATGCAATTGATCTTCCTGATGGCCTTTCTTTAGAGGATATGAAGGAACTGCTCAAAGTTGATATCGATGGCTGGTTGGAAGAAGTCGAAGACATTCGCACCAACCACTATCCCAAGTTTGGCGACCACCTTCCAGAGGAGCTCGCTACTTTCCTGGACTCCCTTGAAGCAGACCTTAGGGCTGCCAAGTAAGTATCTGGGTAGATTATTCCTATGCAAGACGGTCTCCAAAAGGAGGCCGTCTTGTTATAGGAGGGGCTTTGATGCATTTGGATAAGGGCCGATGGATATTTCATCATGCCGATCAAAAGCCTCCTCAGATATATGCATATCCCTTATCCTCTTTTTCCTGTTTCTTGGTATACTCAATTCATGAGTCAGATAGAGAGAATATTTTATATCAACCGCAAGATCCTAGAGGATGGCAAGGTTAGCAGTGCACAGGTGGTCTCCGAATTTGAGATATCCAAACGCCAGGTGGCCCGCGATATTGATTATCTTAGGGACACCTTGCAAGCTCCCTTGGTCTATGAAGCCAAGAAAAAAGGGTATGTCTATACGGATGATTTCTCCATGATGAGCAACTCCAATGAAAGGATGTTGGTCCTCAATGCCATTTTCAAAAGCCTTGCCGAGTCACAAGGCGCCCTCTCTGTCATCACCGATATGGTCAGTGAGGGGTTGGACAGCGGTTTGGAGGAGAGTTACAAAAGCCTCTCCTCCAAGATAGTCTTCATCACCCCAGTACAGGATTGGCCGGACTACTCTATCTTCAACAAAATATGTTCCGCTATGAAGGGCGGTTGCCGTATGACCTTGGGCTATAGGAATGCCAAGGGGGAGCGGTCGACCAGACACATTGAACCGCTCAGGCTGGTCAACTATAGCGGGAGATGGTACCTGCTCTCCTATGACTGTCAAAACAAGGAGTTGCGCACCTTCCATCTCTCTAGGATAGAGCGAATCATCCCGATTGAAGGAGACCTGTTCAAGAACCGGTATACCGAACAGGAACTTGATACATTTATCCATGGGGGATTTGGCATCTTCATGGGAAACAGGAGCATCCCTGTCACTTTTTGTGTCTTTGGATGGGCGCGCAATGCTTTGGAAACCCAGACATGGCATAAGGACCAGAAGATTCGCAAGGTGGAGTTCGATGGCAAAGAGGGTTTGGAGGTAACGGTTCCTGTTGCAAACTTACAAGAGATTCTCTCTCAGATACTCTCCTTTGGCTCAGCTGCAAAGCCAATTGGGCCTCCCCAATTTGTTCGGGCTTGGAAAGAAGCTGTACTGGCTATGGCAAAGGAGGCGGAAAATCTCTGATTTTTCTTTACCTATGACATCCTGCGTCATAGTAGATGGTGTACCCTTTGGATATGATCAAAGGAGTTACCGATGAATACCTACAATACCAAAGATATGAAAGAGGATAGTGAAGAGCTTTCCAGCTTCCCGTTATGGTTTCTCAGCATGACAGAATCCAAGCCGCTGTTTATCGTGTTTGCGATTACAGTACTCTTGTGTGCTCCTCTCTTGATGATTTTTGGTGCATTGTATCCTCTGATCAAGCACTGACAGTGCGAAAATGTTGCATAAGATTGCCTCAGAGTTGCGCTTTGTTGGTGGCAAGGCGGATATTTCCCATAATAATGTGCTTATCCACTTCCCTTGATGTCTGGTTTTTAGGTAGGATTGAGAGACTTCCTAGAAAGTCATCATCTTATACCCCCTCTACCTGCATCTTTGCTGAGTAAAAGGCTTTGTTGTGCAGACTCAAGGAGTTTTTCATGGGAAACCAGCCCTCCTCAAAAATGAAGTATGGACCGGCCGACAAGCCACCCCTCAGTCAGTGGATCCCTCTGAGCATCCAGCATGTCTTCGCGATGTTCGGAGCTACCATTCTGGTGCCGATCCTCACCGGACTGAGCCCAAGTACGGCCTTGTTCACTTCTGGAACAGGTACTCTGATCTATATCATCATCACAAAAGCTAAGGTCCCTGCCTACCTGGGCTCCTCCTTCGCCTTTATTCCTGCACTCATAGCGATATCCTCCTCATACGGAATGGCGTATGCCATGGGAGGCGCTTTCGTCTCAGGTATCTTCTATACGATTGTAGCGTTCATCATCAAGAAGAGCGGGCATGCCTGGCTAGGCAAGGCCCTGCCTCCGGTGGTAATCGGGTCAGTCATCGTTGTCATCGGCCTCAACCTCGCCCCGACCGCCATGGGCATGGCTATGAATGATAGTAATGGGAATTACAGTCTTGTCCTGCTTACGATAGCATCGGTAACGCTGGCAATGACCATAGTGATGAACCTTTTTGCTAAAGGTTTTTTTAGTGTGATCCCTCTTTTGGTGGGGCTTCTTACAGGGTATTTCTTTACCTTGCTTATGGGAATGGTAGCCCCTGCGTTTGCTTTGATAAGTTTTGAGGGAGTCAGGGAAGCCGCCTGGTTCGGTCTTCCTTCCTTTGCCGTACCCAAGTTCAACCTGGTGGCGAGTGTGACCTTCATCATCGTATCCTTAGCTACGATCTGTGAGCACCTAGGCGATACGCTTACCATTTCAAAAGTGGTTGGAAAGGACTTCTATAAGGATCCGGGTCTTGAAAGGACCCTCGCCGGTGACGGTGTGGCAACTTTGTGGGCTTCTTTCTGGGGTGGCCCTCCTAACACCACATACGGTGAAAATATCGGGGTCCTGGCTCTTACCCGTGTCTACAGTGTCTGGGTAACAGGTGGTGCGGCGGTCTTTGCCATCCTTCTCTCGTTCTTCCCGAAGTTCGGAGCCTTGATCCAGACCATCCCCAACCCGGTGTTGGGAGGTATCTCGATGCTGCTCTTTGGAACCATCGCTTCTAGCGGTCTCAGGACCTTGGTAGACAGCGGGGTGGACTATGAGGATAAGAGAAACCTCACTATCAGCAGTGTGATCCTTGTAATCGGCATTGGTGGCGGTGTGCTCAACTTTGCAATGGGGCAGAATATGGAGTTCTCCCTTGGAGGGGTTGCTTTGGCGACTCTTGTGGGAATATTCCTCAATCTGATTCTTCCAAGGGAAGTGGATACGCACTAAGTATCCGAGCATATATCCCTTGTTCGGCGGTCGAAGGCTTCCCTGACAGGAAGCCTTCGGTGTTCAGAAATGTAGCAATCTGATATACTAGGGCATATGTATATATATAGCACCATTGATTCGGATAAAAAACTATCATCCTTAGTACAGAGCTGGAAACAAAAAGGGATACTATCCATCGCCATGGATTTTGAGGGGGAGTTCAACCTCCATATTTATGGGGAACACCTCTGCCTCATACAGGTGTTTGATGGTGAGGAGTATTTTCTCATCGATCCTTTCAAGGTAAGCAAAGAGGCTTTGAAAACCTTTCTGGAAGATCCTGAACTGGAAAAGGTGATGTTTGATTGTGCAAGCGATGCTGCCCTTGTGCGCAAGGCGTATGGCATAGCGTTGGCAAACGTCTTTGATATCAGGGTTCAGGCTCTTGCCCTGGGATATACAGGTAACCTCTCAGGCTTGGTTGAGCTCCATCTTGGTGTGCAGGAGAAGAAAAGCAACAAGAGCAAGAAGAAAAACCAGATGACAAACTGGTTGAGAAGGCCATTGAAAGAGGACCAGATCCAGTATGCACTCAGTGATGTTGCACACCTTTTCTCCTTGAAGACGATCCTAAGCTCTCTTGTGGACGAGAAGGATCTGGCTGAGCAGGTTGCAAAGACCATGAAGAATATCGCCAAGCCAAAAGGTCCGGATAAGCCGGCGTGGACCAAATTTGCCTCTTGGAAGTATATGAATAAGGAAGAGAGGACCTATCTCAAGCATTTTTTCCTAGCCAGGGATACCATGGCCAGGAAATACAATGTCCCTGCTGTCAGGATTCTCGAAAAGCATAGGCTGCTTGAGATGGCCAAGGCAGTCCCAACTACAGCCAACGACTTTCATATCTACTGCACCAAATGCCCGGAAGATCAGGTTGAAGAGCTTGTGAATATGTTGATGCAGGCTAAGAAGAGTGCTGCTGACGAGCTGCTCTCAGCCTGATCTGCACCCCTTCCGACGCTTCTGCCAGCAAGGATAATATCTCGCAGGTAGGGGTGGGGATGCCGTGCTTTTTCCCAAGCCGTACCACAGCATGGCAAAACCAGTTGTTTTCAGTCTTTCTTCCAGCCTCCATGTCCTGGCACATGGAGGTTTTGCCGTCAAATCCTAGGGCGGTCACTATCTGATAGTTCTCCTCGATCATAGCATCCGTAAGGAATACGCCCTCTTTTTCTCCTACAGCCTGTACCTCTTTGCTTGCCTTCCATGCCAAGGTCCTTATGCTTTCCTGTTTGAGATCCCCATATGTGGCCCTGCATAAGGCGCTGAGGGTATTGAAAGCTGTGTTGAGCATAAACTTTTTCCAGAGTTCCTGGCGGATGTCTGTTGGAACCACATAGTTGATATGCGCGCGTTGGAATAGGGAGGTGATGGCATCTATACGTTTGCTTTTGCTGTTGTCCTTCTCTCCCAGCACAATTCTTCCCTCTTCAGTGAATGTGATCGTGTTTCCCACATGGGTAGAGTTAAGCCCGACGGCGAATCCGTACAGGACATGTTTTTCTCCGTACGCCTGGCTCAGCTTCTCCTCGCTGTCGATGCCATTGAGAAGAGAGAGGATGGCGGTATGCTCACCGACAGCATGGGCTATCTGCTGTACGGCCTCTTCGAGCTGCAGGTTTTTGGTCGCAATGATAACCAGGTCGCTTATCTTGGCGTCCTTGGGATCGACAAAGGTGAAATCGACGCGCTGTCCGTTGAGGTAGAGCTTCTCCTCGGCATATCTCTGTCTCCGCTTCTTATCGGCAAGGAATACGACGTTCTCCTTGCCGAGCAGTTGGTGAAGTCTGAGGCCGTACATGGCCCCTACCGCACCGCTTCCTATGATTGTTATCCGGTTCATGTCATTTCCTTTTAGTAGCCAACTCCCTGACCAGTGAGGTCAGTATTTCCAGTTGGTCCAGATCTATTGATTCGGCAGTTGTATGGGGAGCTTCATAGCCGCTAGTGCAAACTATCGTTGGAATCCCTTTGGCATTGAGTACGTTTGCATCGCTTCCCCCCAGAGTGGGTCTTTCGCTATAGGGTAGGCCAAGAGCGGAGCAGGCATCCTTCAATGCAGTAAAGGCTACAGAAGATGTATCCAGCTTATATGCCTCATAGAGAGCCTCCTCCTCTATGGTGACTTGCCCTCCGTGTTTTGCTGCCGCATCCTGCAAACATGTTTTCATATGTTCAATCTGCCTGTGCAACTTTGTCTGGTCGAGACTTCTCGCCTCCAGGGACAAGGTAGCCTTGTCACAGACAATGTTCCTGCTGCCTGGGGCAAGGAAGGATCCGACATTGGCTGTGGTCTCTTCATCGATACGTAACAGGCGCATCGCTGCGATTGCATCACTGCCCATCTGTATCGCACTTATCCCTGTTTCAGGGGAAAAGCCTGCATGCGCTCCTTTTCCCAAGAAGGTGACATCGAGCTTGATAGAGCCCGGTGCTGCGGTTATGAAGGTACCGACCGGACCTTGAGCATCAAAAACATACCCATGATCGACATTTGAGAGCTTGTTTACATCTATCTCTGCTATACCTTGCAACCCTAATTCCTCTCTTACTGAAAAAAGGATGACTAGGTTTGGATGGGAAGAATTTTCCTTGTGAAGGGTTTCCAATACTGTCAGGATGGCTGCAATGGCTGCCTTGTCGTCAGCTCCCAAGGCAGTTTTCCCTCCAGTGTGGACCCTTCCATCCTCTACCAAGGGCTCTACGTCGAAGGCTAGGGGGACGGTATCCATGTGAGCGCTCAAAAGGATGGTCTCTCCCTCCCCTGGGAGATAGCCATAGAGATTTCCCCCCGAATCCCAACTGGTGGAGAGACCGAATGAGAGCAGTCTCGTCTCCAAGAGAAGGCCTATCCTCCCTTCATCGCCGGAGACTGAGTTTATCTGTACAAGCTCAAGAAAAGTCTGCAATGTTTTGTTCATGGACTGACTATAGCATACTCGATGGGCTTGGAAAACATTGGAGATTGCTGAATTGTTCACCTTGACCTACCTCTTAGGTAGTGTATAGTTATACTATGAGTTACAAACCAAATAGAAATCGTTATGAAGAGATGAAGTACCGTTTTGCCGGATCGAGTGGCTTGAAGGTGCCCGAGCTCTCCCTTGGGCTCTGGCATAACTTCGGAACTGAGGCTGACCATTCAGTAGCTACAAAGATCCTCTGTAGTGCGTTTGACCACGGTATCACCCACTTTGACCTTGCCAATAACTATGGGCCTGCACCGGGAAGTGCGGAGTCCAGGTTTGGAAAGATTCTCAAGGAGCAATTAGGCTCTTACCGTGATGAGTTGCTCATATCAACAAAGGCAGGCTACACCATGTGGCCAGGTCCCTATGGGGATTTTGGTTCCCGTAAGTACCTGCTTGCAAGCTGTGACCAGAGTCTCAAGCGGATGGGTCTTGAGTATGTGGATATCTTTTACCACCATCGCCCCGATCCCAATACTCCTCTAAAGGAGACAATGGGAGCTTTGGCAACCTTAGTTTCCCAGGGAAAAGCCCTGTATGTGGGAATAAGCAACTATCATGCAAAGGATGCCATGAAAGCGAAGGCCTTGCTTGACGAGATGGGGTGCCCATGCGTCCTCAACCAGGTCCGATACTCCATCCTTGACCGTTGGACAGAGGAGGACAACCTTCTTGATGCCATGGACGACAAGATCGGGATGATATGTTTCTCCCCCCTTGCCCAAGGTCTGCTGACCTCACGATATCTCAAGGGAGAGGTCCCTTCAGGTTCAAGAGCTAGCAGAAACACCTCCCTGCAGACGAAGAACATTACTCCTGAACTGTTGGAAAAGCTCAACAATCTCAACCAGATAGCAAATGCCCGTTCCCAGACTCTCTCTGAGATGGCCATCTCATGGCTGCTTAAGGACGAGAGGGTAACCTCGGTCCTTATCGGAGCCAGCTCGGTTGCCCAGCTGGAGGAGAACTTGAAGGCTATCAAGGCCGATAGGCCATTCTCCGATGAGGAGCTTGTAGCCATCGATAAGCTGACCACCTGACCAACAGGCCTGGCACTTGGTGCAAATGCAGATAGCATGGCATCCGGAGGGAAGAGGTCCGGTATGCAATACTCACATTTTTGTATGAGGGCGGTCTTCTCTGTTTTGTTGCATATAAAACACCGCTTGGCTTGTATGGGAGGCTTGGAGGAGCTATACGGTTTCTCCGTTCCCCCTCGATTTATCCTGTAGGGTCATTCTGATCTGCGCTTGGGAGCCACCCTAGATCAAGCTACAAAGAAGCATCAGAAAGAAGTAGCAGTAGCAAATATGAAGGAAGCCTTTATGCTTGTTTCCCTGTGAAGATATGGATTGCATCTCTGAGAAATTCCGCTTTGCCTAGATAATGTTCGCCAAACCTTGAGTCATCGACATACATCTGGGCAAGCTTTGCATGGGCTTCTTTTGTATAACTTGGCCAAGTATAGAGTAACCACTGCTTGTGAAGCCGTGCCACCTCTTGTGCCAGAGCAGATCCTGGGTCCTTGGTCCTTTCCGCCTTTTCAAGTTTCTCTAGTATCTCTTTATCAAGATTATCAAACTCCGTAAAGCTCTCTTCACTCAT
>DUPO01000042.1 GCA_012838275.1 Spirochaetales bacterium
CCAGCGTGCGTGAGATGATGGAGACCCTCCATGCTGACGGATTCGGTGGTGATGACCACAGCGCCCTTGCCCGCTACTACGCCAAGGTCAGCGGCACGAAGATCGGAAAGTAGGAACAGGATGAAAATGGATACTGGTTTTATCAAGGGGATCATTCCCCCGATAGTGACTCCCGTCACCGCTGATGAGAAGATCGACGAGGAGGCGCTCAGGCGCCTTGTCGATTTTGTCATCGAGGGCGGAAGTTCAGGGATACTTGCCTTCGGCTCAAATGGTGAGTTCTACGTCTTCGAAGAGGATGAGATGGAGAGGGGGCTCTCCATCATGGTCGATCAGGCAGCCGGGCGCGTTCCTGTCTATATGGGCGTTGGTGCGATCCGCACCAGCAAGTGCATCCGCATAGCCCAAATGGGGGTACGCTGCGGTGCCAAGAGCATCTCGATCCTTCAGCCGATGTTCATCAAGCCGACTGAGGATGAGCTCAAGAGCCATATCCGCTCTATTGCAGCGAGTGTGGCTGAGACTCCTGTATTGCTGTACAACAATCCCGGCAGGTGCGGGTATGCGATGAGCCAAGCACTTGTTGAGGAGCTTGCTCACACTGTTCCCAACCTTGTGGGGATGAAGGACAGCAGTGGCGACCTTACCCAGACCATGGAGTTCATCAGGCGTAATGCCGATGTCGGCTTCAAGGTGGTTTGTGGCAAGGATACCCTGATCTACTCCGGCCTCGGGGTAGGTGCGGTTGGAGCGGTATGCTCAACTGCCAACTATGTTCCCAAGCTTGTCTGCTCCATCTACGATAGGTTCGTGGCGGGAGACATGAAGGGATCGTTGGAAGCTCAGATGAAGCTCAACCCTATCCGCCTGATGACCGACCTGTCAAGTTTCCCGGTAGCGACCAAGGATTATGCGAATCTGGTGGGAGTAGGGGTAGGTGATCCTGTACTTCCCAACAAGCCTTCACCAGGAGCTCAGCAAGAAAGATTGAAAAATGAACTGCTTAAGGCCGGGTTCCTTGCTGAGTAGGGAGTCTTGCTGTACTCTTGAGTGACAGGACATGTAAAGAGAGTAGAGACAGAGGGTACATTGTACAGATATGATAGGAAAGGTTGCCCAATTGGACAACCTTTCCTACAAAAGAGACGAGAGGAGGATTTTATGAAACACACCATAGTAGTACTTGACGGATATACGCTTAATCCTGGTGACCTTAGCTGGGATGGATTTGAGGATTTGGGTGAGTTGACGGTCTATGACCGGACTGACCCTAAGGATATTGTTGCCCGTATCGGCAACGCTGATATTGTCATCACCAACAAGACTCCGCTTACCAAGGAGACACTCTCTCAGGCCCCTGCCATAAAGTATATCGGGGTGTTGGCTACAGGATTCAATGTGGTTGATGTCCAAGCTGCGAAAGAGAAGGGAATCCCCGTCTGCAACATCCCCACCTACGGTACGGATGCTGTCGCCCAGTTTGCCTTCGCCCTGCTGTTGGAGATCACCAACCAGGTTGCTCATCACAGCAACGAGGTGAAGAAAGGGCGGTGGACAGAGAGTCCTGACTTCTGCTTCTGGGATACCCCGCTGACGGAACTTCTTGGAAAGACGATAGGTATTATCGGATTCGGAAGGATCGGCCAGGCTACAGGGCGTATCGCCAAGGCTTTTGGCATGGAAGTGCTCGCCTATGACGGGTATCAGATACCTGATGCTGACTGCAGGTATGTGGACCTTGATGAGCTCTATGCAAAGAGCGATGTCATTGCCCTGCACTGTCCGCTTACCCATGAGACTGAAGGCATCATCAATAAGGCCAGCATTGCCAAGATGAAGGATGGGGTCATCATCCTCAACAACAGCCGCGGTCCCCTTATTGTCGAGCAGGATCTCGCTGATGCTCTCAACAGTGGTAAGGTCTACGCAGCTGGTTTGGATGTGGTCTCAAGCGAGCCCATTAAGGCTGACAACCCACTTTTGAAGGCAAAGAACTGCATCATCACCCCCCATATCAGCTGGGCGGCAAAAGAGAGCCGGGCCCGTCTTATGGGCATAGCTGTGGCCAACCTGAAGAGCTTCCTTGATGGCAAGCCTGTCAATGTGGTGAACAAGTAAGAGGATTGC
>DUPO01000043.1 GCA_012838275.1 Spirochaetales bacterium
ATTGTCATGGGCGCGACATCACTGATAATGGCATCATAGGGGCCGTTCTCTACCAAGAGAGGTCGAATTTCCTTGCTGAATGCATCTCCAACAAAAGCTGTTACGGTAGGGGGCACTGGATCGAGGTTGAGTGGGTTGAGGTCAACAGCGATGAGTTTCCCCTTTCCTTTCAGCAGTTCCTTATGGGTATAGAGCGTCCATGAACCTGGAGCCGCTCCTACATCAAGCACATTGTCTCCGGGCTTTATGAGTTTGAATGATTTCTGGATCTCTTCCAGCTTATAGACTGAACGGGCAGGGTAGCCCTCTTTGTGTGCACGTTTGGTATAGGAGTCTGCACGATCCCTTCTGCTAGTAGCCATAGATAAGACTATATCAAAAAGATGCTCGACCCGGAAGGGCAAAGAGAAGGTGCCAGCGAATTATTATGGGGTGGGGAGAGAGGTTCGCTGGCACCTAAGAAATCACACTTTAAGGAGGTTTGAAAAAAACTGTTGCTCTATTCAACAATGAGTATGCAATAGCCGTGCCAACTCCATAATACAACCCTATAAGCAAATTTATATTGCTATTAGGCTTGTATTGTTAGCAAGTAGGAGTAAAGTGTCTGTGAAAATAAGTAACACCTTCCTTTTTTTTCACACCAGAGCTAGTGGTCTTGCAGCCTATCGAAAGAGCGTCATGAGTTTGATAAGAAATAAGCAATACTCCTCTTGTCCGCTCCAGTCATGAGGCTTTGCAACTATTTTCGACGCTACACCCGTCAAGCTGCTTGCCTCCCTGAAGCGGGGGTTCCGCTGCTGAGATCATGCAAGAGTCCCTATCGGAGGGGAAGGGTGAGAGTTCAAGATAACCTTGCTCCCTACCTCTTCTGGAACATGGGGGGATACAACAGGGTAAGCATGTATGTAGTCTGAAGATTCTGGAAGCGAAGCAAACCAAGAAAGGTTCGCTGAAAAGGGTTTCAATTTTTCTGTTTGGATGGATACATAAAAGTAGGGTGCCAGAAGTGGATTGGGATATCTTCTTGGCACCCTGTCGTTGTAAAAGGAGGAGTATGAAAAAAACTGTTGCTCTGTACCAATATACATGCAAGTAGCGTGCCAACTTCCATGCCCTTCTGAGGCCTCCCAATGCAGGTTCCCATGACACTGACTGTGCAAATAATTCACATGTAAGGTATTCGTGCAGTTCTTACACAATTGACGAAGGGGCGTTTGCTCTGTATTTTATGTGCATGGCCAAAAAAAATATACTCAACCGGAAATTCCGGAATAATTCCTATACGAATGTCACGCTCAAGCTGGTGATCATAAATGCACTGGTATATCTGCTGACTTCCATGATCTATCCCCGTAGTGCCTACTACCTGGCGATGATCCCTTCCTTCGTTTTGGGAGGGTATTTCTGGCAACCCTTTACCTACATGTTTGTTCATGGGGGTTTTTCCCATCTGCTGTTCAATATGATAAGCCTCTATCTCTTTGGCACGATGGTGGAACAGCGCATCGGGAGCAAGGAGTTTACCCTTTTCTATCTGTTGGCAGGGCTTTTCAGTGGACTAGTCAGTTTTTTCAGTTATCTGCTGGCAGGGACTAACGTCATTCTTGTCGGAGCTTCAGGAGCAATCTATGGGGTCTTGCTCATGTTTGCCGTTTTCTTTCCCTATGCAAGGGTCTTTGTCTTCGGACTCATCCCTTTGCGAGCCCCCACCTTGGTCATTCTCTATACAGGAATCGAACTCTATAGCCAGGTTTTCAGCAGAGGGGGAAATGTTGCCCACCTCACGCACCTGAGCGGCTTGCTGTTCGCCTACCTCTACTGCCTGATCAGGATGAGGATCAATCCGATAGACGTCTTCAAGCGCACACGCTAGTCCAGGATTCCGTAATCCTTTCGAATCGCCTGGTACCCCTTCTTGATGACTGTATATATGATATCCAATTTTTGATCGTGGTGGATGAAGGCTGACTTCATTGCATTGATCGTAATCTTTTCCAAATCCCTCAAGGTGAGGTTGAAATATTCAACAGCCACCTCCATCTCGCGTGTGAGCGTCGTATCACTCATCAGACGGTTGTCGGTACAGAGAAATACCCTGAACTGGTTGCGGAAGAAGATGGGAAAGGGGTGGTGGGCATAGTCTGTGGCCACACCAGTACCAACATTGCTGGTAAGGCAGACCTCCATCGGGATTCGTCGGTCACGAATGAAGTTTGCCAACGATCCGATCTCTTCAACATGCGGGCCTTCCAGACTCATGTCTTCGATGAGGCGTGTGCCATGTCCGATCCTATGGGCACCACAGAGTTGCACAGCTTGCCATATCGACTCCACGCCAAAAGCCTCTCCAGCGTGGATGGTGATGTTGAAGTTCTTGTTACGGATGTATTGGAAAGCCTGGAGATGTTTTTTCGGAGGATGTCCGCTCTCATCACCGGCCAGGTCGAAACCTACAACCCCCCGGTCACAGAAGGCTACCGCCAGTTCGGCAGTGGCGAGGGAGAGGGCGGGGCTCTGGTTGCGCATCGCACAGAGGATGAGTCCTGTGGGCATGCCTGTTTCTTTTTTCCCCCGTTGCAGGCCGTCAAGGACAGCTTGGACAGCTTCTTCGGGAGCGAGGCCTTTTTCCAGATGCAGGTTGGGGGCAAATCTAATCTCTGCATAGCAGACATTCTCTTTTGCAAGGTCCTCTACCGCCTCAAATGCTACTCTCTCAAGGGCTGAGGCTGTTTGCATGACGCTGGTGGTGACAGAAAATGTTTTCAAGTAAAGAGAGAGGCTTTTCTGTTTGCACCCTCTTACAAACCAGGCTTTCAACTCCTGTTCGTCATCAGAAGGAAGACTGATGCCGTGCTCTTCAGCCAATTCGATAATGGTTGTGATTCGCAGCCCGCCATCAAGGTGGTCATGCAGCTCGACTTTAGGTACTTGCTGGATTATTTCTCTTGTCAACATGGGTTCATCATACAACAAACCTGTATTGGTACGCAAATTGAAAAGCATGCATTCTCCTGTTTTACATTGCCTGAATTGCTCTTCCCTGTACAAATTGTCGGATACTTGAGATAATGTAAACAGATAAAAGCAATTGAAACAATGAATAAGGAGATTTGTTATATGGCGAAAAATAATAAAAGTTTGAACAAGAAGCTGCTTGCCGCTGCTGTTTCTGCTACAACTGTCAAAGAAATTAAATCACTTTTAGCAGAGGGAGCCGACATCCATGCTCAGAATGAATGGGGCCTCACCCCTATCATGCTTGCTGCCCAATACAACTCTTCGGTGAATGTCCTCAAGGCTTTGCTTGAAGCGGGAGCAGATATTCAGGAAGCTGAACCGAAGTACCGCTCCAATGCCCTGCATCTTGCCGCCAACAAAAGCAAGAGTCCGAAAGTGATAGCTACCCTCCTGGAAGCAGGGGCCGACCTCAATGCAAGAAACTATCTTGGTGAGACCGCCCTTATCCTCGCAGTAAACACCAATGAGGAGACCCGGGTAGTTTCCGAGCTGCTGAAGGCAGGAGCTGATATCAATGCACGAGACTACCAAGGCCACTCGGTACTAGAGTATGCCAAGGCAGCCAAACGTACCTACATCATAACCCAGCTGAAAAAGATGGGAGCACACTGATATCAGCAGATAAAACATATTGAAGAGGAAAAGAGATGAAAAAGGGGATTCCGGTTGGAATCCCCTGTATTTTCAAGTATCAAAGCCCTAGTTCGCGGTCTTATCCCATTCGGGCTCGACAATCCTCTCGTTGATGGCATCAGTGAGGCTTTGAATAAGGCCCTTCATCTCCACTGCAAGACCCTTCAAATCATATGAGAGCGTCTCGTCAAGATTGCTTCTCAGCTTCACCTCAACTTTACCCTCCTTCAATGAACGGTTGCCTACGGTGATACGGATAGGTAGCCCGATGAGGTCCGCATCAGCAAATTTAACTCCTGCGGAATCCTTACGGTCGTCATAGAGCACCTCAATGCCCATTGAGGTCAGGTCCTTGTAGATACCCTCAACTACCTCAGCATCCTTTACCAGGCTTACCAGATGGATCTGGTAGGGAGCTACGGTGATGGGTAGGGCAAGGCCCTTATCGTCAGCGTACTCCTCAGCAAGGCAGGCCAGAAGCCTTCCTACGCCGATGCCGTAAGAGCCCATGATCACAGGTCTTCTCACTCCGCTCTCATCCTGGTAGTAGCAGTTCATCGCTTCGCTGTAACGGGTTCCCAGTTGGAATATGTTGCCGATCTCCACACCCTTGGATGAAGTGAGGGGCTTTGAGCAGTGTGGGCAGGGAGCTCCTGCGATGGCACTTGCGAGATCAGCCACTTTGCCTGTGTAGTCACGCTCGAAGTTGGTGTTCAACAGGTGATACCCCTCTTCATTTGCTCCGGCTACAAGGTTGTTGCTCTTTGCAACAGAGTCATCAACGATAACCAGGACATCTTCCGATGCGCCGATCGGAGAGCCGTAGCCCGGTACCATCTTCTTTGCAATGATCTCTTCCGGGTGTGCAGGACGCAGTGCATTCGCCTTTGAAGCGTTCTGCAACTTGTTCTCTTCAACATCCAGATCCCCACGAATGACACCGATGATGAGTTTTTCTTCCTCATCTCCATTCTCGTCGTCAATGAACGTCCCTACCATAAACACAGCCTTTGCAGTCTGTGATTTTTCAATCTTGAGGAACAGGGCAAGCTCGTCGATGGTCTTGCAGTCGGGAGTCTTCACCTTTTCGAGAGGTTTTGCCTCTTCCTGGTGGTAGGTCTTCTTGAATGAGGCTATCTGGCGATTTGCGGTATAGCCACATTCGCTGCAGGTAATGATGGTATCTTCCCCGATAGATGAGAGGTACATGTACTCATGGGATATTTTTCCGCCCATCATGCCGCTGTCGGCGCTTACAACTATTGCTGGCAGTGCACACCGGCTGAAAATCCTAAAATAGGACTTGTAGTGCCTGGCATACTGGATATCCAGGCCTTCCTGGTCCTTGTCGAAGGAGTAGCTGTCTTTCATGGTGAATTCACGGACCCTGATGAGTCCTGCACGGGGACGGGGGTCGTCCCGCCACTTGGTCTGTATCTGGTAGACAAGCTGGGGAAGACGCTTGTGGCTGTCGATCTCCCCTCGGGCAATGTCGGTGACCGCTTCCTCATGAGTCATGGCAAGCACCATGTCGCGTCCGCCGCGGTCGACGAACCGGCTCATCTCCCTGTCGATGCTGTAGAAACGGCCAGTCTCTTTCCAGATGTCAGCGGTATTTACCAGAGGCATGAGCAGTTCCTGGGCTCCGATGGCATCCATCTCTTCGCGGATGATCTGGCTGATCTTCCTGGTCGCATTGAATCCGAAAGGTAGCAACGAGAAGACCCCGGCACCCATCTGTCGAATAAAACCTGCACGAAGCAGATATTCATATCCCTTGCTGTCCGCACTGTTTGGTGCCTCGCGAAGGGTTCTGGAAAATAATTTGGACATGCGCATGTTCTTAATGTCTCCTCTTTAGCTAGAACAGGGCCCATTGTAACAAAACGGCCCTCCCTCCTCAAGGTATATATCCAAGGATGCTTTAACAGTTGGACCGATGCATGCTATACTCGCTTCATGGATATCAGCAAATATGAGAAGGAACGCACTCAGGTTGCAGCGTTCATGACCCGTCTGTATGATCGTCAGCTTACCACTGCAAGCGGGGGTAACATCAGCCTGCGCATCAACGATGATTTGTTCTGCATTACTCCATCCGCATTGGACAAGGGGATGCTTACCTTTGAGGATATTGCTGTGGTGACAATGGAAGGGAAAAACCTTACCTCCAGACTACCTTTGAGCATCGAGACTGAGATGCACCGCCTCTCTTTGATAGCTCGCCCCGACTGTCGGGCCATTGTCCATGCCCACCCCACCTATACTTCAGCCTTCACCGCTATCACCAAAGATGGCAAGTGTGCTATCGATACCACCATGATAGCCGAATCGTTCTATATCCTTGAAAAGCCTGTAATGGTTCAGTATCGCCTGATGGGTACGGTCAACCTTGCAGAACAGGTTGCTATCAAGGCTTTCGACCACTCGGTGCTCCTGTTGGAGAACCATGGGGCCGTTACCTTGGGAAAATCCCTACTCGAAGCCTTCGACAAGATGGAGCTGCTTGAACGTGCGGCCCAGATGACCACAATAGCGACCCAGATGGCTAGCCAGGGTTATGATGTCTCTACATTGGATGATGCGCGATGTGACCAGCTGATGCGTATGAAATATGGAAATACATAAAAGGAGAAAGCAATGCTTGATGTAAAAAGACTGAAGCAGGTAGCTTTGGAGATTCGGAAACTCACCATCGAAGAGATAGGGAATTTCGGATCAGGACATATTGGAGGGAGCATGTCCATTGTGGAAATGCTGACCTACCTCTATTACCATGAGATGAGGATCGACCCATCCGACTCCAAGAAAGAAGACCGTGACAGGTTTGTCTGCTCGAAGGGCCATGCAGGTCCTGCAGTATATGCAACCCTCGCTAAGAAAGGGTTCTTCCCTTTTGAGGAATTGAAGACACTCAACCAGGGTGGGACCAACCTTCCCAGCCACTGTGATATGAAAAAGACCAACGGCGTCGATTTCACCGGAGGTTCCTTAGGCCAGGGCTTCAGCGCGGCCGTAGGCATAGCCTTGGGACAGAAGATCCGCAAGATTGAAGCGAATACCTTCGTAGTCATCGGTGATGGCGAGAGCCAGGAAGGACAGATCTGGGAGGGAGCTGCAACAGCTGCACAGTGGAAGCTTGGCAACTTGATAGCTTTCACCGACTTCAACCGCCTCCAGCTTGACGGCTATACTTCAGATGTGGTCAGCATGGAGAACATCGATACCCGCTGGCTTGGTTTCAACTGGCATGTGCAGCGCATCAACGGACACGACTTTGGCCAGATCGACCGCGCAGTCCAGACTGCAAAGAGCGTGCTTGATCGTCCCAGCATGATCATTATGGACACGGTGAAGTCCTATGGATTCATTCCTGGTGAAACTACCACTGCCAACCATAGTATGGCATTCGACTCGAAGGCTGCCACCAAGGCTGTAGAAGACCTCTATGAGCGTGAAGGAGGAAAGATATGAGAGATACCAGCTCAATTGTAAATATGAGAGATGCCGTCATGGCGGCCATCAACGACCTGGCGAGTGAGCACTCCGAAATTGTCATGCTTGATGCGGACCTCGCAAGCTGCATCGGCTCCGCATCGTTTTGCAGTGTATATCCCGACCGGTTCTATAACTGTGGAATCGCTGAGGCGAATATGATCGGAGTGGCCGCAGGGCTTGCTTCCATGGGCCTTGTCCCTTACGCCCACACCTTCGGTTGCTTTGCCTCCAGAAGGGCGTATGATCAGTTCTTCCTTTCGGTAGGGTATACCGGCCAAGTCGTCCACGTACTCGGAAGTGACCCCGGCATTACCGCCCAGTACAACGGCGGTACGCATATGCCCTTTGAGGACATCGCCCTCATCAGACAGATCCCCGGGATCACCATCATTGACCCGAGTGACGCCCAGAGCTGTTATGAGTTGGTAAGACAGGCCTATGAGCTGAACAAGAGTTCCTATACCCGTTTCGCCAGAAAGGGAGCGAGCCATCGCTATCCTGTAGGAACCAAGATTACCTTAGGCAAGGGCATCGAACTTGCTCAAGGCGAGGATGTGGCCATCATTGCAACAGGTGAGGTCATGGTCAATGCTGCGGAAAAGGCTGTCGAGGCGCTTGCTAAGAAGGGGATCAAGGCGACTTTGGTTGACTTGCATACCATTCGCCCTCTCGATTACGAGCTCATTTCCAAGGTTGCCAAACGCTGCAAGCGTGTTCTTGTATGTGAGAATGGACGTTATGCTGGGGGGGTTGGCGAAGCCGTCGCCGGGTATCTGGTACAGAATGATCCTGTTCCAATGGATTTTGTCTCTGTCGGAGAGCAGTTTGGAGAGGTCGGAAACCTTGCGTATCTAGCTAAGGTCTTTGGCTTCACTGCAGAGAATATCGAGAAGAAGGCTGAGGCGCTGGCAAAACGGTAGACCTGTAGAGAGACTAGTAAGAGATAGCACAATATTTACCAGGCCAGAGGTTCATCCCGAACCTCTGGCCTGGTTTGTTTTTCTTCTTACCGAGCTTGTTCCGCAGCACGTGTTCCCTATTGCATGAGAGGTATTCATGCTACAATCTGCAATATGAAAATTCAATTAGAGACGATCCCTGTCTGGGACGGAATAAAAAGCAATAGCGAATGCTATATCTGTGACCTCATGGGGGAGGCACAACGCTACGCCATCTCCTTTTATCTGGGAAGTTCAGTCATGAATCCTGAAACAAGAGTCAGGGTCAATGAGCATGGCTTCTGTTACAAGCACTCCCAGATGTTGGTTACAGCGCAAAACTCCCAAGGCGTTGCCTTGATGGCGGACACCTATCTCGCGATGAGCCGGGAAAAATTCGAGCACTCCTTCAATGAACTGCTGGGGGCAAAGAGTGCGAGGCAGGCCAAGAAGGCCATCGAGCACTTCAGTGAGGATCTGAAGAAGCGTGAAAAGGGATGCCTCATCTGTACTTCTATGCAGGATCGCCTGTTGCGTTACTACTACACCACCGCATATCTCTGGGGGGAGGACCACTCTTTCAGGGAGGCCCTTTCCGAAAGCAAGGGATTCTGCTTGCATCATTTCCAAGGATTGTTGCAACAATCACAAAAGGCCCTTTCCTCCGCTGTCCAGCCTGAGTTTGTCCGCGCCCTCACCCAGTTGGAACTGACCAACCTTGACCGCATAGCAAAGGACGTCAGCTGGATGACCCAGAAGTACAAGTCGGAGAATATGGATAAGCCTTGGAACGGATGTGAAGATGCCCATAAGCGGGGAGTAAACAAGATGACTGGCAGGAGCCGGGTTATTGATCCTCTGTGACGGCTTTCTTCGCCTGCTTTTTCTTGGGTTTTTTCTTGTTTTGAATATTCAAGGAGAGCTGCAAGGGACTTTCCCCTCTTGCAAGCTCCCTCTGTTTTAAAAGAGAAGAGGTATGCCCGCTTCTGCTGAAGTGGTAGTAGTCGAGCCTTTCGCCATTGGCATGATAGATGAGGATGTAGTCTTTCTGGTGCAAGAAGGCTACTCCCAATACAAGGGAACAACCTTCTTTTTCCAGGTTTCGCAATACTTCAAGCTGTTGTTTGCTTAGGTAGTCCTGATTGAACAGGATTGCCATTGGCCTGTTCTGCCCCCTGTCATGAAGCAGGATGTCAGTCTTATTGCCCTTTACGAGGGCAAAAAGGTCCACTTTCATATTCTGGGGAAGAGTAAGGTAGCTTCTGCTGCTTGAATCCAGGGAGAGCCCGAGCACCTTGCACAGGCTCCTGTGCAGGTGGGTAGCGAAGATATGGGCAATACTCACTTTCGCCTTGGGCCACGTGAAGAGCTCTGCATCGTCTTCAATGAGATGTTTCAGGGCTTCCTCAAACGCTTCAAACAACTGAGTGTTTGTGTATTGCCTACTCATCGTATCTCCTATTTGAAATCTACAGACCAGTGCATCTCACTTACCTTGGAGATGGTCTGGTAAATGGAACAGTACCGTGTTGCAGTCTCAAAAGCCTTGAGAAATTTTTTCTCATTATCTGCCCCTGTTACTGTCGCCGCTACTGTGCACTTTTCAAGGGTTGTGGGACTCTCTTCCCGTTTGATCCCGTCGATCTCGAGGGAGACATGTTCCCAAGAAACCTTCATCTTGACAGCAAGGTCAGCAAAAGTGGCAAAAAGGCACCCTGAGAGTGCTCCTAAGAGGTAGTCATAAGGAGCGGTCTCTCCAATTTCATAGGTTGCTCCCTTATCAGTGGTGAACTGGTAGTGATCAGGTACGAAATCAGCACGTATATGTTTTTTACTCATAACAAACTCCTTTGTACCCCATAATATACTAACAAATTCTATTTTTTTCCAGAGGAAGCTGTTTTTGCAGGATTTACATGCACCATGCAGTGCTTTACCTGGGGAAAGTTCTTCTCAATGGCATAATGGACCCTCTCTGCTATTCCATGCGCCTGGATAAGGGTTTGGGTTCCTTCTGCTGAGATCTCGACATCAACGAATGCCCTGGAACCAAACATACGGGTCTGAAGCACATCCACGCTCAGAACTCCCTGCTGCTCTTCAATGACCTTGCGGATACGCTTTACCTCGTCTTCGGGGCAGGCATGGTCTACCATCTTGTACATCCCGTCATTGAAAATATCCAAACCGACTTTGAAAATGAACATTGAAATGACAATGGCTGCTATGGAGTCGGCGACAGGGATTCCCATCCGTGATCCCACAATACCGATAAGTCCGCCTATTGTGGCCAGGACATCGCTTTGCGAATCCCAGGCGGAGGCCATCAAGGCGGAGGAGTTTGTCTTCCTTGCAGCCCTTCTGGTGTACAGGAACATGATCTCCTTGATGATAATGGAGGCAATTGCAGCGTAGACAGCCTCCATGCCAGGGGTCGGGAGATTCTTGTATGTTCCCCTGAAAATCTTTCCAAGTCCTTCGACAAACAGCCCGACACCAAGGGCCATGACGATACCCGAGACCAGGATGGATGCGACACACTCCAGCCTTTCATGACCATACTGGTGGTTGCTGTCCGAATCCTTGGCAGCGACTGAGACCCCTACGGTAACGATGACAGAGCCTATGACATCACTGGCATTGTTTATGCCGTCGTTTATCATGGCCTGGGAGTGTGCTAAAAACCCTACCGCAAGCTTGGACAGGGAGAGTAGCACATTCATGAAGATGTTTGCCCTGGAGGTGTTCATTGCTAGTTTGTGATTCTTTTCCTGGTCTACCATGATACCTCTCTTATAGCCCTTGAGCCTCGGCTCAGAGTAGATTTACCGTACTCTTTGGCCATTGGTTTGTCAAGCAAAGGTTGGAACTGCAAGGAACTGGCTCTCCAGATTTTCCTTGTGTTTTAGTGGGTCCGTGGTATATTGATTGAAGTGAGTGAGTACTCACTCACTTCATAGAAGGAGATGTCCATGAGAGGTAAAGAGCCGAAATTCACCCAAAAGACCTTTGATCATCTCCCTGTTGAGAAACAACAGCTAATCCTCTCCACTGCAACAGAGGAGTTTGCCCAATGTGGATATGAAAAGGCAAACATCAATGTCATTGCAGATAAGGCGGGTGTCAGCATCGGATCACTTTATAGGTATTTCTCCTCCAAAGAGGATCTTTTCCTCAAGACTGTGCACGAAGGGACTCTCTTTCTTTCGAGCACATTGGAGCCGATCATCTCTTCCGACCAACCTATCCTCGAGAAGCTGCGCAGCATCATTCATGTGATACAGACCACAAGCCGGGAACATCAGAGCCTCATCAAGCTCTATAGCGAGATGACCTCCGTTGGAAACCGGGCCCTGGCTCAAAGACTTTCGAACGAGATCGAGACCATATCAGCAGAAGCGTATGCAAAGCTCCTCAAAGATGGCCAGGATCGTGGGGAGGTCCGAAAGGACATGGACCCGCGCCTCGGAGCCTTCTTTCTGGACAACCTCTTCATGTCCCTGCAGTTTTCCTATGTGAACGGATACTACATCCAAAGATTCAGGACTTATGCTGGGGAGGCCATCATTGAACAGGATGAGAAGGTGGCCCGGGAGATGGTGAGTTTTATACAATCCGCACTGCTAGTCTGACAGGAGGTGTTTATGAATGGGGTCGCTTATCTTCTCTCCTATGATGTAGGTACCACGGGGGTGAAGACCTGCCTGTTCGCTGTGGAGGAGAACCTTGTCCTGGTATCCTCCTCCCTGTGCGGCTACCCCCTTTATATCTTTGAAGGGGGCGGTGCCGAACAGGATCCTCTCGACTGGCTTTCAGCAATGGAACAGAGCACCAGGGAGGTGCTTGCCGAATCGAGAATACGGGCCAGTTCCATTGCGGGAATCTCCTTCTGCTCGCAGATGCAAGGCCTTGTCCTTGTCGACGAAAGGGGGGTGGCTTTGCGCAATGCGTTCAGTTATCTCGACCAACGGGCGACTAAGGAACTGAAACAAGGTCTGGCTCATGGGTTGCAAGTTTCCGGAGCCAATGTTTTCAAGCTCGTGCGCTCCCTATCCATCACCGGAGCTGTTGCCATGAGTGTGAAAGACCCTGTCTGGAAGTATCACTGGGTACGAAACAATGAACCTGAATTATTTTCTCGCATCCATAAGTGGCTCGACGTCAAGGAGTACCTGATAGCTCAGCTGACTGATAGGTTTGTCATGACTGAGGACTCTGCCTTCGCTACGTTACTGATGGATGTGAAAAAGCGCCGATGGAGCCCTTCCATCTGTAAGATGCTGAAAGTCAATCTTGAGCATCTGCCCGAAATCATACTTTCCACTGACCAGGTGGGGGGAGTTTCCGAAAAGGCTGCCAAGCGTTTTGGCCTCGCAGCAGGGACTCCTGTCTTTGGGGGGGGAGGGGATGCTGCAATAATCGGATTGGGGGCAGGCTCGACGGGGCCCGGAGACTGCCATATCTATATGGGCACTTCGGGTTGGGTATCGACGGTAGTGCCTAAGAGCATGGTTGATGCTTCCTCCAAGACAGCGGCCATCGTCAGTGCCGTGCCTGGAATGTTCACCTACTTCTCTGAACTGGAGACAGCGGGAAAATGTCTGGAGTGGGTGCGTGATCATCTCGCACTCGATGAGATCAACATCTACCTGGACAAGACCAAGGTCATTGATTCGCCTGAGGCCATAATCAAGAATCTGTATGATTATCTGGATTTGGCCATCAGCACCATAGGACCCGGAAGCAATGGGATAATCTTTACCCCTTGGCTGCATGGTAACCGTTGTCCTTTCGAAGACAGCAAAGCTAGAGGCATGTTCTTCAATATCGGCCTTGATACAGGTAAGACCGAGATGATCAGGGCTGTCACAGAGGGAGTCTGCTTTCATCTCCGCTGGTTTTTGGAAGTGCAGGAGAAAAAGGTAAAGACAGCGCCGACGTTACGTTTTGTAGGAGGAGGAGCCCTTTCTCCGGTAACCTGTCAGATACTCTCGGATATTATGGGACGTAGGGTCGAGACGATAGAGAGCCCGCAAAATGTCGGAGCCTTGGGTGCTTCTCTTGTAGCTGCCTTGGGCCTGGGGCTCTTCAATTCTGCCTATGAGGCAAGTTGTGCGATTGCAACAAACAAAACCTATGAACCGGACTTGGAAGCAAAAAAAATATACGACAGGAATTATGCCGTATTCAAAGGCTTGTACAAGAGCAATCGCAAGCACTTCTCTGAGCTCAACTAGCAGAGGATAAGGAGATAGCCATGCACTCTACAGAACAGAGAAAACTTACAAGTAAGGAGAATACGGCACAGGTCGTCAAGTTTGTGCTTTTCTCTATCTCTGCCGGAATCATCCAGGTGATAGTCTTCACCATCATGCTGGAGTTGTTGCACATAGCATATTGGGGTAGTTATCTCTCAGCCCTCATAGCCAGTGTGATCTATAACTTTACCGTCAACCGCCGCTTTACCTTCAAGAGTGCAAACAATATTCCCAAGGCGATGATTCAGCTTGGAATCTATTATGCAATCTTCACTCCGCTCTCCACCTGGTGGGGAGATGCCCTGGTCGGTATAGGATGGTATGAATATATCGTCCTCGGGCTGACGATGATAACCAACCTTGTCACAGAATTTTGCGTCAACCGCTTTATCATCTATAGGAACTCAATGAATACCAGAGTTCCCCAAGTAAAAGAACCAACCACACAAAGTACGCTCTAGGAGGTCACATATGAGTACAGGATTCGCCATTACAAACTATCCCGATGCAGACATGGTCACAGCCCAATTGGATGCTCTGATAAAAAAACCCATATACAGCATAGGGCGTGATGCGCTCGATCGCTATGAGAGGGAGTATTTCGACAAGAAATGCAGTAGTTCCAAGGCTATGATCGCAGAAGCCAAGGGTGCAATCCCTGGAGGGGTCCAGCATAACCTGGCCTTCAACCACCCTTTCCCGTTGGTGATTACCAAGGCCGAAGGTGCGTACTTGTATGATCTTGATGAGAACAAGTACTTTGACTTCCTTCAGGCAGGGGGTCCTACCGTGCTCGGTTCCAACCCGCCGGAGGTACGTGAGAAGGTCATTGCCCTCCTTGAAGATGGCGGGCCGTCGACGGGGTTGTTCCATGAGTACGAGTACAAGCTTGCGAAAAAGATCTGTGACAGCGTACCGAGCGTCGACAAGTTCAGGATGCTTAATTCAGGATCAGAGGCCTGCATGGCCGCCATCAGGGTGGCGCGTCTGGCTACAAAGAAGAAAAACATCATAAAGATGGGTGGGGCATATCATGGCTGGAGCGACCAGCTTGCCTATGGTATCAGGGTTCCCGGTTCGAAAGGGACCCAGGCTCATGGTGTGCCTGGCTACCTGTTCAGGCACACCCAGGAGTTTTTCCCCAACAGCATAAGCAGTCTCAAAAGGCAATTGAGGCTGAACAGACTCAGGGGAGGCACTGCTGCTGTCTTTATCGAGCCTGTTGGACCGGAGAGCGGAACCCGTCCCCTTTCCAAGGATTTCAACAAGGAAGTTGCAGAGCTCTGCCGCCAGTACGGCGCCCTTCTCATCTTCGATGAGGTGGTGACAGGATTTAGGATCGGCATGTCCGGGGCACAAGGATATTTCGATGTCAGAGCCGACCTCACAGTCTTCGGTAAGGTAATTGCCGGTGGATATCCTGGCGCTGGAGGGCTTGGGGGAAAAGACGAGTACATGCGTTACCTTGCTGCAGGGATCCAGACCGGGGACAAGATTCATAGGGCTTTGGTTGGTGGTACCATGGCTGCAACCCCGCTTAGCTGTGTGGCGGGATACTATACTCTTGAAGAGATTGAGAAGACCAAGGCATGTGAGAAAGCGGGTGCTATGGGCGACCGTCTGACAGCAGGATTGCAAAAGTTGATAGAGGAGAGACACCTTCCGTTCGTTGCCTTTAACCAAGGTTCCATCTGTCATCTCGAGACAGTAGGTACGATGCATTTCTCGATTAACTGGAACAAACCCTGGACCATTCCCAAAGTCATTAACGAAACTTCGATACGCAAGAAGGAGATGGAGTACATGGGAGCCGCTTATATGGCAGAAGGGTTGGTGACCCTGGCAGGGAGCAGGCTCTATACGAGTGCTGCCTATGATGAGGCTATGATAGACAAAGCCCTTGAAGCTTTCGAACGGGTATTCGACCAAGTCGAAGAGATCATCTAAAGGAGCAGAAGTTGGAACTTGAACAAGCCAAGAAAGCGGTGATGGAAGCCAGCAAGCAGTTGGTAGCCCTCGGCCTGGTAGCAAGGACCTGGGG
>DUPO01000044.1 GCA_012838275.1 Spirochaetales bacterium
CTCTTCAAACAAGCTGTTACACACCAGATACATCCTGGGAATATGGAAAGGACCCTTGTACATATTCCCCTTCAAAGGAGTAGAGAGACTGTTGTCATGGTGCAGGTAGCCATACCACTCACCAAACTCCTTGTCTAGGAAGTTGGCTTTTATGTACTGGTCCACATCACTGAACTGCTTCAGATACTGCTTATTCCCTGTCAGGGAGAAAGCCATCAGGTTTGCAATCGCTGCCTCGCACTGTGGCCACCAGAACTTCATGTCATGCCAGTACTCTGTAGCGCTCTTGCCCAGGGCGTCACGGAAGTAGATGATGCCCTTTTTGTCTGTATCCCAGCCGATCTTCCACATCCAATTGAGCATCTTGGTACCCAACTGCATCAGGGTGTCATCATTATTGCGATATTTGGCTTCCCTCATGATGAACCAGGACCCCTCTATGGCGTGGCCGGGATTGAGCAGCCTTCCCTCAAAGTGTTCAAGTTCCAAAGAACCGTTCTGTGCACACTGCTCTACTACGACCTCGAGCTCAGGGCGGACAAAGTAGGTCTCTATCTCCTCAAGCAGGCCATCGATAAAAAGCGTCAGTTCTTCCCTATGTCCGGGACATGCCTCACGCAACTCCTGTGCTGTATTGAGCAGGATCATGGGAACCCCAAAGCCCCTTGATGCGCGCTTGAACTTGGGCACAAGGATATCATCACTCTTCAAGATGGCAAGCACACTCTGGAAAAGATCATACGCCTTGGTGGCGTACTCCTTCTTGTCAAAAGCCCTGCTGTAGGAAGCAAACCCGATGACTGTGAAGGTTTCGCTGAAGATATAGCGGATGCGCTTTATCACAGGAACGCCTTCACGGCTTACCCTGAAGTACATGCGCCCGTCAGAAGGGTCGAAACCATACTGTTCGATGAACGTCACCAAAGAGTCACAGACTTCCTGGTATTCCGATCGCTTATCAAACTGACGTGCCGACTCACTGAAAGCCCACAGCGCCCTGCCTTGGAACCAGATGGACTTGTCCGTCTCCAATACAGCCCCGTTACGGTCAAGGCCGGTCAGCATCCCTCCAAACTCACGGTCAAAGCCGTAGTTCAACCAGAAAGGAAGAATGTTATCCAACAGCTCCGTACGATACTCGTTTGCAAAAATAGAAAACTTGTTTTTCATACTACCCTCACCTATCTATAACTCATTCTACCATGAGACTCTTCGACTTCCGCCTACAAAGCCTTGAATACCTCTTCAATATCCATATCTTCAGCGAGGAGGACCAGGTCGGCCTTGTATCCCGGCCTAACGTATCCCCTATCTGTCAGCGAGAGCACCCCCAAGGGGTTCTCGGAGGTGACAGCGAAGAAGGATCTCTTGTCCAGCAGCCCCTCCTGATAGAGATTTTTTGCCGATTCTGCAATTAGCATGGCAGATCCTATCAGGATATCGCCGTCTTTGTAGTAACAGGCCTTCCCATTGGAATAGATGTCCTTACCCAAATAGACACCCTCTCCTTCACCCATACCAGCCAGGCTCATCGCATCGGAGATGAGACAGAGCCGGGAAGTGCCAAGGCTGTTTATCGTAAGGTCTACCAAAAAAGGATGCACATGCACCCCGTCACAGACAAGTTCATAAGTTGCATGCGCAAAGGATCGCACAAACGGCATGGCTGCCAAGCCTGGGCGTTTGTGGTCAATGGCGCTCATAGCATTGAAAAGATGGGTGAGATGATTCTTGGCCCTAGGCTTCAGGGCCTCGAGAGGACAATCACTATGACCATACGCCACGACAACACCGCTTCCTTCCAAGATGTCGGTCACCTCTTCGCCACCCTGCAGTTCAGGAGCTATGGTCATGGAGGTAACAAGAGGCCTCCCTCCAAACCTGATAGCAAGGATCTCATCCAAGAATCCCCGATCAAAGGCCCTGATGCCAGAAGGGAGGATACCTCCCTTCTTCTCCGAAGCAATGAACGGGCCTTCCACATAGACGCCCATCAGATGGGAGGCGAGGAAAGGGCTCCTTTCCAACGCCTCCTTAATGGAATCCAAGAGGGGGAGATCCATCACAATAGCTAGCTGGAACGAAGTTATACCCTTCCCTTCAAGGAACCGGGCAAGACCCTCCAGGTTTTCCTGCATATTGCCCTGAGTCGAATCAAATCCACCAGAACCATGAATATGCATATCAAAGAGGCCGGGACCGACAAGCCTGCCTTTGGCATCAAACTGCTTGAGGCCTTTGACTGATTCCTCATCATTCCTGCCTACATATGCGATGAGCCCCTGCCGAACCACGATAGTGGTATCCGGCAACAGGGCCTCACCTGTATAGGCTAAGGCATTGATTATTGCATAGTCACTATCATGGTGGACCATAAG
>DUPO01000045.1 GCA_012838275.1 Spirochaetales bacterium
ATCTACAGGTTTTTCTTTCTTGAAATCTATAATCGTCTTGAACTTGGACCAAGGGAGGTCCAAGTCCATACGGGAAACAAGACCGTACAAAGGGATCGAGATCGCCACCTCCGGTTCCTTGGGAAGTGCCAGCTCAGGATAGGAGCGCTTAAGCAGAGAGGCTATGATGGTATAGGAAGCGAGGGCTGCGGTGTTGATGGCCATCGAGCCTGTATTTGTATCTCGGTAGAGGGTGAAGCTCATGGAAGGGAAGTCAGTAGACAGCAACTTGCCCTGCGGGACATCCATCATGCTTTCGTCCGGTTTGTTAAGGGCGTAGCTGATGAGGTTGTCCTTCTCTTGGATGTTCCACACCCCACCGATGGTTGTTATGTCAAACCTATCAAGGCTGAACTCCTGCCAGGTGTACAGCATCGAGTGACCCCGGTGCTGTATCCCTGGGATGGTGGAAATTTCGTCGAGGGCGAAAAACTCGATGTAGTGCTTGTTGATGATGGTGTCCAATGGCTCCTCAGGATCAAAGAGGTCGCAGTAAAAGAGGAAATCCGAAACAGGCAGGGAGTTGTACCTGAGGATGCCTGATGTCTGCAGGCACTGCCCGTTGCCAAGCATCAGACAGAGGTAGTGCTTGTTCCTTGAATCCTGCTTTTTCTGCATGGAGCAGATGCCTGGGGAGTAAAGCAGGTGCTCTTCCCCCTTTATCAGGTCGACTATCGTCAGAAAGTCATCCTCCAGTATCTCCTTGATGGCGAAGTAACACCAGAAACCGGGGTGCTTGCCCCAGAAGGAGAGGACCTCATTAGCCTTGGCAGTTAGAACAGCTTCATGCTTGGTATGCAATTTCTTGATCGCTTTTGGGTCTGTCAGGATCAGAGACAACAAGTAGTTTCCTGCACTCATCCCTCCATACCCTTTGGGGTAGCGGGGGTTGTAGTCCAATGCCAGGATGGTCTGGAGGGATGAATCCAACTTCTTGTTGTCCCTTCCCCAATCCATGATGAGTTTCTCTATCTCGTTGAATCCCCTGTTAAAGGTCTTGCATAGCTCTTGTGTCTCTTTGTTGGTGTTCATAGATATATTCTACAGAAGAAGGATTAAAGTGCAACCACTATATAAAGGAATCACAAACAAATTCCAGCATGACTTTACAAAAGAGGATAAAGATCCCATGAAGGTTCTTTATGTAAGGAAAGTGCCAACCGATATGTATAACGATAGTTGCATTTGAAGTGTTATATGAAGGACGAAAGAAAATACAGCATGCACTCTGTTTGCAAAACAAACTGTTTTGCAAACAGAGTACTACCACTGCCAGCAGTGCCCCTTTATCTAAAAACAACGTATCCCAATGCGTCACATGCTCAGAGGGCACCTGCAGCGGACTCCTTGCAATACGATGAAACTTCGGTTTTTTCTTCAGTAAAGGCAAGGCTTGTGGTAGTATGCGAGTCTTGGAGGCTGTATGAACCTTTATGATTTTGAAGATTATGTCGAACCCACAATAACCCTTCTGCGGGGAAGATCCTATTATCGTGATGGCAGAGTTCTTTCTGTAGAGCAGAGGGACTCTGACCACTATACTGCCTTCGTATCAGGTTCAGAGATATACCAAGTCACTTTCACCCTTGATGATGAGAGTGAGGTTGGAGAGATGGAGTGTACCTGTCCCTATGACTGGGGGGAGTACTGCAAGCATGAGGTTGCTGTCCTCTACTTCCTGCGCCGTATGCTTGATGATCCGGAGACAGAGAAAAAGAAAGAAAAAGAGATAGATATGGTAGAGAGACCAGAGTCAGTCGAACTCAGGTCTCTCTTGGAAGAAGTCAGCAAGGAGGAGTTGCTGACTTTCCTGGTCGAGTATGCCCAAACGAGTCCTGCTTTGGTATCAGCCTTGGTGCTGGCTTTTCCCTCCTCCGATGATCAGGTCAATCTGATAAACCTCGGTATCGAGTTCAGAGGCGCTTGTGCACATGGTGCTGAAATTACCTATTATGGAAGGGATTACAGTTGGGAGGATGAGGACGAAGATGCCTACATTTGGCATTTTACTGCACCCTTCAAAAGAAAGATCGAGGAGCTTCTAGGGATGGCTCGGTCTGCACTCATGGAGGGAAGGGTCCGCTACGCCGGCTCCATCGCCTCCATGATGGTGCACGAGCTCTCCTCTTTTGATTGCTTTACCGAGCATATAGGCGAAGATGTAGAGGCCTCTATAACCTTGATAACTTCACTGTTTAATGATTTTGTGCATTCTCTTGAAGATGGCAGATGGTTGTTTGCCCAGTTCTTTGCTGAAGCCAAGAACTATGAGTATGAGATGCAAGCAACGTTGCTCAGGCTCTGCATCCAGTTTGCTGATTCCATGATCGACCAGAATGTTTTGGAAAACTATCTGGTCGAGCTTGCTTCTCAGGAGAGTGAGGGTATATTCGGGTTTAATTGTATGATCCAGAACTCTGTTGAACTGAGATATTCTCTGCTGCTCAAGCAGCAGAGAATAGATGACGCCCAAGCCTTCGCCTTGGAGAATCTTC
>DUPO01000046.1 GCA_012838275.1 Spirochaetales bacterium
GCCCCGTTGTTGTAGATAAGCTGTACCCCTTCGGTGAGGATGCCCATCTTGATCAGAAGCGTATTGATGAAACCTTCTGTAGCGAGTATCGATATCCACGCATATATGCGGATAAGCGAATTGGTCCAGAAGGGTATGATGATGAGAAACAGCAGGAATGTCTGGTGTTTGCTTTTCGCCATGGCATATCCGCAGGGTATGGCAATAAGGATGCTGGCCAAGGTTGCAACTATGCTGATCCACAGGGTACGGACCACCACTTTAGCAAAGCTGGGGTTGAACATCTGCTTATATGCATCAAAGGTGAACTCCCACTCCACCCCTCCATACAGTCCTCGCTTGAGGAAGCTGTAGAGGATTATAATGGCAAGGGGGATCGTAAAGAAGAGGGTAAACCAGATACCCATGGGGAAGGCATAGGCTGTACCCAGTAGTTGTTCACGCTCCCTGGGCTTCAATATCTTCTTCATCGGTCTGTCACCTTTACCAGATACCCGTCTGTAGCAGTCCAGCTGACATAGACGTCATCACGCCACTCAATTTCCGGTCCGTCGTCAAGGAAGGCCGTATGCTGCTTGAATACCTTGATGATCGATTTCTGCTCATTCTCCAGTCGAATGTAGAATTTTGACTGGAAGCCGGAGTAAACCGGCTCATCAACCACGCCTTTGTAGGTGTTCAAATACTTGTTTGTTGACTTGGGAGGGTTGGGTGTGATCCTGATCTTTTCAGGCCTTACGGTGAAGTCCACCTCAGATCCGATCTCCAAAGGATCATAGTCGGTAACTGTGACCACATCACCGAGGGACGGCACGTCTACGGTGAGCATATACTCATCCTCAAAGGGCTCACAGGTGAGGACCTTGCAAGGAAAGACGTTTGACTCACCGATGAACTGTGCCACAAAACGGGTTGCGGGTGCCTCATATATCTCGTAGGGAGTTCCTATCTGCAGTATTTTACCCTTGTTCATGACTGCAATCCGGTCAGAGACCGAGAGGGCTTCGCTCTGGTCATGGGTCACATAGATGAAGGTGATGCCCACCTTGTCATGGATTACGTCCAGCTCAATGAGCAGGTTCTGCCTCAGCTTGGCATCGAGTGCTGACAACGGTTCGTCAAGGAGCAGTACGCTGGGTTCGTTGATAAGTGCCCTGGCGATGGCGACACGTTGTTTCTGGCCTCCGCTGAGCATGGATGGCTTCTTGTCGATGTGCTCTTCCAATTGGACCAAGCGGACATACTCACGTACCCTGCGATCGATTTCGCTTGCTTCCACACGCCTGAGGCGTAGGGGGAAAGCGACATTTTCATAGACTGTAAGATGGGGAAAGAGAGCATAGGTCTGGAAGACTGTGTTTGATTGGCGTTTGTCCGGAGGAAGCGGCAAGATGTCCTTTCCATCGAACTCAACAGTTCCATTATCGGGGTAATCAAACCCTGCAATAATCCGAAGAAGTGTGGTCTTGCCACAACCAGATGGCCCCAAGAGGGAGAAGAACTCACCTTTCTTTATCTTGACACTCACATCATCGAGTGCCTTAAAAGTTCCATAAGCCCTGGAGACCTGTTCTACTGCAATTTCAACACCTTTCAATCTTTTCCATTCCCTCCGCTCGTTTCAGGCATAGATATCACAGAGAAACTTGTCCTCTGAGCC
>DUPO01000047.1 GCA_012838275.1 Spirochaetales bacterium
AGGGATAACGTTGAGCGTCCGCATAGCGGCAGGGATGATCATCTTTGGCTCACTGGGCAAGTGGATCTATCTTGCTAATTTCCCAGTGGTCCTTTTCTGTCAGATAGTTCTGGCCTTGTCGCAGGCGCTGGTGCTCAACAGCATTACGGAGATAGTCTCGCGTTGGTTCCCCATTCGGGAGCGAGGGATGGCCGTAGGCATGGCATCATCAGCTCAGTATCTCTCCATTGGCGTCGTCATGTTCCTATCCCCTCTTATGGTGATCACCAAGGCAGGTGCTCCCGATTATGGAGTAGGGTTTGAAAGGATGATGGGTCTGTATGCTGTGGCCTGTTCGGTCTTCGCTTTCGCTGCCGCTTTTTTTATCAGGGAAAACCCTCCCACTCCCTCCTCGATCGTGGAGAAGCAAGAAGACGTCTCGTTCCTCAAGTCCTTTAAGGCCATCAAGAGGATACCCTCACTGAGGGGCATAATGATCATCTTTGCTCTGGGCTGGGGAGTGCTGGCGACCTTTTTGGTAAAGGTTGACGCTATAAGTGCAGCTTTGGGCTTTCCAGATTCCGACGGGAGGGTTGGGATTTTCCTTCTCATCGGCGGTATGATAGGGGCTATCCTGCTTCCCACCCTTTCCGACCGGTGGAGAAAGCGCAAGGCCTTCTTTGTATTCTGCAATCTCTGTTCAATTCCCGGAATTCTCCTGTTGGTATTCAATCGGGATCTGGGTGCACTGTTTTGGAGTAGTGAGATATTCGCCTTGATAGGCGCCTTCATCCTAGGCTTCTGCCTGCTCAGTTCCATACCAATCGGAAGCCAATATGCAGCAGAGCTCGGTCATGGCATCTCTGAAGAGATCATCCAGGCGATGCTGTTGCTCTTCTCCCAAGCAAGTGGGGCTGCTATTCTTATCATCACCTTGGCAAGCAGGGGTCGGTTCTCCGGTCAGCTGCTCTCCGGCCTTGCTGCCTTGCTCTTCGCTGCAATGATGGGAAGTACCTTCCTCAAGGAGAGTGATGTCATCATCACAGAAGAGGAGAGGTTGCATGAAGTCATCGAAAAGGAGATCGTGCACCTCCAATGATGAGCATACGGGAGGCAAGGCGGGATGAGTTGCCAAAGATTCTCGAATTCATCGTTGAGTTGGCCCGATACGAGAATCTCGGACAACAGGTGGTCGCATCGCTAGAGAGCATGGACCGTTGGCTTTTTGTTGAAAAGAAGGCGATTGTGCTCTTCTGTTGTGAAGACGGGATACCTGTCGGTTTCGCCCTCTACTTCTACAACTACTCAACCTGGGAGGGGTGCTGCGGTCTTTACATCGAGGACCTCTACATCAAAAGACAGTTCCGCGGTAAGGGGTATGGCAAGGCCCTGATCGGACATATAAGCACTATAGCCGTAGAAGAGGGGTGTGCGAGGGTCGAGTGGGTCTGTCTTGATTGGAATAAGATGAGCATCGACTTTTATAAGGGCCTGGGTGCAGTCCCCATGGACGGATGGTCGACCTATCGCCTAAGTGGCAAGGCCCTTTCCATAATGGGAAGCAAGAAAAAAAACAAGCTGCATAAGGGTGACAAAGACCAGCAAGGGGAGCTCTGTTCCTCTGACAGGTGAATACCGATGAGCAACACAGGGTAGCCTGTGTTGCCTCTCTCGTATGCGGTCTATTTTTTCGATTTGGGAACCAAGAGTTCAGTCCAACGGTCGAAACTTGCTACTTCCTCAAGGTTTTTCCGATCCCTTTTGCTCGATTCACTCTCCAGGTGTTTCTCGTTCAGTCCGTTCTTTTCGCCCGGGTATCCCAGGACGATCAATGTTTGAAGAGTATCCTCTGCCCTGATACCAAGGACCTCTTTTGCCGCCTGGGCATTGTAGCCCGCTATGGGATGGACATAGAGCCCCTCTGCAACTGCTTGGATCTGGTAGGCCATGGCCGCCATGCCCAGTTCAAATGGAGTGTAGGAGACCTCGCCTAAGGTAAGGCCCCAAGCGCTGTTGGTGACAAATGCTGTTATGGCTGGGGCATTTTTTGCCCAGTAGTTCCCCGGGGAGAGTGTCTCTTTGAGCTTGTCCAGGACTGCCGGGTCCTTTACCGTGATCATGCGCCATGGCTGGCTGTTCAGGCTGGAGGGCGTCATGTGTGCAGCCTCTGCCAGTCGCAGTAGCACCTCTTGCTGTATCGGAGTGGTTGCGAGGGCCCGTTTGGCCCTTCTTGTCTCTATCTCTTTGAGTATTTTCATAATTTTTATCTCCTTGGCTTGGAAATGTGATTCGATGGCTTCTCCATTCCCCTATGAAAAAGGGGCAGATGGGTGGAAACTAAAAACGGGGGGTTGCAGATGCAAACCCCGTTCTTTAAACCTTTTCGCGGTTAGTCGCGAACTGAAAAATCCGATTTAGGTGCTCCACAGAGAGGGCAAACCCAATCTTCTGGAATATCTTCAAAGGCTGTACCGGGCTTAACACCATTGTCGGGATCACCTAGTGTGGGATCATACACATAACCACAAAGGTCGCATTCATATTCTTTCATAGTTGTTTCCTCCTACAGGTTAGCATACTGATAAACGGCACGAGGGGCAAGAAAAATATTATTCATACAGTGCGAGGATCTTGCTGAGCATCTTGCAAAACTTTTTCTTGAAGTTTTCCGGGGAGATGATCTCGACCGAATCACCACACTGGATGATCCTCAGATAGAGCTCGATTGAGTTTTCGACATCCATGTTGCATATCAAGGCCCCCTCGCTGTTCTTGGTGAAAACCGGAGGTCCGTGCACGACTGAGCGGAAGACGTTCATGGCAGAGCGCTCCTTCAGCTTGAGGCTGAGAGGTATCATATCCAGACTTTCATAGCGTTCCACCGTCTCCTGCAGTTTGAAGGGCTTGAGGTTGTCGGGAATAGTGTAGGTCTCATTCAATATGGTCGCACTGGTAATGGTGCTGATGTCTATGGTGACGATCTCAGTGGTATGGCGCAGTCTGCCTGTCACGCTTATGGGGTGTCTGCCTCCACTGTCCTCCTCCCTGAAGCCGATGAAGTAGGGTGCGAGCTCCGTTTCGATGGGGTCGAATCCTTTCAGACTCTGGATGACACGCACGATGCGTCCGGACACCCAAGAGTCTATGAGGACTTCCAAAATCGAGTTGAACTTGCTGCTCTCCTTTTTCTGTTGTACCTGCTTGTCGATCTGTTCGGCAAGGTTAATGACATTGTCGCTGATCTTAGGGGCATAGGAACGCATGTTCATCGCAAGCTTGCGCAGCCCTGAGGCAAGGTGCGGGTTCTGGAACTCGCTTGTCGATGCAAGCACTTCTGCAGAGAGGTTGAAGGCAAGGCTCTCGTAGACGCTTAGGGCTATGTTCTCATCGCCTTCACGTGGCTTTATCTTGATGAGATTATTCTCTTCATATATGTCTATATGTTGTTTGAGTTCATCCACATACCTGCTGATGGTGGAGCGATGGACTCCAAGACGCCGTGCTATCTCGGCACGTCTGAGCCCTTCGGGGTGTGAATGTAGGAGTAGTTCAAGTTGTGCAATACGTTCGCCTTTCATGGATTACCTCTTTATTTGCACCATTCTGCAACAAAATTCAAGTCAGTATACCATGGATACGCACTAATTCAATAGTTTTGCAACAGAAAAACACCTATTATAGAACATTGAAACAGAGCCCCGACCATGATAGTATGCTGGTATAGGAGATGTCGCTATGGATGAACGTCTGATGAAACTTGAGGTAAAGCTTGCTTATGCAGAAGAGACGGTCCTTGCCCTTGATGCTGTGGTCAGCGGCCAGGCCCAGGAGATAGCCATCTTATTGAGTCGGATCGATGCCCTGGAAAGACGTCTTACTGCATTTATAGACAGCGGTGAGGACAGCCTTCCCGAGAACGAGAGGCCGCCTCACTATTGAGCCTAGATAAACAAATTGACCTTACTCTTTGAAGCCGCACCCATATAGGTTGCAACCCCGCCGATCTCAACGCCATCGAGCAGCTCTTCACGTGTGATGCCCATGATGTCCATCGACATCTGGCAGGCTATCATACGCACTCCCGCCTTTTTGGCATCCTCATACATGGCTTGGACCTGGTCGACATTCTTTTTCTTCATGCGCCCCTTCATCATCTTGGCACCCATTCCGCCCATATTCATGGAGGAGAGCGCTAGAGAGTCCATCCCCTTGGGGAGCATCGCTGCGAACATCTTGCCCATGAAATCCTTCTTGACCTTTCCCGGATGCTTTTTGCGCAGTACTGAGAGTCCCCAGAAGGTGAAGAAGAGGGTCACTTCCTTTCCGGTCGCTGCAGCACCGTTTGCCAGGACAAAGGTAGCGAGCGCCTTGTCCAGGTCATTGGAGAAGACGATCATGGTCGCCCCGTTGTCAGGATCGCAAATGGCAGGCTTGTTGCCGAAGGAGTCGGGGACCGAGCATATCGAGGGGTCAGCCTTGCTGATGATCGCCTCGATGATTCCCGCACTGGTGTTCAGGGAGACAAGCTCATTGCCTGTGAGGTCACACCAGGACTGGACGTCGACGCCAAAGCCAGGGTCGGATGCCTTGATGACGATCCTGTCGCCATACTCCAGGTTGTCAATCTCCTTCTTCAGGCGGATGATGGGCCCCGGGCACTGCAGGCCGCACGCATCAATCTTGAATATCTTGTTGACTGCGGATTTTCTGAAGCTCCCGTCTTCGTTGAGCACGTTGACGTTTTTCTGAATCCTGACTGATTGCAGCTCCTTGTTTTCCAGAAGCTTGCGCTCGCGCAGGGCCACCTCATAGGTTTTCAGGCCTCCTGTGATGTTGTAGACCTCAGCGTGTCCATTCTGGCGAAGGATTCGCTCAGCAAGATAGCCGCGCAGTCCCATGGCGCAGTAGACCACGATCTTCCGGTCCATAGGGACCTCATCGAGCCTGTGTCGCAATTCGGTGTTAGGGATGAGGTAAGATCCTTCGATGCTTCCCAGCTCGAACTCCTCACGGGTGCGCACATCGAGGATGAAGGCACCCTCGCTTCGCAAGCCTTCCACCTCTTCCCAGGTGATGGTATTTGAATATCCGTTCAATACGTTCTCTGCGATGAATCCGACCATATTGGTTGGATCCTTTGCACTGGAGAAGGGAGGTGCATACGCCTGCTCGAACTCGGCAAGGTCTGCAATTGTCCCTTCCTTGCCGATAAAGGCTGAGATAACATCAATTCTCTTGTCTATGCCGTCATAGCCTACCGCCTGTGCTCCCCATAGTTTCCCCGTCTCCGGGTGGTAGAGGACCTTGATGGTAAGTTGGCTCGCATTGGGGTAGTATCCGGCATGGCTGGCTGCATGGGTCACCGCTTCCTTGTAGGGAAGATTGGCTTTTTTAAGAGCTTTCTCAGTGAGCCCTGTCGAGGCGACGGTCATCTCAAATACCTTGGCGATGCTGGTGGCTATCGTTCCTTTGTAAGGCCTTGTGTCCCCATCGACGATATTGTCAGCACACAGCCGCGCCTGTTTGTTGGCTGGTCCTGCCAAAGGGATTGTGCAAGGCAGGGCGGTCAGGGGGCTGTCGAACTCAATTGCGTCTCCGACTGCCCTGATGTGCTTGTCATTGGTAGTGAAGAACTCGTCTATCTTGATAGCCCCATTCTCAGCGAGCTCAATGCCGGAATCCTTGAGGAATCCCGTATCGGGGCGTACCCCGATGGAAAGGATCACGAGGTCCGCATCGATGATGGTCCCAGAGGAGAGCTCGACGCTGACTAGTGCGTCATGCTTGCCAAATGCCTTTACCCCATCCCGGAGGTAGAGGTTCACCCCTTTTGCCCTGAGGTGCTGTTGCACTTCGGCAGCAAGGTCGTAGTCGATGATGTTCATCACCTGTTCAAGGGCTTCGACAACCGAGACCTCCAGGCCTCTCTCCTTGAGGTTTTCAGCCATCTCCAGGCCGATGAACCCACCGCCTACGACAACAGCCCTCTTTGTTGCGGGGTTGTCGATCTTGGCCTTGATCGTATCGATGTCTGCGACAGAGCGAAGCGACATGATGGAAGGGTGGTCGATGCCTGGGATGGGAGGCTTGATGGGAGAGGCTCCCGGACTGAGGATGAGCGTATCGTAGCGTTCGTCATACTCGCTGTTGTCCTTGAGATTCCGTATATGGATGGATTTGTCCTTGCGGTTGACAGAGAGCACTTCGGATAGCACCCTTGCCTCTACATCCAGGGTTTCCAGGAAACGGTCGGGAGTCATGACGAACAGTCGCGAGCGTTCGGTGATGACGTTGCCCGCATAGTAAGGCAGTCCGCAGTTTGCATAACTGATGTATTCACCACGTTCAAACATGATGATCTCCGCTTTTTCATCGCGCCTTCTGAGTCTGGCTGCCGTTCCGGCTCCGCCAGCCACTCCACCGACAATTAGGTATCGTGCCATTCGGCCCTCCTAGGGGTTCAGTTCTGGGTAAATTCCAGGTCTGCAGGAAGGGTTATTTCACTGCAGCTATATTGTTCCACCATCTGTTTTCCCTTTTCGGTGAGGGTAACCAGAATGCTTCTGCGATCGAGGGAGGAGAGTTCCCGCCTTGCAAGTTCCCGGGCTTCGAGGTTGTCGAGGATGCGAGTAAGCCGTGAGGGGGAGAGTTCGAGTTCTTTTGCAAGCAACCCGGGTTCGGTTACCCCTTTGTTCACCGCACACAAGAGCAGGGCGTCATTGAATGAGAGTCCAGTCTCATCCTTGAGATGTTTTTCAAACGTCCGCAAGGAGGTCTGCAGTCTTCGTATTGCACATAGGTCGATCATTGAAATTTCTCCATTAGTTTGTATAGGCAATTGTTGCCTAGAGCAAATATATTCCTTGTTCGAATATTGGTCAATACAAATAGATAAAAAAAGAGGGATAAGGGGCAGTTTTTTTAAAAGTATACCGTCCGGAGGGGTGGTTCCACGGTTTTTCCCAAATATAAGGGAAGAAAAACGGTTAGTGTAGACTGGATCGAAGAGCATGGGGGTACAGTATCCGGCCTTGGATGAGCTCCTTTCAACAGCAGATATATCTATGTATCATGATGGTTTGATTGATCTGTCCCATGTCGGGACAAAGAAGGTGAGCTTCCATACACTGTACATGAGGAGCCTGATTATCAAAACTGTTTGATTTGACCAAGGTCGTGGCTCACGTTACAATTCCCGCAATAAGGATAGATGATGAAACATATACTGTGCTTTGGTGACTCAAATCTCTTCGGTTCAAATCCCAGCGGTGGGCGGTGGCCTCTCGAGCAGCGGTGGACAGGTATTCTAGCCCGGTCCCTAGGCGAGGATTATCACCTCATAGAGGAGGGCCTTGGGGGCAGGACCACCATCTTTGATGATCCCCTTGAGGAGGACAAATGCGGAGTCAGGCAGCTTCCCATGCTGCTGCACAGTCATCGTCCTCTCGATTTGGTCATCCTGAGCCTCGGTACCAACGATTGCAAGACCCTGTTCAACACCAGCGCAAGGATTACCGCAAAGGCGCTGGAAAAACTCGCACTGGTCGTCAGGAACTACCCTTATGGGGAACACTACACCACCCCACACGTTCTGGTGGTTGCGCCGATACATATAGAGGAGAGGGTGGGAGAGTTCTTTCCCTCTTTTGACCGATCTTCACACCTGTTGAGCAAACAGCTCGGCCCAGCCATCAAGGAGATGGCAGAGCGGAACAACCTGCTCTTCCTGGATGCATCCCTTGTGGCACAGAGCAGCCCTATCGACCAACTCCATATGGATAGGGATGGGCACTCCTCCGTGGCAGCGGCCCTTCTCCCCATGATATTGGACTGGTTTGGTGATGAACGCTTTCTGGATGCCGGCGATCAGGAAATTAAGGGCGGGGGAGAGACAGAAAAAGAAGCGGCCCCATCATCTCGGAGGAGAGGAAGGGTGCCGCAGGGTTTTAAACTCTTCAAGAAAAAGTCTTAGCTCTTAGTGGAATCTGCAGATATGTAGAGCTTGTTCTGTTTCTTTATCTGCTTCTGCTCCCTTTTGATAGCCTTTGCCCACTCCTTCCTGGATATGAGGGCGACCTGTTCGACAGGCCTTCCTCCTATAAACTGGATGATGGCGCACTCGGTCTCCTCGGTGCCTGTGGCATTGGGGTAGTTGATGAAGCCGTGGATGGTTTTCTTAACCTCCAGATACTTTACCGGGGTGTCAGCCGATGAGAGGGCATCTGCATAGAGCTTGCCGTCGTCGCGCAAGGGATCGTATTCAGCTCCGATGATCAGGGTCTGAGGAAGGCGTGAGTGATCCTTGCTCAGCAAGGGGGAGAAGCTCGGGTTGAGTATATCCTTAGGCTCCCGCTGGTAGCTGTTGATGAAGAAAGCCATATGCTTGTCGGTCAAAGTCGGTGAGTCCTTGTATTTTTCATACGAAGCGGTTCTCATCCTTCCGTCGGTAACAGGGTAGAGCAACACCTGCCCTGCAATGGCCGGGCCCTTGCGGTCCCGGGCAAGCCTGCTTACCACTGCGGCAAGATTCCCTCCTGCGCTGTCTCCCATCAGATAGATCCTATCGGGGTCAGTCTTCCAGTACCTGCAACCAGCTGCAGCCCAGATCAAGGTATTATAGCAGTCCTCTACGGCTGTGGGAAACTTGTATTTAGGTGCAAGGCGATAATCGACAGAGAGCACTGAAGCTCCTGTTATGTCTGCCAGATGTGCGCAAAAGAAGTTGTACAGATCCATATTTCCCCAGATCCAGCCACCACCATGATAGAAGATTATGAGGGGGGTGAGGTCTGAGATGTCGCGAGAACCCTGTTTCTCGAAGAAATATCCCGTAACCATCCCGTCTGTGACAGGAATGATGAAGGTCTTGGTGTCGATGTTTTTGGCACTCTTGCCCAAGAGCCTTCTGATGAGGAAATTGTTAGGAATGGAAATATCGTTAATCTCTTCGATGCGCTTAGGAGTAAGACCTTCTGGGTCGGCTACAGAGAGTTTTCCGATAAGGTTTACCAGGCGTTTCATTTTCGGAGACAAATCATAATCAACCATATTGAGGACATAGTAATGTATCCCTGTTGTGCGTGCAAGTGTCCGGTGTGCGGGTAGGGCTATCAAAGGGTGATAAATATACAGGTGTATGCATAGTCTCGTGTCCGTTTTATCAAAGCTTTTATTGAACTCTCCCGGCCCAGTTGCTATACTTTACGCAATGAATGACAAAGTAACATTGCTTGATGCAAAGCTGTTTGGGTATGGGTTCATCGATGCTCCGTATATTCCTGAGGGAAAAGACGAGTACTACCTGCGTAACCAGATGTTGGGCAGCAAGGGAAAATATCGTGCCCTTACAAGCAAGGAGATTGAGATACTGGAGGAGAACCTGAACATCTCCCCTGCATGGGAGCATGTGCTGGTCAGCGATCCCTTCGACCCCTCCCTGATCAAGAACAGTGAATTCTACGGCTTGGTGCGCTTGGGCAGGATGAGCAAGCAGGTAGCAAGCTTTCATGACTTTTGTGTGCCCGTGGGGATAACCAACAGTCGCCTCATCTCCTGTGATATCGGCGACTATTGCGCCATATTCGACTGTTCCTATCTCAGCCACTATATAATTGCACATCACGTGATCCTTTACCGTCTCGGCGAGCTGCAGGCCACCAACCACGCCAAGTTCGGCAATGGCATCGTCAAGGAAGGTGAGGAAGCTGAGGTGTTGGTGACCATCGGCATCATGAATGAGGCCGGAGGGCGCAGCGTACGCCCTTTCAGCAGTATGCAGACCTCCGATGCTTTTCTCTGGGGAACCTTCCGTGACGATGAGCTGCTGATGCAGAAGTTTGAACAGATGACCGACAAGGAGTGCGACCCCAGGCGGGGGTGGTACGGCTATGTCGGTGAGCAGACAGTCATCAAGTCCTGTGACACTATCAAGGATGTCTGGATAGGCCCCGGTGCCTACATAAAGGGTGCGAACAAGCTGAAGAACCTTACTCTTCGTTCCACCTTGGAATCACCGGTACAGATCGGCGAAGGTGTGGAGCTGGTCAACGGTATCATAGGATCGGGCAGCCGCGCCTTCTATGGCAGCAAAGGCATCCGTTTCATCATGGGGGATAACTGCAGTCTCAAATATGGGGCTCGTCTCATCCATTCAATCCTAGGTGACAACTCTACCGTCAGCTGCTGCGAGATCCTCAACAACCTTATCTTCGGAGCCCATGAGCAACACCACAACAACTCGTTTCTCGTCGCGAGCCTGGTCATGGGCCAGTCCAATATGGCCGCCGGGGCAAATATAGGCTCCAATCACAACAGCCGGGGAAATGATGGGGAGATGGTTGCCGGACGGGGCTTTTGGCCGGCCCTTTCCAGCTCCCTCAAGTATGACTGCAAGTTTGCCAGCTATGTGCTCATTGCCAAGGGGGACTATCCCTTCGAGTTGAACATCCCCCTCCCTTTCAGTCTGGTAAGCTCGGATATACGCGAATGCAGGCGTGTGGTCCTACCCGCCTACTGGTGGATGTACAACCTCTACGCCTTGGAACGGAACAGTTACAAATATCGCAAACGGGACAGGCGAAAAGTGATCCGCCAGCATATCGAGACGGACTACCTCGCCCCCGATACGGCAGAGGAGATGCTCAAAGCCAGGAAACTGCTCTGCCTCTGGACTGCAGAGAGCTATAACAGTGATAAAAAGGACCCTCTTTCAGAGGCTGACCTGCTGCAGCAGGGAAAGATGCTGCTCGAGCGACAGGGTGATGAGCTTCCTGCGCTAAAGGTTGAGACCCTTGCCATGGAAAACAGTACGGAACCCATTGAGATCCTCAAGCCGGCCGAGGCGTACCGTGCATATACGGAGATGTTGCTCTACTATGCGACCGTATCGATAGCCTCATGGTGCAATGACCGGCAGTGCACCATATCTGATTTTCAGAGTGAAATATCCCCTTACAACGGGCAATGGATAAATGTTGGCGGGCAGCTGGTACCTCTGGAAAAGGTGGAGGATCTCAAGGCGAAGATCCGTACGGACAAGACAGATACCTGGGACGATGTGCATAAGGAGTATGACGCCTGGTTTGCCGACTATCCTACGGATAGGGCGGCTCATGCCCTTGGCGTCCTCCTTGAGGTATTGGATGTCTCTGCACTGAGCGCTTCAGGGTGGAGTGCGCTGCAGCAAGTGGTGGTGCGTATTCGCCTGCATATTGAAGAGCAGGTTTTCAAGACCAAGGAGAAGGACTTCAACAACAAGTTCAGGGCCAACACCTACCGCAACCTTCAGGAGCGTGATGCCGTGTTGGGGTGCCTTAATGAGAATCCGTTCATCCAGGAGTCCAAAAATATCAGCGAGCGAATTATTTCCCAGGTCCAATCGGTACCCTTCTGATCAGAGAGGCTGTAAAAAGGTCTCTTAAGCGGTAAAGGGAAAAGGAAGATAGCGTGCATCGGGCTCCGAGCCAGGGAGCACGCTATCATTGTCAGGCAATTTTCTTGTGCTTGTATGTCTTGTACAGGTCATCCGCTATGCTGATGACTGTCAGCGCCAGGAAGCAGAGTACAGCGGCTTTTGCTATGAGCGCCCAAGTCGCAAGGTCGCCCCTGAAGTAGCGGACAAACTCCTTGTCCAAGGCATCCCACCTGGTCATGAAATAGGCAAAATAGAGGGCATCTGCCAGCTCGCTCACGACGCTGGCCCAGATCAGGTGAGTACTCCATTGTTTCTTTTTGAGTTTTACAATGCACACAGCAAGGGTGATGAGAGAGAAGAAAAAAAGCCCAAAGATCAGGCTTCTCGCTGAAGAGGAACTCAGCATTGGAATCGGGGCGACCCCTCTCTGGTAGATGGCCAAGAGGTCCGGTTTTATATATAGCAAGAGGAATATAGTTGAAAACAGAGCCGAAAAGATCGTTTCAACCAGACTTCCCACATGTTTGTCGGGTTCCATAGATTCTCCTTTGCAACAACGATACAACATGTCCCATGAAATCTCCAGAATCTTGACTTCGTGATTTTGAAAATAAATTGACACCTGGATTCTTCAGTGGTATTATTTGATTGTGGTGGTGAAGAAGGGGAATAACCGAAGAAATACCCTGAGTAACCAAGAGGCCCTCCATGGTGGAGGGTTTTTTTGATCCAAAATGGCTTGCTGGAAAATACTCGGTCCGTGAAGCAATACCAGCTGGAAGCAGACTCCTTGTTCAAGAGTGCATGAATGTAAGGGGAAGCTGCAAACCTGGGCAATTGCAGAGTCAGCTATAGGTTACTATCGTTATAATAAAGGCCTTGATCAGGAGAATCTGCCGGCTATTTCTCCAGTGCGCTCTCATCCACATCTGCTCCGACAGCAGCTCGGCTGATCGCTTCTATGCCGTTTAGGCAACCCGCCTTGGTGGCGTACCCATCCTCTGCAATGGCAATGTTCTGACCATTGGAAGCAAGAAGACGGTAGCGGTACTTCCCTGAGTTGTCAAAATACACCTCATACTTGGGGTACTTGAGCTTTGGGCCGGCATTCTTCAATGTCTGGTCCTCAATAGGTGATTCGGCGTTCTTTTTAATTGTCTCGCACCCCTCTCTGCAGGTTGCAAGCGTCGTATAGTTCTGGCTTGTAAGCACAGTCTGGTAGTTCGCCGCTTGGAGGTTGAATCGATAGAACCCCTTTGGGGTCTTTGTAATGATGAATCTTCCTGGCATTGGTAGCTCCTTCTGTTCTGTTTCTTCTAGTATACGAATTCAAGAGGATGAAAGGCAATCAGAAGAGACTAATTACTCTTATGCAAAAGGAATATGTATTGGTTATCACTGTTTTAAGCAGACATTAGACAGTGACATACGGCATACCAGAAAATGTGAAGGGGTATCGGGGGAGATCAGCGGACAATA
>DUPO01000048.1 GCA_012838275.1 Spirochaetales bacterium
ATGCTGAAATCTTCTTCTCTTGCTTGCTCTACAAGCTCACCTGCAGAGCCACACTCGGCCCTATCATAAGAGTCGGTGCATTCTCCTTCTCCCTGAAGATAAGATGGGTCAGGTAGGGTCCTGCAAATCCGAGGGCGCTTCCTATCGCGGCACCAGCCAGGACATCAGTAACAAAGTGATTTCCACTGGCAACCCTCAAGATAGCTGTGGTGGCAGCTAAGGCCCAAGTGGTCAGGGTGACTGCACTCTTGTAAGGCGAGTCGGGATATTTCAACGAGAATTGTGTCTGTGTGAATGCAGCCGAGCTGAAGGCCATCAGGGTATGCCCGGAAGGAAATGATTGATTGAAATCAGAATTGTCCGAAGGTTGTTTCTGGTCGTTGCCAGAAAGTTGATAGGGCCTTTCGCGTGTGATGGTCCCCTTCAGAAGCGTCCTCACCCCATAGGAGACGAGAAATGTCGGGGCATAGGTAAGACCTATCCCAACCCAGTCCGAAGAGGGGGCAACAAAGGCAAATGCAGCAGGTGCGGCCATGGTTAAAGCAGAGGTTATATCACTCGCCAGGGAGATGTTGTCATTGTAGGGGTAGACAAACTGACCATCAAGCCAGTTGGTAGCCAGAAGAGGAGACGACACTAAAGCTATCAAGACGGACATTATCAGAAAGAGACCCAGTTTGCGTGTTTTTTTCATATGCTTCACTTCCCTCTTCGTAGTGCAAGTGTATAAGGGAACGCTCCTTTGCTCAAGAAGAACATTTTTGCTGCCTTTCCCCGACTCTCGCCACCGTTCTCTTACATTTTGGTTCCATTCCCTAGTCTTCCATCCGCTCGAAGGCGAATCGCAATTCAGATTGGGTAAAGCCTCGGTTGAGCAGTTTCTGCTTGGCAACATCTGCTCCGAATTTACGAAGAGCCACCGAATATGCCTTACTGACGGCTTCAATGAGAAGTTCTTCGGTAAAGGCTTCTTCCAATGCACGTTCGGCATCTTCCCTGTTCACACCTTTTGCAAGGAGCCTCTGTCTGAGAAGCATCTTCCCTTCCGGGTTTTTTCTCTGCCTGCTGAGAATGAAGGAGTGGGCATAGCGGTATTCGCTAAGCAGGTTCTGCCGGGCTAGAGCCTCCAGGGTCAGGTCGATATGATCTTGGCTATAGTTTTTTTTCAGCAGTTTCTGCTTCAGTTCAAAAGCCGTATGCTCCCGTCTAGAGAGGTACTGCAGGGCCTGTTCCCGACAGTTGAGCAAGAGCTGCTCATCCCGTAAGGAATTTGCAACCTCTTCTGATATGGGCTGGCCTAGGGGCAGGTCCTTAGAGATAAAAAGTCTCTCTGAGATAAAAAAAGGGGAAAGCCCCTCTTGAAGGATAAAATATCCCTCGCCGGAGGCTTTCCGCTCGATCGTTGCAAACACAGTTTAGCGCTTGGAGAACTGGAACTTGCGTCTTGCACCGGGCTGACCATATTTCTTACGCTCAACCATGCGGGAGTCACGAGTCATGAATCCATTTGCGTGCAGAACAGGACGGTAAGCTTCATCATGGGAAACCAGAGCTCTGGAAATACCATGACGGATAGCACCTGCCTGGCCTGAGGGACCACCACCAACTACGTTGATGAGCATGTCGAACTTTGTAACAGTATCGGTAGCCTGAAGAGGCTGTTTGACGATGAAGGTCAGCATTGGGCTGCCAAAGTATGCGTCAACGTCCCTTCCATTAACAATTATCTTGCCCTCACCTTCTCTGAGGTGGACACGAGCGATAGCTGTCTTACGACGACCTACGCCATGACCAAGATCTACAACTTTCTTTACTTCTTTCTTTGCCATATTTCGTTCCTAC
>DUPO01000049.1 GCA_012838275.1 Spirochaetales bacterium
AGAACCATAATCTGCCCTTGTATGTTTTCAAAACTAGGAAGTTTCTCTCCAGTCGCTTCATCCATATACAGTGACCTGTTTACTTCAATCATGATGGAAAGGCATTTTTTGTTGCGTTGATAATAATTAACGATTTCCCAACTTTCAACACTATATGCTATCAAGAAGTGGTCTTGCGTGGCCGCCCACGCTTCCGTTTAGGGGCATTCACGTCAACGGCTTTCTTTGGTCTTCCTCGTTTGCGTTTAGGAGGATCTTCCGGCTTTTCAATAATACCAAGCCTCTCAAGGATCTTTTCAGTAGACTTCGTCGTCTTCACAAACTCCCAGGTACCATCCCCAAGAGTTTCAACCTTTTTAGCTGAGGCAAGGCGACTCATGATGTCCTTATACGTCATCTGTGCAAAGAGTCCGGTATCTTCGAATTTCCTGATGATGCGTGAAGTCATGACCGAAGAAATGAAGTTTACAAACTCACTCCCATACACAGCGTAATCTGAATGGACTCTGGTGTCATCGAAGTCAGTGACGTTCTTGTAATAACGGAAACATTCTTCTATGAGCCATCTCTCATCATACATCTTGTAGATGGTTCCGGGATCGGTATCGACATCAGATTCAAAGACAACGGTCCCGAAACGCTCATCGCTCTTGCTCAGATGATCAGCATCAAAGGGTTTGCCCTTGTGATGTTTGAAGTAATCGGCTTCTTCTTTTGCCGCACGTTTACGATCATAGAATGCATACAGATAATAATCTCCAAGATCAGCCTTCTTGAATAGAATGTCTCTGTTCCTGTCTTCAAGCATTCCCGTAAAAGTGTACATGTTATGAGATGCAATGCGTTTGTCACTTCTTTTTATGGGATTCAGCCAATGGAGAGCAGGGGAAGCCTCGAAAGCTTCCTGGGCAGCTTTTTTCGGAAATCCTTTGTCTGCCATGACAATACCCTGTTTCAATCCATTCTCAGTGAGAAATCTCTGGTAACTGACACTGTCGAGTACATTGCCGGCAAAGACCTTGGAACAAATAGGTTCTCTGACATCTATGTCGTAGGCGAATACCACCGTGATGTCCATCGTGCCTTTAACACGAGCCTTTCGTGAGTAATGAGAAAGGGAATTCACACTGCTGTTGTCTTCTTTCAGAGTTCCATCTATGGCAATATGATGCCCTGAGGCAAGAGAGTTGACCCGGTTCCTCATGAAAGAAACAATCAGTGAGTAGGACTTACCCAGATCCTGCAGGAATGCCGATACGGTGTTCCTGCTCAATGGAAGGGAAGGAAAGAGCATACTCATCCAGCTCATCTCATAATAATGACTGAGTCTGGAACAGGGGACTCCTGGATAGCAGACTCTCAGCAGAGCCATGGAGTAGATCTTCATGGCATCTTTAGTAGAGTACACAGCATACAATTCATCAAGAAGAGATCTTGATACGGAATCAATAAGAACCACATCTGCATAATCTTTGAGTTCTATGGTTCTTTGGGCAACCGGTTCGCTGACCGGGACAAAGGCCCCATCGATGATGTGACCGATAGTATATCCGTTGACCGGAATATTGCTTTCACCTACTCGCTTACATCCTACACGCTCTACGACCGCGTACTGGAGAGGCCCGTTGCCACGTTTGACAACAATCGTATTTTTTGGTCTCTCTACACTTCTGATCTCTACAGGGATAGCCATGCAAAACCCGTCCTTATATAGTGTTTATTATACACATAAAAGGACTATATTTCAATAAAAATCAGAAGATGAACAACATATAACACGAAGAATTCGTACCAAGAAAGGTCGAAAGCAACGGGTTTTAGAGTGATTTTTATTCGGAAGATTGGACTCCTTGCCTACTACACCTACATGGAGACCAAATCTGCAGGTTAATATAGTGTTGGATTCTGGGAAAGCGATATTTAATCTGATACTCTACAGGTGGACCTAAAACAGAAAACCGCCAAAACAGGGGCGTACAAGCCCTGTATTGGAGGTTTCAAATACTTACATTCAAATAAATTGTTTTATTTTAATCAGATATGCAGGTCCATTCTGGAGACCAAGCCCCGTGCCTTGAGATGTCCCAAAGGGATGGGGTCTGCCAGCAGCTCGCGAAGCTCATCCGCTGCCATCCGCACAGCATCCTTGCTGTCCATAGGCCATGAGTAGCGACCATATCGGACCGAGCGCGAGAGCATCCAGCAGCCCGCCCCTTCACAATATACGATGCGTATCTGCTTCCTGCTGGTCGAACAGAAAACGAATAGGGACTGCTCGTCCATCCTCAGGTCCATGGCCCCGACCACCAGGGAGACCATCCCACGGATTCCCCGTCGGAAATCAGTTGGTCCGACCCGCAGGAATATCTTCTTGCCCTCCAGGCTCGTGTCAAACGGCAGGCCCATCACAGTGTCCCCTTAATCTGGGAGAGAAGCCTGATGCTTTGCTCGTTGCAGCTGAGGCGGTACAGACG
>DUPO01000050.1 GCA_012838275.1 Spirochaetales bacterium
ACAAATGGTGCCTATATGTATCAGGGAAGTTATTATCTTGATATATCAAGTAATCACCTCACTTAGTTTATGACCACCCCTACTGCAGTTCTGCTTCAGCCCCCTTGATTATAAGTTCATCCCAAGAGAAGAGTGGTTATTGATGATTATGTGGGGTATACCCTCTGCTTTCCTTTTTTGATGTCTCGGGTTGTGAAACGTTCTCTTTGCAGCAGCACTGTGGTTGTACCCTTCTGGTACAGAGCAAAGGTATTACAAAAGATGGTGCTTCTATGATGCTTCCAAGATGGTGAAGTACTGTCGGGTTGATGAATATGCCCCTGCAAGGGATGCTGCCTTGTGATGGGTGTCATCCTGCTTTAGCTACAGTAGCCTTCTCTTGTATTTTCCAATCCTTATGTAGTTTCCCTAGCCTTGCCTTCTCTTGTGATGGCAAGGCTTTGCAATCTCGCTTCAGTGGCAGTATGCTTATCAGGAGGGGGATCTGTTTGATGGACAGTGAGTCAAAGCAAATCATAGAGAGGCTTATGCAGGAGAACCTTGCTCTCAAAGCTCTTCTGCATAAGCATGAAATCCCCTTTGATGAGGCTGATACATCCCAGATAGAGGGTAAAAGCTATGTAAACCCCGTAAATCTGGAGACTAACCTAATTTCAACTGATACGTCTTCAATGGTTGCGCTTCCTATTGAACCAGAAAAAAGACCACAAACCTCATTAGACAGCAAAAGCCCCCTGGTTTCCCAGGAGGCTTTGTCATCGAATAGGGTTTTGAGTGCTGAAGAGAGACTTGCTATCTTTGCTTCGTTGTTTAAAGGTAGGAACATGTATGCTAAACGTTGGGAGTCGGCTAAGACAGGGAAAAAGGGGTACTCCCCTGCTTGTAGAAATGAATTTGTCGATGGAGTCTGTAATAAGAAGAAGACCAATTGCGCTGATTGCAAGCATCGTGATCTGTTACCCCTTACCAAAGAGGTTCTCAAACAACATCTATTAGGGAATATTACCATAGGGGTGTATCCCCTGCTTGATGACAACACCTGTTATTTCCTGGCTTGTGACTTTGATAAGGAAAGTTGGGTTGATGATGCTAGGGGGTATGTTGCTACCTGTAGGGAGCTTGGAATCCCTGCCTACACTGAAGTCTCCCGTTCTGGCAATGGAGCGCATGTCTGGATCTTCTTCTCTGAAGCTGTGCTTGCTAAAGAAGCCAGGGAGTTGGGTTTTAGGATTATCAGCCTTACCTGTGATCGCATACGACAGTTGTCGCTTACCAGTTATGATCGTTTCTTTCCCAATCAGGATACCCTACCCTCAGGAGGGTTTGGTAACCTGATAGCCCTTCCCCTACAGAAGGTTCCTAGAAGTAAGGAGTATAGCGTCTTTGTTGATGAACAGGGACAAGCCTATACCGATCAGTGGGAACTGCTCAATAATGTAGGAAAGATGGATACAGAGCAGATACAAACAGTGTTGGAGAAGACCAGAGGCGAGGAATCCTTGTTGGAGCTTCCTTCTGAAGAAGAGAGTCTAACCAGTTCTGAAAAGAGTAAGCCTTGGGAGACTAAGAGAGGGGATGATCAGAAGCTTACCTGTCCTCTTCCTGCCCAACTGACATTGGTTATTGCCAACATGATCTTCATTGAAAAGAACAAGCTTCCCCAACAGTTGTTGAATCGTCTTATCAGGTTGGCGGCCTTTCAGAACCCGGAGTTCTATAAGGCCCAGGCTATGCGTTTCTCTGTCTGGGACAAGCCAAGGATTATAGGGTGTGCTGAGAACTATGGGGAGTATATAGCTCTTCCCAGAGGGTGCCTGGAGGCTGTACAGCGCTTGCTGGAACTAAACAAGATAGATTGTATTGTTGATGACAAGCGAGGCTTTGGTGAGCCTATACAGGTCTCCTTTTCTGGGACGTTGCGTCCTGAACAGGAAGAAGCCCTCAATGCTATGCTTAGCTTTGATACTGGGATTCTCCATGCTCCCACGGCTTCTGGCAAAACCGTGATAGCGGCTGCTTTGATCGCAAAAAGGAAAGTAAGCACGCTTATTCTTGTGCATCGTTCTGAACTGAAGAAGCAATGGGAGCAGAGGCTAAAGACCTTCCTGTCTCCTATTGAGGGCATCCTTGGGAAGAAGGGTAAGCTTTCATACAAGGTTGATGTGTTGTTGTTCCAGTCGTTGGGGAAGAAAGAAGATAGAGTAGAGATCCTTGATAGATATGGGATGGTTGTCGTAGATGAATGTCACCACCTTGGAGCTTTTTCTTTTGAGTTGTTGTTAAAACAAGTGAAGGCCAAGTATGTTGTGGGTCTTACTGCAACTCCAATCAGAAGGGATGGCAAGCATCCTATCGTCACTATGCAGTTGGGTCCTATAAGGCATGTAGTTAAGCGTTCCAGTGTGCAGGAGATGAATATGGTGGTGTTTACCAAGACCATCAAGAAGGTAAGCATCCCTGATGGTCTTCCTATCCAGGAGGTATTCAAGAGGTTAGCCTTAGACAAGGGGCGAAACAGGATGATCGCAGAAGATGTAAAAGAGGCTTATAGTGAAGGTAGGAATATCTTGGTGCTGTCACAGAGGTGTGATCATCTCCTGGTATTGGCACAAGAGTTGGAGATGATCAACCAGGAATGCTTTGTGTTGCATGGGAGGATGGGGTTAAAGAAGAGAAGACAGGTAATGGTGGAGTTTGATGAGAAGGAGGAACCAAAGGTTCTGCTTTCTACGGGGAGTCTTATAGGTGAGGGTTTTGATAAGCCAGTATTGGATACGTTGTTTTTAGCCCTTCCTATATCTTGGAAGGGAACTCTTAGCCAATATGCAGGGAGGCTCAACAGGGAGTATCCAGGTAAGATTGAGGTAAGGGTGTATGACTATGTTGATGGAGAGAACAAGCAACTCTTGAATATGTTCAAGAGAAGGCAGGTAGGGTATAGGGCATTGGGGTATAGGGAGAAGGAGGGATGGTTTGGGTGATGGGGAAATGCTGGGGTATGGTGGGAGATCAGTGCTTTGAGGGGATTGATATGATGTCTCTTACAAGCGGCTTAAACGCAATTGCTTTCTTTCAGTATTGCGATTTTGCTGAAGTCAGCAAAATCGTAAGAATGTGCTATTCATCAAGCATAGGTGGCTCTTTTTTCTCTTTCAGCTTTTTAAGCTGTTCCTTGCCAATTTCGGAAATGCTCTTTTCGGGAGTGGGTAAATTCTCCGGCGAGGTTGAGGGTGAGGTTTGATAAGGGACAAGGGGTTGTGGAGGCATAGCCATTGCTCATGAGGATTGATGATTAGGAGAGTGCAGGGGTCTGTTGATAGATGGGTGCTTTGAGGGGATTGATATGGTGCTTTGTAAGGTAATGCTTTTTTGTTGTTGAAAAGAAGGAAAGGAAGGTGGGATTAGAGGGGATAGTTAGGTACTTTAGATTATTGGAGTTTTGAAATGAGTAAGAGTGTTAAGGTGAAGGTATTCTCCTACGCTCCTGTTTGCTGTTCAACTCCCCTGGTTCTGCTGCCCTACGGTACGCAGGGGGAGATGGCCGAAGCGGGGCTACCCTTTCTGTCAATGGGGTTACAAGTTGTCCTCATCCTCCCATAGAAGGGCTGGTACATCAGAACGCATTGAGAAGGCCCGGTCTATATCAGCTTGGTTAAAAACCGGCCATGAGACAAAACAATGCAAATTGTTCACTACCTCCAGATTGGGATGAGCATTCTTCAATTCCTCTAATTGTGCCCTGTAGTAAGGGGTATCGTACCGATCTTTTTTCGCAAGTACTTTCCACACTAAATTTCGATTCACTTCGTTAAGAATCTTGTTCTTGATTTTTTCAATGCATTGCACATTTACTTGCTCACTTGATAGCTCTTTTTGAACTATTACATTCCATTCTTCGAGAGTCTACAGCATCATATCACGTAACAATTTGGAACATTTATATTTCAGTTTTCGTTCTTTGGGAGTAAATCTTACACTAGAGGTATATTCAGTATCACTCATAAGAATCAACCTCCATAATTATTATAGTCGTAAAATAAGAATCTCTGGCAAACACCTTTATAGGATATCATAGATTTCCTTATGAAAAAATTAATGATGAGTCTTCGCTAAGCAGGCACTCTGTCAACTTTAGGGTATTTTACCCTTATGCTTTGAGATACATCTGCTGCCCTGATGCTCCTTTATGAATCACTGTGATCTTACAGTCATTCATATTCACATAACTCAAGAATAGGGATCCGAGTAACAGTCGTTCCCCTCTGGGGATCCTGTTCCACAGGTATCCCTTGAATAGGTCTTTGATCAAAAAGCTCTCTCCTTCCTTCAGGTTCTTGGCCTCACTGAGTGCTGTCTCCAGGAGGGTATTCATATCTTGCATAATTTATTTCCTTTTAGGGTTAACCCTACTTTTGTTCACAATATGGTGTATAGGAAGATACTACTCAAATTGTCAATGCCCAGAGCATCAAGCATATACCTCTGATCGACCCTCAGTTCCATTGGTTAGCAATACACTATCTTGAGCCTTGCTTGCCTATTCTCCGTACAGTCTCGTGACTTACGTGCAGGAATGCTGCAATGTCCTTCAATGCATGGCCATCGGCAATGGCGAGATGGATGAAGGAGCTCCTGAGCTCACGCGATAGAGGTGATTTAGCTCCAGATACTATCATGTTCCGATGGTCTGCCAAGTCCCTCTCTGATAGGAGTTGATCAAGGAGGCAACCAAGACGCTCAGTAGTCTCACCTTTACCTTTGATGATGGTGGCAAAACCGACTTGGGCTGTCCATGTCTCATGCTCAGTACACTCCTTGTAGCGCTTCAGAGCCAAGTCGGTATCTGGAGAAAAGTACGCAAGCAAGGTCACTTTATCTATGAGGCTGGGTTGATAAATAAAAACAGAAGCATGACCGCTCCAGCGGTAGTCCGCTGGGGTGGTAGACAATCCTGCCTTGACAGGATTTCTGACGATGTAGCGGACCGTGCTGAAAAACTTCTCTGTCTCGGATAGAAGATAGCTCTTGTACCTGCCTCCGTAGATCGTACCTATACGATTATAGCGTTTGTTGTAATAGAGGCTGTAGCTTC
>DUPO01000051.1 GCA_012838275.1 Spirochaetales bacterium
AACATCTTCTCCTTGATCGCATCAAGGTTTTCATTGCCTATCTTGTTGGCCTTACGTGTTCCCTCCACTATGATCTCCTTCACTTCATCCATGTGGTTCTCATAGTAAGCCCTCTTCTCCCTCATAGGTTCAAGAAGGTTGTTCAAGACTACGTTCAGCCGTTTCTTGCACTCGAAACATCCAAGCCTGGCTGAAGTGCACCCCTCATAGATTTCCGGGGCTTCCTCAGGGTTGAAGATCTTATGGTACTTGTAGACGTTGCAGATCTCCGGGTGTCCGGGGATGTCAGTGGTAACCCTGGCGGGGTCGGTGACAGCCTTGCGGATAAGTTTCCACACCTGCTCGGGCGAATCGGAAAGATATATCGCATTGCCCATGCTCTTGCCCATCTTGGCGTTGCCATCTAGGCCGCTGAGCCTGCCTACAGTACTGAGCTTTGCCCGAGGCTCTGTGATCGAGGTTCCATACAGCTTGTTGAACTTGCGTATTATCTTGCGAGAGAGTTCTATATGAGGGATCTGGTCCTCACCGACAGGAACAAGGTCGGCATTACAAAATGATATATCTGCGGTCTGGCTTACAGGATATCCCAGGAAACCATAGGTAAGGTCCTCATAGCCATAGTTCTTCGCCTCAGTCTTGATGGTGGGATTATGGCGCAACTGGTTAACCGAGACTATCATCGAATAGAAAATTGTCAGTTCGGCTATAGAGCTGACCTGGGACTGCTGGACGAAGGTGACCTTATTGGGATCAAGTCCGACAGAGAGGTTGTCGATGGTCACATCATAGATACTGTCGTTGATAAGTTTGGGATTGTTAAAATGGGTGGTCAGGGCTTGGATATCAGCTAAGAGGATGAACTCCTCATAGGTATCCTGCAGTTCAACGCGTGTCTTCAAGGAACCAACATAATGTCCCAGATGGAGTTTTCCCGTAGTCCTATCACCTGTCAGTATTCTTTTTTTGGCTTCCACAACCTACTCCTTATCCTGTTTTTTTGATTCACCCTCAGAGGTGTTGCCTTGCAGGTTGAACACCCGGACCATCGTGTGTTGCATGCTGCATGAAGGGCACATCGCAGGTGTGGGATGGTTTTCAATTGATTGCACCAATTCTACTTGTGCATGGCAATTCTGACATTCATATTCATAACTAGGCATAGGTATCTCCTCTTCTATAAGACTCCGGTAAGGTTTTGTTTCACCATTTGCATCTGCTCATCGCTCAGGGGCATCTGCACTATCGTCACAAGTTCCTCATCGAGTAAAAACATCAATTTCAATTCGGCAATCTTGAAAGGGATCTTATCCTTTTTCAAACGTGCCAGGTATCCGCTCCGAACCATCTGAGAGAGTGTCGCTGCAAGTTTTGGATTCTCCATGGTGATATACGCATCTGCTGTATAGAGTCCTTCCTCCTGATGGATAAGCATAAGCACTTCCCTAGCCTGTTGGAATACTGACTGCGGAAGGTTCAGTCCGAGATCAAAGAATGTCTCTGGTTCATAGGCATACAGCGCGATGGAAGCATTTGCCATACGAAGCGCCATCTCATCGGTTATAAGCCGCTGTTGGCCCTTGTAGGAGGCATAGGCCTCTTCATACGATCCGTTGGTGAAGAGCAGCTCATCATTTTTTGGGGTGTAGAGGCTCAACGGCCCATCTTTCTGTGCGAACCATGAGAGGCCGTCCTTATTGCTCTTCTTGGACAGCTCCCTAGAGTACATCATACCGGTATTCAGTAGGAACCTAGGGAAATCACCTTCAACAACCCCATAAGCGTCCAGGGCTTCCTGGTCTACAGGATAGCTGTCGCTTGTGGGTTTGAGTGAGAGAGAGACCCGCCTTGCACGACGGGCGAATTCGGAGAGGTCGCCAAAGGCAGAGGCTACCAAGTCAGGTTCTGCCCCGGCATCGACTGTCGCTACAATAGTCCCGCTGCGGGCCATCCCTTGAAAATGAAAGTAAGGCCGCTCCCTTTTGGCCAAGGAGGCGCAAGAAGAGAGAAACAGCACGATGAACAGGGAAACTACAACAGCCTTACTCTTTTTCATAGGTCAGTCCTTTGCTACGGCTAGCCTCACCAAATGGTCTCCGCACTCGGTTGCCTCAACGTTTTCCAGTGTAGCAAACGTTATGGAGTTCGACAATGTCTCCTGTGCTATAGAGGTTCCAAAGTTCTCAAAAACCCTCTGCACCACTTCATCACCATCGTATGTGAGCCGTATGCGGTCGGAGACATCAAAGCCGCTATCCTTACGAAGGTTCTGGACACTGCGTACGATATCACGGGCGATTCCCTCCTGGAGGAGCTCTTCAGTCACCGTCGTATCGAAACCTACAGTCAGCGATCCTTCGTTAAGCACCTTGACCCCTTCCTTTTCAGTACGCTGGACAATGATCTGCTCGGAAGAGATTTCAATCTCCCCTTCGCTGTACTGAAGGACTCTGCTTCCTCCGTCAAGGATGGAAGCGATCGTATCTCCGGAGAAAAGTTCAATTTGAGAAGCTACGCTCTTCATATGCTTGCCAAGCTTTGAACCAAGCACCTTGAAGTTAGCCTTTGCGCTATAGCTTACCAAACCACTCTCATCCTCTTGGATAAGGACCTCTTTCACGTTCAGCTCTTCTGCAATGATATCCCTCATTGAAAAGAGCACCTCGCGCTCCTCCTCTGTCCTGTCGACAAGGAAAAGGGTCTTGAGGGGCTGGCGCGTCTTCAAATTGTTTGAAGCACGAAGCGAACGTCCCATGACAATGGCCTTCTGTGTCAGGGCCATCTTCTTCTCCAACTCGACATCCCGCTGTCCACTCTGATATTCAGGATAGAGCGCAAGGTGGATGCTCTGGCTCATATCTTCGGTCTTGAGATTCTGATACATCTCTTCTGTCGTAAACGGAATGATGGGAGCGGCGATATGAATGAAGGTCATCAAAACGCGATAGAGGGTATCATACGCCTCTTTCTTGTCCCCATCGTTCTCACTTCTCCAGAACCGCCTTCGGCTCCTACGGATATACCAGTTGTTCAAATCATCAATAAACGGCACGAACAGGGCACAGGCCTTCTGGATATCGTACGCATCAAAGGCCAGAGTAACCTCTTCGATAAGCTTCTCACTACTTGAAATGATCCAGGTATCCATGGGATTGGAGAGCTTTTCATAAGGGGTTTCACTAGGTTCGTACCCATCAATGTTCGCATAGGTAACAAAGAAGGAGTATGCGTTCCACAAAGGTATGATGAGGTTCTTCAATACATCCTTAACGGAGTCTTCACTGAACTTGAGGTCTTCGGCCCTGACCACCGCACTGTTCATAAGGGCAAATCGGAGTGAGTCGGCACCGTAGGTGTTCACTATCTCCATAGGGTCAGTGTAGTTCCGTGCACTCTTACTCATCTTCTTACCTTCTGGGGTAAGTACGATCCCGTTGGTTATGCAGTTCAGGAATGCAGGCTTGTCGAACAGGCCGGCAGCCAATACGGTAAGGGTATAGAACCAACCTCGCGTCTGGTCCAAACCTTCACAGATAAAGTCTGCGGGGAAGTGCTCCTCAAAGTACTCCTTGTTTTCAAACGGATAGTGAAGTTGGGCATAGGGCATTGAGCCGGACTCAAACCAGCAATCCAGGACATCGGTGATACGCCTCATGGTCCCCTTACCGTCAGGGCTGGGCCAGGTGAGCTCATCGACGAAGTGCTTGTGCAAATCAGGCACGGACTGGCCGCATTTCGCTTCCAGTTCCTCCCTGCTGCCGATCACTTCAATATGATCGCTGTTGTCGCATTTCCATACTGGAATCGGGTTGCCCCAGAAACGGTTGCGGCTGATCGCCCAATCACGGGCACCATCAAGCCACTTACCGAAACGTCCGTACTTCAGATGTTCAGGAATCCAGGTTATCTGCTCATTGGCATTGAGCATGGAGCTCTTGATCTTCTGGACATCAACAAACCAACACTCCATCGCACGATAGATGAGTGGTGTATGGGTACGATAGCAAAAAGGATAAGGGTGCAGGAAGTTTTCCCGCTTTACCAACTTGCCACTCTCTTTGAGCATGGCAATGATATCCTTGTCGGTATCCTTTACGAAACGTCCCTCGAAGTCAGGAACTTCGCTGGTGAATTTCGCTTCGCTGTCTATAGGGCACACGACAGGGATGCCTGTGTCCTTGAGCACCTGATAGTCATCCTCACCAAAGCCTGGAGCAGTATGAACGATGCCGCAGCCGTCTTCGGTGGTAACATAATCGCCGGTGACACAGACAAAGGCACCAACTTCTTTCAGATGGGCAAAATAAGGGAAGAGCGGCTCATAGCGCATGCCTTCATAGAAAGTCCCCTTTTGCTCGTCAACTATCTCATACTGCTCTTCATCCTGGTAGTAGTGGCCAAGCCTCTCCTTTCCTAGGATATAGAAGTTGCCCTCGCTCTTGTCGAGTATCTTTACATAATCAATGTCGGGACCAAAGGCCAAGGCCAGGTTGGAAGGCAGGGTCCACGGGGTCGTGGTCCATGCAAGGAAGTAGGTGTCCTTTTCGCCTTCAACGGCAAACCGGACAGTTACAGCCTGGTCGACCACATCCTGATAACCTCCGAGGTTTACCTCAAAGTTTGAGAGGGGGCTGCCGAGGGCGGGACTGTAAGGAAGGATGTTATACCCTTCATAGATAAAACCCTTCTCATGCAGTGTCTTGAATACCCACCAGATGGATTCCATGTAGTCGGTATCCATGGTGCGGTACCCGTTCTCCCAGTCAACCCAACGCCCCATCCTGTTGATGGTGTTCTCCCACTCCTTGGTATAGCGAAGCACAATGGAGCGGCACTGCTCGTTGAAATTGGCAACTCCGTACTCCTGGATGGCGACAGGACCGCTGATACCCAAGGTCTTCTCCATTTCAAACTCAACTGGAAGACCGTGGCAATCCCACCCGAACCGTCGGTGCACACGCTTTCCTTTCATGGTCTGGTAACGGGGAATGGCATCCTTAATGGTCCCTGGGACCAAGTGGCCAAAATGGGGAAGGCCTGTCGCAAAGGGAGGCCCGTCATAAAAGACGAACTCATTCTCAGAGGGACGCAAACTGATCGATTTTCCAAAAATATCCTCTTTCTGCCAAAAAGAGAGGATACTCTCTTCCATAGCAGGGAAATCAACTCTTGTAGTTACTGGACGAAACATAGACGCTCCTTGTTCCCGGAAGCATTGGTAAACTTCCGCATTAGTGCCATTCTATTAATTATAGGGGTAAATTACAACCTTTGCTAACCATTATTACCGTTGACCTTTCCGCTTTGTAACAGTAGTGTGGCAGTATGAAAACCTTCCCCGTTTCCGCATCGATTAAACGCTTTTCCTCTCGTTTCAAAAAAGCAGGGTTTACCCTGTATATAGTCGGAGGGGCAATTCGTGACTATCTGTTAGGTTTGGAGAATGGTGATTTCGATTTTACCACCGATGCTGAGCCAAGTGAGGTGAAAGCCCTCTTCAGCCATGTCATTCCTACAGGGATAGACCATGGGACGGTAACGGTCATTTTTGAAAAACAGATGTTCGAAGTGACAACATTCCGCAGTGAGGGGATCTACCTAGATGGCAGGCACCCCAGCTCAGTGACCTTTATCCGCAATCTTGAGGAGGACCTCAAGAGACGGGACTTCACCATCAACGCCTTTGCAGCAGACTGCACCACAGGTGCTATAATCGACCTCAACAACGGCTTGAAAGACCTTAGGGAAAAGACCATCCGTGCAATAGGAGATCCGCAAAAACGGTTCGAAGAAGATGCCCTGCGTATTTTCCGTGCCTGCAGGATCGCTTCAAAGCTTAACTTCATCATCGAAGAGAATACCCTCAGTGCCATGAAGAGCGAAAAGGAAAACCTTAAAAATGTCAGTGCGGAGCGAATAAGGGAAGAGCTGTTCAAACTGGTAGGGTCGGACCACCCCAGCGTAGGGCTTGGATATATGCACCATAGCGGTGTTCTCGCCACCCTCCTGCCCGCCCTTGCAAAAGGGGACGGCATCAAACAGGGAGGGATGCACCATCAGGACGTTCTGCAACACAACATAGCGGCCTGCCAGGCTGCCTCCGATAGAAACTTCCCCCTCCCAGTCCGGCTCGCGGCCCTGTTCCATGATGTTGGAAAGACCGAGGTCATCAAGAAAGGGGAAGGGCGAAACACCTTCCATGCACATGAGGTCGTCTCTGCCAAGGAGGCAAAAGCCATCATGCGTTACCTGAAGGCAAGCAATGAGCAGGTTCGAATCGTCACTCATCTGGTGAGAGAGCATATGTTCAATTATCAGAGCGACTGGAGCGACAGTGCCGTGAGGAGATTCATCAAACGGGTAGGCCTCGAAGATATCCCCCTATTATTCCAGTTACGTATCGCAGACCAGATTGCCATCCATGGGGAACCAAACACCTCCCTCATCGATGAACTGCAAGGTAGAATCGACAAGATCCTTGAGGCTAGGGATGCCTTAAGCATTAAGGATCTGGCTATTGATGGTAACGATCTGATGCAGATTGGAGTTCCCAAGGGAAAGAGTATCGGCTCTACGCTCTCCTATCTATTGGAGGCGGTTCTGGATGACCCTGCCCAAAACAATGCTGAGCAACTGCTCAGCATGGCTCGCAACTATCAAAGGAGCGTTGGGGCTACGACTGAGTCGTAAGCCAGCTTGGCTGCGTTTTGCTCTGCATCTTTCTTGCTGCGTCCCTGGGCGGGACCAAAACTCTGGTTGTTTACCTGAACCTCAACAAAGAATGTAAACTCATGCTCGGGCCCTGTTTTCTTCACCAGGGTATAGACCGGACATTTCCTCCATTTCTTCTGCATGTACTCCTGCAAACTTGTCTTATAGTCGCGGTGGTAATCATACTTAAGGACAGCTTGTATCTGATCTTCGAGGTGGAGCATGACAAATTTTTTTGCATTTTCAAAACCACTATCGAGATAGCTGGCTGCAAACAGGGCTTCCATACAGTCTGCAAGCAGGGTCTTCTTATCCCTGCCTCCGCTGTTCTCCTCCCCTTTTCCGATGAGCAGATATTTGTCGACATTCAATTTGCGGGCGATCATAGCAAGGCTGTCCTCACTGACGACCACACTCTTGATTTTTGAGAAATCCCCCTCCTGTTTTGCAGGAAGATTTCTTAAAAGCCAATCTGCTACGCACATGCCGAGGACACTGTCCCCCAAGAATTCAAGCTTCTCGTTGTTCCCGACCTCTTCTGTTGTCTCATTGGCAAACGATCGGTGGGTAAAGGCAAGATTGAGCAGGTTCAAATTATCACACTTCATGGCGCTTTCTTGCTTAAATGCAAGAAGCTCCCGTTCCCTTGAAGAAGAGATTGCGGGAGCTATACCAAAGGCAAATGGGTCCATAGAACCTACGCCTTAGAGCTGAGTTGAAAGAAAGTCTACTGCGTCCTTGACTGTTTCAAACTCGTTAGCCTTTTCATCAGGAATGGAAATGCCCATTTCCTCTTCGATGGCGTACACCAATTCATAGGTATCCAGGCTATCGGCGCCGAGATCCTTCCTAAAGGAAGCATTCATTGTAATCTTTGCAGTATCAATTTCCAGCTTATCTGCGATAAGCGCTTTTACTTTCTCAAAAACTTCATTATTATCCATTACATCTATCTCCTAAAAATTGGGAACTATTTGTCTTGCAGTTCAATCACCTGAACACCACGATAAAAGCCACACTTGGGACATACACGGTGAGGTACTACCATGTTGCCACAGGTACCACAGCGAGAAAGGGTTGGAGAAGCAAGACGCATGTTTGCTGCCTTACGAGAAGCTGAACTAGCTTTTGAAGTCTTATATTTAGGTGTTGCCATATTGAAATACCTCTTATTCTATGCAAAATTTCGACACTTAGGGAATAATAACGAAAACCCCCTATTGCGTCAACAACTAAACCCATATTTGAAGCTTTTGTCTGTATCAATACCCATGAATTGTTTGGTAAAGAACGAATTAACGAAATTCAAAGAGAGATTCATTTTGTTCGAAAATGAAAAGTCACCCATAGCAAAAGTGCCTCAGATCAACAACTTGATCCGATCACCCATCATCTTCACAACCAAGGGAGGAACCATAGGGGAGATATCTGCGCCATAGGCGGCCATCTCCTTAATGGCACTGGATCGGAGCTGGAAATATTTTGGACTGGTAGGCATGAACAAAACCTCGAGATCGTTGTTCAGCTGCTTGTTGGTCATGGCCAGTTCAAACTCATAGCCGAAGTCGACCAAGGCACGCACGCCCCTTATCATCACTCCCACCCCATGCTCCTGTGCGAACTGCACGACAAGACCTTGGTAGGTGACAACTTCTATATTGTCATATCCGCTGAGTATTTTCTTAAGCATGTCCATGCGTTCCTCAGCTGTAAAAAGACAACTCTTCTGTACATTTTCAGCAACTACCACGTAGAGCTTATCATAGAGGGAAGCACTCCTTTCGATGATGTCGATATGTCCGTTTGTCGGAGGATCGAAGGATCCGGGGAGCATCGCTATATTTCTAGAAGCTTTCATTTCTTGTTCGCCTCCACATATTTCTTCATGGTATCAAAGGTCTCGGGGGTCTCCCAGACAATTTTCTTTACAAAAGAAAACCCAGTCTCTTGGTTTGGCTCCACAACGGCAAATGTTCCCCGACCGACATAACTGACCTTCTGCTGTTCACTCAGATGCTCGTCTTTGGTTATCTTTTCCAGGACGCAATCAAAATGACAGAATCCACCGGAGGGGTGAGTGAGGGCACTGGCAATAGTCTCGATGACTTTTCCACATAAGGGACACTCCAGCAGAGGTTCCTCTACCCGCTTGACCGGCAAGGGAGGAAGGCTGCTGTGGTAAGGGACCTTCGTCTGAGAAGGCAATAAGGTGTTCTTAGGTTTTTTGTTTCCTTCGGCCCCACCTTTGGCTTTAGAGCCGCGTTTCTTTCTTTTGCGGTCTCTCTTGCGATTGCTGCTATCACGTTTGGGCTGGTTTGCAGATGTCTTATTATTGCTCTCTGGTTCCATATGATCCTCTGAATCTACCCTATCCTGTTTTCAGGTAATGGGCAAGATGATATAAAGCAAAAAAGGACGGCATCATAATGATGTCGCCCTCTGTGTATTGCATCAGTTTGGAAACTAGGCATTCTTTCTGTGAATGAGTTCCTTGACCTTTGCCTTCTTGCCCACCTTGTCTCGGAGGTAGTACAACTTGGCACGTCTTACACGGCCTCTTCTGATAACCTCTACCCGTTCTACACGAGGTGAATGCATGGGGAATATCCTTTCAACACCAACACCATAAGATATTTTTCTTACAGTAAACGTGCGGCGGATACCACCATTATTCTTAGAAAGTACGATTCCTTCGAAGATCTGAACACGTTCGTTAGTACCTTCGATAATCTTGAAATATACCTTAACGGTATCACCAACACTGAAATTTTCAGCATTTTCCTTCATCTGTTCCGACTCAATAGCCTTAATTACATCCATTGTCTACGGTCCCCTTCGCCCTATGTTCTTTCAATTCTAATAACATCTTCCTAGAGTTCACATCCAAGGATGCCGTCTCCAAAAGATCAGGTCGGTTAGACAAAGTCTTCTCCAACCTCTTCTTCAGTCGCCATTGACCAATATTGGCATGATGTCCGCTCAATAATACAGCAGGGACACTTTTTGAGCAATAGGTCTCAGGCCTAGTATATTGGGGATATTCAAGCAATCCGTCAGAAAAGCTCTCTTCGGTAAGAGAGTCGGAACTGATGACCCCTTCAATGAGCCGATAAACGGCATCAACGATCACCAGTGTGGACACTTCCCCACTGCTGATCACATAATCTCCAATACTAATCTCGTCATCAACATATAGGTCAATCACCCGTTGGTCAATACCTTCGTAATGACCACAGATAAAGACCAGCTCGTCTTCCAGGCTCAGGTTCTCGGCATATGCCTGTGTGAACTTTTTCCCCGAGGGCGAGGGATAAACCACTCGCTTGCCTTTGGCTCCAATGGAATCAAGGGCATCGCAAAGGGGAGCACACTGGATAACCATCCCAGCCCCACCGCCAAAAGGAGCATCATCGCAGGTCCGGTGACGATCTTTGGCAAATGTACGGAAGTCGATTATGTCGTACTGCACAAGGTTGCTTTCTACGGCACGCTTCATTATTGAATTCTTGAAAAATCCCTCCACCATCTCCGGAAAGAGGGTGACTATGTGAATCTTCACGCCAAGATCCAAGGGGTCTTCAATTCAATGGTGCGTTCCTTAAGATCAACCGCTCCGATAAATTGCTCCACATAGGGAACCATATACCGTTTGCCGTCAGTAGCAAGCACTTCCAACAACACTGCCTGTGCCCCATCCAGACCTTTTTCTACAGTTGCCAATGTCTCACCTTCATGCACCAAAGTGCAACCGATGAGATCGGTAACATAGTATTCGCCCTTCTTGAGGGGAGCAGCTTTGCTTCGTTCAACCATCAGGCGACAACCTGCAAGGGCCCTAGCATCCTCAGGGTTATCATACCCAGCGAACTTCATCAGAGCTTGTGATCCTTGCATCCTGAATTTCTCGATGGCTACAGTACGCTCAGATCCATCCTTATAACGCAACACAACCTCTTTGAGTTTCTTCAAATGGCTGCAGTCATCATTATTAGGGAGAATTTTTACTTCACCGCGAATACCAAAGGTACTTTGCACGGTAGCAGTAGAGAGCATCTCTTCCATAATCAATCCAAGATTTCGAGCACGGAACGCTTGCCACTTCTGGTGGCAGAGGCACTCAGGATGGTCCTGATAGCCTTTGCAATGCGTCCTTGCTTGCCAATTACCTTGCCGACATCACCACTGGCAACCCTCAGTTCAAGGATTGTGGACTTTTCGCCCTCAACCACATTGATACTGACTTCGTCAGGGACATCAACTAAGGATTTCACAATGTATTCAACAAGATCCTTTTCCACAACGTTCTCCTGGAACTTATTCCTGGACAGTTCTGGTAATGGTTACGCCATTGCGGTTCAACAACTGTCTGACCGTATCGCTTGGCTGTGCCCCTTTGGCAATCCAACTGTTAATCTTCTCTACATCGAGAACCACCTGACTTTCCTTACTGGCGAGCGGGTGATACTGTCCGACCTCATCAAGGGTTCGGCTCTTCGTTGCAGCACGGGAATCCATTACGACGATTCTGTAATCAGGTCTCTTCTTGGATCCAAACCGCTTCAATCTCATGCTTGTACTCACTTCAATTCCTCCTACGAATTCAACTTCACATACCCATCTGTTTAAGCATTGCAGCTTGGTATTTTTTATTTTTTGCTAACTTTCTCATTGTAAGTCGCATTTTTTCAAATTTTTTGATCAATCTATTCACATCGGAAAGTGAAGTTCCGCTACCTAAAGCGACTCTTTTTCTCCGAGTAGGGCCCATTATACGGTAATTAACACGTTCCGCATAGGTCATAGAGTAGATGATTGCCTTTTCTCGTATAATTTCTTTCTTGTCGATATCATCCTCGCTGATCTGGCCTTTCGCACCAGGAATCATATCGAGGATTTGCTCCATGGAGCCCATCTTGTCCATACGGTTAAGCTGGTCCAGATAGTCCTGCAGATCGAAGGTGTTCTTAGCCATCTTCTCCTGCATTTTCAGGGCATCAGCCTCGCTGATGGTCTCCTGGGCTTTCTCAACCAGGGAGACGACATCTCCCATTCCGAGGATTCGGCTCGCTATGCGATCAGGATAGAACGGTTCAAGATCCTCTATCTTTTCACCCACACCGATGAACTTGATCGGCTTTCCAACAACTGACCGCAAGGAGAGTGCGGCACCACCACGGGTATCACTATCGAACTTGGAGAGTACGACACCTGTAATGCCTACCTTCTGATCAAACTCCTGTGCAATGGTAACCGCATTCTGACCGGTCATGGAGTCAGCGACAAAGAGCGTCTCATCCGGTTTCAGAGCGTCCTTGATGCGCATGATCTCAGCCATGAGCGTCTCGTCAAGGTGCATCCGTCCGCTGGTATCGACTATCAGGGTATCGTGCTGCTCTTTCTTGGCGAGCTTCAATGCTGCAGAAGCAACCTTCACGGGGTTCTTCTCACCTTCTATGGTAAATACGGGAACCCCAACGGCTTCTCCGAGAACTTGCAGCTGAAGAATGGCTGCAGGGCGTACGAGGTCGGCTGCGACAAGCATCGGCCTTCTGCCCTCTTTCTTCAGTCTGTGGGCAAGCTTTGCACTGGTGGTGGTCTTACCGGAACCTTGCAATCCCATCATAAGGATGACAGTAGTCGTATCGGGTCCCTTCAACAGGAGCTTCTGATTTTCCTCGTCACCAAGCAGTGCAACCATGCGGTCATAGACAATCTTCACGAATTGCTGACCAGGATCGATTGCCTTGAGGACTTTCTCCCCCAATGCTTCTTCCATGGTGCCGTTTATGAAGCGTCTGACAACACGCAGGTTGACGTCGGCATCAAGCAGGGCGACCTTGATTTCCTCAACGGCGTCCTGGATGTTCTTCTCTGTTAATTTGGACTTTCCAGCAAGCGAACGCATAATGCCGGAAAACTTGTCACTTATTGAATCAAACACTATTCTTCTCTATTATAATACTCATACAAGTTACATCTTATACCGCAATGAGTGCTTTGGTGTCAAGGCTTCGTTTGTGCGGAACCAGTCTCATCAAAGACGACCTCTTTGGCTTCGTCGTTGAGGATGACAGGTTCGCCTTCCACTGTATCTATGCGGTAGCTGACCATAGTTGAGACTCCAGCTTCCATCTGTGTCACTCCCAACAAGGTATCGCTTCCCATAACCGTATGTTTGTTATGGGTAATGATGATGAATTGGCTTTTTTGGGCAAACTCCTGCAGGACAGAGAGGAAAAATCCAATATTCCTATCATCCAGGGCGGCATCGATCTCGTCCAGGACACAAAAGGGTGAAGGTTTCACGTGGTAGGTGGCAAACAGCAGGGCTACAGCGGTCATCGACCGCTCCCCTCCTGAAAGCAATGCAAGGTGGGTGAGCTTCTTTCCCGGCGGCTGGGCAAGGATATCTATCCCGCTTGTAAGCACATCCTCAGGGTCGACAAGCTTGAGTTCCGCCCTACCACCTCCGAACAAACGGCGGAACATGTCCTGGAAATTGGTTGAGATTTGCTTGTACGTTTCAAGGAAGAGCTCTTCACTTCTCGTCTTGATCTCCAGAACCACTGCAGCCAGGTCTTCTTTTGCCTTGTTCAGGTCATCCATCTGCTTGGTAAGGAAGTCATACTGTTCCTTGACTTCAGAGAACTCCTCTTCAGCCATCTGGTTGATATATCCCATCGAAGCAATTTTTTTCTTCACCTCATCCAAATTGGCTCTCAGGACCGGGATGTCTACGATATCTTCGGACAGTCGCCCCTCATACTCTTTCAGACTCTTGCCATAGTTATCGAAGAAGTTGGTATAGATTGCACTGATGTTGATCCCCAGCTGCTCTATCTGGAATCCAAGTTTCTCCGTATCGCTTCTTATCGCCTGAAGTTTCTCGTAGGAGGAGGTCTTCATCTCTTGCTTTTCCCTGATGGAAGAACCCAAATCCTCAATTTCAACGATCAGGTCCTTGAGGCCCTCATTCAAGGAGGCCACATTCGTCTTCATTTCCTTTACTTCAGCCTCGGCCGAACGAATATCTTCCTGTGTCTCATAGATACGTTCCTGAGCAGTTTCGCTCAAATTGACAGCATCACGATAGAGGTACTCCTGTTCCGTAACAGACCGCTGCAAACTTGCTATCCACTCTTTGGCACTGCTCTTCTGCCCTTGGAGCTGGTTTAGTGCGACTCTCTGGTCGGAGATGTTCTGCTGATAAGATTCCAGGGACAGGGAGAGCTTGGCATTCTCTTCACGCAGATAGCTGATGCGCTCACGGTTGGAGGAGAGCGCCTTGCGTTTTTCGGCAATGGCACTGTCGACAGCATGCTTCTCGGTGATGATCCCTTCGGGAGAGATCAGATCATCAATGAAAGATGCCTCATGGGATAGGTATGTCTCAAAAAGGGAACGCAAGGAAGAGAGGCTTGTCCCGAGATTGCTCTGGAACTTGATCTCCTGTGAGAGCAATTCCTCTGAGGAGACTCCCATGCTCCTCAGCTTTTCCAAAAACTGCTCGTGCTCGGAGACTGAGGATGTTATGTGATCCATTCGTTTTTCGAATGCGCTAAGAGCTGTCTTCTTTTCCTCAAGGTTATATCCCGACGCCTTCAGCTTCTCCTCAAGTTGGATGACAATGACATCGGTGAGTTCCTTGAGTTTCTCTGAAAGGATATCCATCTCCTCATCAAGGGCTATATCCTCTTTCTCCGTGTCGCTTATCTCCTGGTTCTGGCTTGCAATGAGAGTGCGGGCCTTATCGATTCCCTTTTGGTTCCTCTCGATCTCGGTGTTGAGCTGCTCGATCGCCTCATCGATATCCGCCATGGCTGAGAATTTTTCGTCTATTTCGTTTTTATCACGTTCCATACGCTCCTGTATGGCGAGCGAGCGTTCTGCAGCCTGATCTTTCTGCTGGAGGAAATCACGGAAGCGTTGTGTGAGCAGATCGAGCTTGTCTCCCCTCCCCTTGATCGCTTCATCGAGGCGTTGCAGTTCTGTCTGCATCTCTATGCGTCTCGAACCCATACCTCTCATGGTTTCCTGAAGCTCTGTAATCTCATCATCATAGGAGGTCAGTGACCCCTTCTGCTGCTCAAGCTCCTTCTCGCCACGGATTTTAAGCTCTTCCTTGCTGTTCTGAAGCATGATGTAGGATTTGAGGGTCGAAAGCTGTACATCAACTTCCAAGGCAAACTGTTCCCTCTTGAGCTCACGGTAGCTGATGGCCTTTGCTGCCTGATTTTTCTTGGTTTCATAGCTACGCCGCACTTCACGCAAGATGGTTTCGACCTGCATGATGTTTTCATCGGTCCTGGCTAGCTTACGTTCCGCATCCTGAGTTTGGGATTTGAAGCGGGAGATCCCCGCAGCCTCTTCAAAGATATACCTTCGGTCTTCCGGTCGTGAAGAGAGTATCTGGTCAATCTTTCCCTGTTCCAGGATGGAGTAGGCACTTTTACCAACTCCGGTATCAAGAAAGAGTTCCTTGATGTTCTTGAGCAACACACGCGAATTGTTGATATAGTATTCGCTTTCACCGCTACGATAAATCCTGCGTTTGATCTCTACTTCACTTGCGTCGGTCGGCAGGAGTCCGTCTTCATTGGAGACGACAAGACTGACCTCGGCTACCTGTAAAGGCTTGCGAGTGTCTGTACCGTTGAAGATGACGTCTTCCATACGGCCTGCCCGTAGGGTTTTGGTGGACTGTTCTCCGAGGACCCACTTGATAGCATCAACGATGTTGCTTTTACCGCAACCGTTGGGGCCGAGAAGGCTGGTAATTCCACTTGAGAAATCCAAGCTTACTGAGTCCGGAAAGGACTTGAAGCCGAATATTTTTAGGCTTTTGAGAAACAAACTGTACCCTCTTATTGTGCTTGACGCAGATTTCTTCGTGATTATACCATATGATAGGAAGGGTTAAAAGCGGGAACGTCAATTGAGGGGAGTTATAATGGATTCACTGTTCACATTCCAAGAACCAAAACTTATCTGCGGCATTGATGAGGCGGGCAGGGGTCCCCTCGCCGGTCCTGTCTGTGCCGCGGCAGTGATCCTTGGGGAAGATTTTCCCCTTGAGCTGCTCAATGACTCCAAGAAACTCTCTGAGCAGCAGCTTTGCAGGGCCGAGGCTGTCATCAAGGAGAAGGCTGTGGCTTGGGCGGTCTCTCTGGCTACGGCCAGGGAGATAGATCGCATGAACATCCTGCAGGCTTCACTGCTGGCTATGAAAAGGGCATATGAGAAACTCAGCAAAAACTATCCGATAGATCTTGCAAAGGTCGATGGCAATCAGAAGCCAGATCTTGACTGCCCTACCATCACGATAGTCAAAGGCGATGCCACTGAGGTTGAGATCATGGCTGCTTCGATCCTTGCCAAGTGTGCAAGGGACCGGTATATGGTCCTTGCGGATAAGAAATGGCCCCTGTATAACTTTGCCAAGCATAAGGGCTACCCTACAAAGGAACATAGGGATGCCTGTCTCTACTATGGCCTTTCACCTATTCACCGCCTCTCTTTTCATATAGCAGGTTCGAAAAAGGAAGGCGACTCAGAAACAGGGAAACTCTTCTAACATGAAAAAGCAGCCGGCCGGCTGCTCATTGTACTATTTCGTCTTTACGTTTTGCTTGATGAAATCCAAAGATTTCTGCAATTCCTTAAGGAACTCCCCAAGGTCTTCCTGGTAGACAATGATTGACTGTCGGATAAATTTCTCGCTTTCCGGTGTGCCTTTGCTCTCCACCATGTTGAGGAACATATCCCCATAGATGTTTTCCTTTACATTAAAGAAATAGGTCCTGTCATTTTTGACAAGCCTCGATGAATATACTTCTCCACGCTGTCCCATACTGCTCTCCTCGCTTTGCAAAACGTTCAATTCTCTACGCTCTACTGATACTTCATTTAATCAGTGAAAAGGCTTCTATGTCAACAAGGCAGGAATAATGTCATGCTTAGAAAACTTTGGACATCAACCACCCTTACCCTAGATATACACACTCATTATGCCATCTGATAGCTTCCTGTGAGGGCCTTTCAAACCTGTTTGTTGGTAAATTGGGCAGTTGTTTTCCATGATAGTCATAGTATATTTTGCCATTGCCATAATCCTCTTTCAAGTAATGGCTCACTTCTACGGTATAATCTGTATTTATTGTCAGATAGCCATGGTCAAAAAGAGTATGAATGTCAGTACGAAGCAACAGCCCATTCTGGATAGAGTACTGTCCGCCATTAGAGAAAGGCTTGATATGGGCAGCATCAAGAACAGGGAGTGTTTTTTCCCCAGTTACCGCACAACGGCGATTATAAGCTTCAGTAACCAAAATCCTAAAACTACCCTGCCCCAACCGATACCAGGCTTGTGTTTCTCCCACTCTGGGCTCCTGATTGATAAAAGAGCTTGAAAACACATCTCTTCCTTGCACTCTATTCTGCACTTGTTCCAACAGTCCGGCTCCTTCAATTGAATTTGAGTCGTAGCGTTTGCCTTGGACTATACTCGAAGACCAATCCTTTGGAACGGGAATCCATTGGCCTTCAGGAAAGAAAAAAGGATTAGCCAGTATGATGCATCCAATATTTGGGTTAGGTGTCCTTTCACCCCTATATTTCCAGATCTTTTGATTCAGTTCTTCCAAAGTATCGGTTCCATTCTTTTTCCCGAATGCATCCCATGCAAGAAATGAAGGGAGAATTGAGAATTTAACAAAAAAACCTCCACCTACAATATAATTGTGAGGTGCATGAAGCTTGAACAGAAACAGATCATGTGAATCCAATGCCTTAAAGAGGGTTTTCCCTCCGGGTTTCCAAAAGTTTATTTCATCATAGGATTGGACAGAGAGGTTGTGGTACCAATCAGAATCAGTGACTCCAACAAAAAACTTCATATCTATCCCCCTATTTCTCTGTGCTTGTCATGGTCTCAATCCTACTTTGCTTAGACCTCACACGCAAGGATTCTGTTTTTCATTGCCCAAATGAAGGATAAGAGCAAAAAGAAGAAAATTTTCTTTTCTGAAGGTACTTGACGAAGATTTGATTATGTTTTAAAACTTAGGACGTACCGCGCCTTTCGTATACTGGTATTACCTCAGCCTTCCAAGCTGAAGAAGCGGGTTCGATTCCCGCAAGGCGCTTAAAACATAAAGTATTTAAATACAAAGAATAATGAAACCCATACTGAAAAGTGTGGGTTTTTCTATTGTATTGGCCTTCTTTTCTACCCCATCAGCAATCTTGCTCCTCCATATCCAATAAGAGCCAGGGTAATACTCATGAGGGTTCCTACCAGGAAGACCTCCCTGAAGTTGTTGTCATTGCTGAACTCTGAATATCTTACCAGGGTCTTGGCTGCGATGACCAGGGTACAGGCAGAGACGGAGCCAAACAAGCAGAGCAGGAGGATGATCAACCTTTCAAGATATCCAATCTTACGTCCTGCATGCAGGGCATTCTCTTCATCTGCTTCTGAAGTCACTGCACAGGAAGCAAGAAGTTTGGATACCGCAATACTGCTCGGCTTGAAAATGAACAACATGGAAAATGCTATGCCTATCCAAAAGGCCGGTAGTTGTATCTGCAAGGGATATAATCGAGCCACTACCAGTAAAACTACCAGATGCATCACCTGGTCGGTGAGGAATGCTGAGAAGGTTTGATACCTTCTGCTAAAAATATCAATGAGAAAATGTGATACGAACAGGACAGAAGCAAGCAGGACAGCCTCCCCTATCATTCTATCCAGCATGGCGATCAGTGGCAGAAAAGGAAGTACATATACAAAAGAGTGAATAATGACTCCGCCCACCTTCATCTGCTTGTTTTTTGCCAGTTTATCGCCCTGAAGATAGAAATCCCCTACCAGATGGCAGCAGAGCAAAACCCCATAATATGCATACATATCATCTCCCCCATTGTAACATATCAACTATCAAAGCCTCAAAGTAACGCAATTGGGCAAAGTTGTTTGTCCGCACCACGGAATCAACATACTGACGCCGTATGCCGAGTGCCTCTGCTATCCGACCATTCAGACCACGCTTCCACTCCTTATCAACCAGGCCGTCATGCTCCTCAAAGCAATCCTCATCAACGGAAAGGGAGAATGACGGCTTGTAGGAAGGTATGGTCTCTTCACAGATTTGTTGCTGTTCTTTCAGGATAGCCTGCAGTGCCTTGAGATTGGCAATCAAGGCCTTCGGTTGCCGTACAAGATATGAATCTAAAAATTCGGCATAGTTGTACAGCATGGTTGTCTTAGGCTTCAATGCCTGGGTTAGCAGCAGATAGGACCCCAACAATCCATTTGCAAATCGATCATCCTGCTCTCCTGAGTTAAAGATGACCGGCTGTTCCGGTCCTTGGTGGCACAGGGCTATAGCCTCCCTTGCCCTGTGATACGCAGGTCCATCAAGTTCGGTAGTCATCCAATCAGCAAAAAAATCCAATTCTCCAAAACCGATGCCGCAACGCAACTGAACAGGATAAACAAGACGTGAAAAGAAGGCATAGTAGCGATATGCGGCCTCTGCCGAGTAGAAGAGGCCTTGCATTTCATCACCTGCACTGAACATGACAGGTTTGCAAAGGCTCGCATGAAACAACTCGTTGCAAACCCCGATAGCAGCTTTAAGATGAGACTGTATGGCAAACCTATCCTTGAATTTCCGTGATTCCACCACATCAAAGATAAGGGCTGCATAGTGTTTTGTTTCTTTCATGACTATCCACCTGTGCATCAGTATAGGGTAACATTTCCTATTTAGCAATAGAATTCTATGTTATATAGCTATTAGCATCATATTTCTATTGCTTTAACGCTTTAGCCTTATAAAATACATTCCTATACCCCTAATCTTTTCTTCATCTCCTGCACATTCCTTCCAAACTCAGAACCAGCCTTGCTCAGGGCATTGAGTATCTCTTCATACTCCTTACCCATACTCTCCCTGGCTGCCTTTATAGTAGTCAGGCATTCGTTCTCATCCATGAAGGCCACAGCCTCAACAAGATGCTTGTGATCTTCCTCTGGTATGACCATGAAACCATGCTTGTCAGCATGGATGAGGTCACCAGATCTCACTTCACAACCAAATACAGTAACCGGCTCCCCCCAGGAAATGGGCATTGAGTAGGCATGGCCAACACAGAGCCTTCTAGCCAGAGCCTTGAAGCCTGCATTGGTCATCTCATCGACATCACGTATGGCACCTTCACTTATTGTTCCCACACACCCCAGGGCCCTATGAGTGTTTGCATTGACCTCGCCCCAAAAGGATCCAATAACCCTTGCAGGAGAGTCCAGGTCTTGCAGCACGACAATTTTAGGTCCCGGCATTGAAGCGACATATCTTCTGTACTCCTCGTTATATTTCGTTTTATCAGGGAAATGGTCCTTATTTCCGGGCTGACAGGTTACTGTGACCGCATAGCCGATCATCGGGCCCATCTGTGGCATGAAATCCTTAGTCTCGTCACGGTTGCATCTGATAGCAATTCTCTCGCCTTTGGTTATTGACTCCCACCCATTGTATATGGTGGGTGTATTCCATCTTTTAAGTTTCAACATATCTGAATGTGTAAGCATCACTGCCTCCCTTTGCCCAATAGTGTATCATGAAATTGGTGTCAAAACGACCAATCCCATAAAGCCAAGACCTTATATTCTTTTTCATTCTTCTCTTGTCTTCTGATGCCAAATGCCGTTTTATTTGCTATACTGGGGAATTGGAGGAACGATGCAAGAAATACTCAGGCGGTACGCTCGTCTTATCATAGAAATACAACTCAAACTACAAGGTGGTGATGCCCTCTCAATAAACACAGAAAGCAGCACCATGGCTTTTGCCAGGATGCTGGCTACCATGGCCTGTGAATCCACTCATCAGACCGTTACCATAGTTGAGACAAACCACGGGAAAATAGCACAGACTCTGGAATTTGACCCTGTGGAACACAGGATCAAGAGACCGGAGATAACCGGCTATGTAATGTGCCATCTGGTGGATCTGGACAACGCACCTTACGTCACTGATGAAAACGTGTTTTCAGCGGCTGAAGAGGTGACCAAGCTTGCCACCTACGGCTTGCTCAGCGATCCTGTTTTCCTTGACCGGCGTATCGCAGTACCTTGGGCAAACATCCCTTTGCCAGGCCCGCTTTGGGCCATGCAACTCTTAGGAAAGGCGGCATCGGAAGAGGAGATGTGGACGCTCTTTTCAAAGCTCTACAGGCTTGAGGATGACCACGGACTTAAGTTCTGGAATGACCAGTCCAACCTGTTGCAGTATCGCAAACAGGTGCTTAACAAGAAAGGAAAGCTACAGCTGGACATCAAGGGAGAGTGCTGCACGCTGCAAGCCACTACAGCGGACAGGACCAAATGGACAGGAGGAAGCTCGGTAATCTCTAGCGGACGAACCTTCCTGCCCAGCCTGCCCATGCAACATATCCATGCATCGTTGGACATGCACAAGACAGAGGGTACGATAAAGGCTTTAAGACCCTTCCTCCTATTGGGAAAGGTTGTCGAAGAAGCAACCTTTACCATTGAGAAGGGAAAAGTCGTCTCGTACAACGCCAAACAAAACAAAGAGGCACTCGATGCCTATTTTGCCGTTGACGAAGGGGCCTCAGTGGTGTCGGGTCTCTCCTTGGCCGACAATGACACTATCGAGAGCCGCTATCTCAGTCAGGCGATCCACCCCCATTTCAATCGCGAGATAACAGGAAGTCTTGTCCTGGGCGGCTTCAACCTGAACACACTGACAGACCAGAGCACTGATGAGGAGATCGACGCATCAAAGCTGGGACGTTCCCTGGTGCGCTTAGAAATCCCCATAGGAAGCGATTCACTCTCCATACAAGCCACTGATGAACAGGGCAACAAGTCCGTAATCATGGATGAGGGAGTGGTAGAACTATAGGAGTCAACGATGAATCAGACCTTACTGGACACATATGCAGACCTGGTAATTCGGAAAGGGATACACCTTAAGAAAAACAAAAATGTTGTTATCATGACAGGACCGGGCACCTACTATTTAGCAAGAGCCCTTTCCAAGTCCGCCTATCGTCATGGGGCGCTGTATGTACAGGTGCTCCTTGACGACCTTGATGTGCTAGCAACGCGCCTGGACAACCAGGATGAGCAGGCACTGAAGTTCTCTCCCTCCTTCATCCGCTCACTGGACTATGAAATGTGTGCAGAGGGCTGGTCCTATATCAGAATTGACAGCACTGAAGAACGCCTTGACCACGCTCCCCTAGACAAAGAGAAAAACCAGGTCTACGGGACGGCCAAACGTGAGTTTTCATCCACACGGATGAAAAAAACCATGCGACATGAACTGCCATGGTGTGTGGTATGTGCCCCAGGTCCCCGCTGGGCACGCCAGGTGCTTGGGGAACACGCTACCACCAACGATCTTTTGAACGTCCTGATACCCATCCTACGCCTCGATAAGGAGGATCCCTTTACAGCTTGGGATCAGCACGGGCAGTTGCTGAAACAGAGACGGGACAGGATGAATGACCTGCATATAGACAGCCTCCACTACAAGAGTCCTGTAACAGATTTTACCATAGGGTTTACCGAACAGTCTCGCTTCCTCGGAGGAAGCGAGACCTTGCCTGACGGTACGCCCTTCTTCCCGAACCTTCCGACTGAGGAGATTTTCACCACCCCAGACAGGATGCGTGCAAACGGGTATATCACCACCACCCGCCCAGTATCGGTGCTAAACAGCCGAACAGAAGAGGTACGTCTGTTGTTCAAGGATGGGAAAGTTGTAGATTATTCAGCGAAGGTTGGCAAAGAGGTCATGGATGCCTTCTTCGCCATCGATGAGGGGACCAAACGTATTGGGGAGTGCGCCCTGGTTGATGAATCCAGTCCCATTGCACAAAGCGGGCTTGTCTTTGACTCAATCCTGTTAGACGAGAATGCCTCGTGTCACATCGCCTTAGGTGACGGCTACCCTTCCTGCCTTACAAATGGGGCACAACTGACTACAGAGGAAAGCCTCAACAAGGCGGGATGCAACACCTCCCTGATGCATGTCGATTTTATGGTCGGCTCAAAAAATATGAGCATAACCGCACGCACCCGTGAGGGTATGGATATTCAGATAATGCAAAACGGACTCTTTACCTTCTAGTTCAGGTCTGCAACGAGCCTGAGGCCTTCAAGGGTGTGCATGGGGGAGACTTGGTTGATTCGTCCGATCAGGGGGGCTATGGTGCTGCTCAAGCCTCCAGTCGCTATGACGTAGAGCTCTTCGCCCAGTTCCTGCTCACTTCGCTCAATGAGCGAGGTGACCATGCCTGCATAGCCAAACATGATACCGCTACGTATGGAGTCCTGGCTATTTCTGCCAATCACCACATCAGGGATTCTCAACTCCACCTGAGGAAGCTGTGCCGTATTACCATAGAGGGCGTTTACCGCCGTAACAAGACCAGGGGCGATGGATGCACCGATGACCGAACCATCCGAACCAACAGTGCTGAAGGTCAGGGCGGTGCCGAAGTCAACGACCATCACCGGTGAATGAGGATGCATGTGATGGGCTTGGGCGAGGTTGCACAGAAGGTCAGAACCGAGTTCCACAGGGATTGTCTCGCCCTTGAGCCCTGTTTGTATGAACCTATCTACCATCAGGGGCTGCACATCAAACAGACGGATGATATTTTTCTGTACCGAACGGGTGAGATTAGGAACAACCGAACTGATGACAGATCGGTTGATATCCTGTTTCCTTATGCCCGCATGGGTCAAAAGACTCTCCAGCACAACAAAGTACTCATCGCTTGTTTTTTTCAGATCGCTGTAAATACGGAACGATTCCACCCATTTCTCATCGTCATGGACGGCTATCACAATGTTTGAGTTTCCAATGTCTACAGCGATAAGCATAGAGCCTCCTAAAGGGCTACAGTATGGCGTGAATCAGCATACAGTTCGTTACGAAGGTCCTTTATTGCAGGGTCACTGTAATACTCCTCAAACGACATCATCTTGTCAATGATTCCATTCGGGGTAAATTCGATGATTCTATTTGCGATGGTATCGACAAACTGGTGGTCATGACTGTTGAACATCAAGACTCCCTTGAAGTCGATGAGTCCGTCGTTCAAGGCGCTGATTGCCTCAAGGTCCAGGTGGCTGGTAGGTTCATCGAAGATCAGGACATTGGACTGCTCCAGCATCATGCGTGAAAGCAGGCACCTGACCTTCTCCCCTCCTGAAAGGACAGTACAATCCTTGAGGGCTTCATCACCGCTGAAGAGCATCCTGCCCAGGAACGAGCGGATATAGGTATCATCCTTCTCTTCACTAAACTCCCTAAGCCAGTCCGTGATGGGGATATGCTCCTCAAACAGATGGCTATTGTTCTTGGGAAAATAGGAAAGGCTGGTGGTGACTCCCCATGTGTAAGTCCCCTCATCAGGCTCGACACTTCCACTGAGGATGTCAAACAGAAGCGTCTTGGCAAAGTGATCGGGACCTACAAAGGCAATCTTGTCACCTGCGTTGAGAACCATATTGAACCTGTCCAAAACCTTTACTCCGTCAACGGTCTTGGTCAGGTCCTTAACCTCAAGGATATTCTTGCCGGGTTCACGAAGAGGCTTGAATGCTATGTAGGGAAAGCGCCTCAAGGAAGGCTTGATATCATCAATGGTGAGCTTGTCGATAAGCTTCTTTCTGCTGGTAGCCTGTTTCGCTTTTGAGGCGTTGGATGAGAAACGTTGGATAAACTCCTTCAGTTCAGCAATTTTCTCCTCCCTGCGTTTCTTGTCATCCTTATTCTGCTTAGAAGCCAGCTGGCTGGACATATACCAGAAATCATAGTTTCCAACAAACAGCTGGATCTTGCCGAAGTCGATGTCGGCAATGTGAGTACAGACGGTATTGAGGAAGTGACGGTCATGGCTCACCACGATGACGGTGTTATCAAAGTTGGCGAGGAAATCCTCCAGCCAGCGGATGGACTCGAGGTCCAGGTGGTTGGTAGGTTCGTCCAGCAGCAGGATATCAGGGTTTCCGAACAGCGCCTGGGCCAGAAGGACACGCACCTTGATGTTGTCTTCAACATCACGCATCTTCTTGTCGTGCAGATCAGTGGAAATTCCCAGACCATCGAGCATCTGGGCGGCTTGGGCTTCAGACTCCCAACCTCCCATGTCGGCAAAGTCACCTTCAAGTTCAGCGGCGCGAAGGCCATCCTCTTCAGTGAAGTCCTCTTTGGCATAGATAAGATCGCGTTCCTTCATCACCTCATACAGCTTTTCATAGCCCATGATCACCGTTTCAATCACCGTATAGTCGTTAAAGGCAAAGTGATCCTGCCTGAGGACAGCCATGCGCTCACCGGCAGTGATGATGACATCGCCTGTATCAGGCTCGATCTCACCTGAAAGGATCTTCAGAAACGTGGACTTACCGGCACCATTCGCACCAATGATACCATAGCAGTTGCCGGGGTTGAATTTTATATTGACTTCCTTGAACAGAACCTGAGTCCCGTATGAAAGTCCTATGTTTGAAGCAGTTATCATCTCTATATGTTTCCTTATAAGTAGTATAGCGAAAAAAAAGAGCAACCATCAAGGCTGCCCCTTCTTACATTTTAGTTCCTAGGGGAATCGAACCCCTATTTAGAGACTGAGAATCTCCTGTCCTAACCATTAGACGAAGGAACCGTATCTGGGATGGAGGGGCTCGAACCCCCAAAGGCAGAACCAGAATCTGCAGTGTTACCGTTACACTACATCCCAATGTGAAATCCTGTGGTAGGATACGGAAATGGAAGGCTTTTGTCAAGTGGGGTTTGAGAAATCCCCACTATTCAGCGTCGTATTCCAACAATACATCCACAGGATACTTATGCAGCACCTTCTCGTAGTTGAGGAAAGGCAAACCTATCACCCCAATGACGCCTTCAATCTTCGCGCCATTCTCCTCAAAGATGGAAGCTGCGGCTTCCAGCGTGCCTCCTGTTGCGATAAGATCATCAACCAACATCACGTGTGTGTCTGCAACAACGTCCACTTCCTGGACACAGACAACATCACAGCCATACTCGAGTTCAAAGCTCTTCTTGTATACTTTCCCAGGGAGCTTGCCCATTTTACGTACAAGCACCAGAGGCACGCCAAGTCGCTCTGCAAGAGGTGCGGCAAAAATGAATCCACGTGCCTCAATACCGGCAATGCAGTCGATCTTCTTGCCCTTGCAAAGTGCTTCAAGCCTGTCGATGCAATACGTAAATGCTGTGGGAACCGCTAAAATTCCGGTGATGTCGTAGTAGAGAACACCCGGTTTCGGAAAATCGGGTACCTTTCGAATTACATTGTCCAAATCATACTGTGTGTCCATAAGCCTCTCGTTAAGGGTAACTTTTTTTAAATGCACTTACGCGGGCACTTGCTGATTCACTGAAATCAGAGCGCACTCCGTCCTGTAAATATTTATAAGCAAGGGCTGCGATCATCGCCCCGTTGTCAGTGCATAACTTCAAGGAAGGGAAAGCAACCTCATAACCACCCTTCTCCAAGGCCGTAAGCTCACTGCGAAGCAGGGAGTTTGCCGCTACCCCACCACCAGCGCTGATACGCTTGAGGCCGGTATCATCTAGGGCAAGCCTGACGCGGCGCATCAGCGTACCGACCGCCACTCTCTGAAAAGATGCTGCAATATTTTCAGGGCTCTTCTCACTCTCGCCATCCCAGAACTGGTCAAGCTGGTTAATGACAGCACTCTTAAGACCACTATAGGATATATCATACGGGTGATCGCCCTTGCTTAGGGCAGATCCAGGAAAATGAAAGGCCATTGGATTACCGCTCTTGGCCAGACGGTCGATGACCACGCCTCCGGGATAACCCAGGTCGTAGTGCTTGGCAACCTTGTCAAAGGCCTCCCCGATGGCATCGTCTATGGTGGTCCCCAATACCACTATGGTATCATAGTCGTCGACCCTGCAGATTACCGTGTGGCCTCCGGAAACCAGTATGCCCAGGTATGGATAAGCCAAGGGCTTCTCCACTTGTGAAGCATACAGGTGGGCACGTATATGATCGATGGTGATGAATGGGACATCCAAGGTTGCGGCAAAGCCTTTTGCAAAGTTCAACCCGACTAGCAAGGAGCCCAGAAGACCCGGCCTGCTGGTCACTGAGACAGCATCGATGTCTTGCATGCCGATGCCTGCCTTCCCTATCGCCGATTGTACAACCTGTGCTATCCACTCGGTATGAAGACGCGAAGCAAGTTCAGGGACAACTCCCTCATAGGGCTTGTGAAGTTCTATCTGTGTGGCGACCACATTGCTAAGTATCTCCTTGCCATCGCGTACAATAGCTGCGGAACACTCATCGCAAGAGGTCTCGATGCCTAGGACGTTCATAAGTCGTCATCCTCGTCGTCATACTCATCATCATCTTCAAAATCAGCAAATTCAAAAGGCTCGAATTCAAAATCAAACTCATCTTCAGAGACCATCTCTGCTAAATCACTGAGTTCCATGCCATATTCTAGTGCTTCTGGAAACATATCCAAGAGGAACTGGGCCACATCCGGTTGCCAGCTCTCTCCCACCCTTGTCGGGACTTTACTTCTATGAGTGTTCAGCAGCATCACAACTTCCTGTGTCACCGCATGGCTGAATAATCCTTTTATTTTCAAAATATCCCCTCTTCAACCCATAGCCTACTGTCAAAGGAAGGCAAGGTCAACTGATA
>DUPO01000052.1 GCA_012838275.1 Spirochaetales bacterium
AATGTAATGTGAGTGGGCTCTCTAAAGGTTTTCTTGCTTATCATTCAAATAACCTTGCAAAGGTCTTTCACTTGTCTGTATCATCTAGGCAGGAATCTTATCCGTGATGAAACATCGTATTGTAGGGGTTTTAGCTAAAGACAATCCCATAAAGTCAATTATTCCCCCTTGTTTGATGTATCGGCCATCAGGGTCCCTTGTTCTTATGCAAGGGCAACAAAATGAAGTACGAAGAAACCCTTCCTTTGTTTTTTCGTATCATAAGGTCCAAAGGGGAGCAAAGGGGTGACAGTGTCAGAATACATACTTGCAGTTGGCCTCCATGAGGAGGAATTTGCAATACTCGAGCGCTGCTCTGAAGGTGCTGCAATCCTGTCTTTTTCAGAAGGGGAAACGCCCAGCATCGAAGAAGGGGGATTTCTTCTCGTGGTTGACGCGAGTTCCTCAGGCTTCTCTTTGGAAGCTCTCCAAGAAAATATATTAGAAAATCCTGCATTCTCTGGTCTGCAGAAAATCATACTTACAGATGATTTGGAGCTGGAGGCGAGTATTTCGCGCATAGATGACCAGTCTGTTGATCTCTATCGGAAGCCAATCGTCGAAGGTAGTATGAGAGTCCGAATAAAGCGGCAGAGGGACCTGTTGCGAATGAGAGAGCAAGTGAAGGCCGATAAGGTAGCTTCCATGTTGGTCAAGGCCATTTTTCCCCAATCTCCCATTGGAATATTCCTGTCACATGATGGTGTTACATTCACCTCGGGGGAATATGCGGATTTCAATATCAACCCCATGGTAGAGAAGATCACTGGAAGAAGCCGCCGGGAAATTGAAAAGATAGGCTGGGCGCAGATCACCCATCCTGAGGACCTGCCTGAGGAGCTTGAAAAGCTCAAAAGACTCAATGCCGGTGAGATTGGTAGTTATACGATGGACAAACGGTACCTGCGCCCTGACGGCTCATCGGTCTGGGTCAATGTTAACGTTTTTTCACTCTCCTTACCCGAAGAAAACAAGTCCCTGCAGCTTGCCCTGATTACAGATATCTCTGAGCATAAAAAAATGGGACTCGCTTTGGCTGAAAGCGAAAATTATATGTCAGTCCTGCTCTCCCACCTGCCAGGTATGGCATACCACTGCCTGAATGATGCCGATTGGACAATGAAATATGTATCTGACGGATGTTTTGAACTCACAGGGTTCGAGATTGAGGAGATAGTTGAAAATAAGGTCGTTTCCTATAACGATATAATTGTTCCGGAATATAGGGAGAACCTAAGAGAGGAATGGAAAAAAATCCTTCGGAAGAAGGGTACATTCAAAGCTGAATATGAAATTTTCACAGCAACGGGTTCTCGAAAATGGGTAATGGAAGCAGCTCAAGGTGTTTATGATGAAAAGGGAAAACTAAAGTCCCTGCAGGGAATCATACTGGATGTAACAGATCGGAAAAAATGCGAAATTCAGTTGGTCCATTATCATGAATATGACAGATGGACAGGATTGCCGAACGAATGGTCAATGGAGATGTTGCTTCAACAGGAAAAAGAGAGTAATCAGGTTGGCTGCCAAGCGCTTGTTGGGATTGATGTAAGTACAATTTACAATAAAAACATAGCATACGGGTTTGCCTATGGTCAAAAAATTATCAAGGAAATTGCTGATGAGCTCAAAACCCTGCGTGACGACAACCACCACCTGTTCAGTACCTATGAATATAGATTCATGTTTTATGTCCGTTCCTATTCCGCAAAGGAAGAATTGATCTCCTTCAGCGAAGAGATCTCCCGACGGATGCGCTCTATCCTCAGGGTTGAGCGTATCGGATGGGGTATAGGCATTCTCGAGCTGGACCTCTTCAACAATCACAATACCGACGCCACTTTACGAAATGTCTTGGTTGCCTCAGAAAAATCCCTTGCCAGTTTTGAAGAGGATCTTAGGTTCTGCTTTTTTGATAAGGAGATGGAATTGGCATTGGAGCGAGAAAATGTGATAATGCAGGAATTGACTGAGATAGCTTCTGGTAAAGGGAAAGATAGGCTTTATCTTGAATATCAAGCGATCTTGGATCTTAAGACAGATACCATTTGTAGCTTCGAAGCCCTCGCCAGATTGCAGAGCGACCGATTTGGTCTCGTCTCTCCACTGGAGTTCATCCCCCTTAGCGAAAAGTCAAAACTCATCATACCTCTGGGTGAATTGATCATCATGAAATCCTTGCTGTTCCTCAAGAGACTGAGGGAGGAGGGCCACGATGACATAACGATAGCTGTCAACATATCCCCGGTTCAATTGTTAAAGAGGGAGTTCACAGAAAACCTCATGCACATGATGGAGGCTACTCAAACAGATCCGGCTTCTGTCTGCCTTGAAATCACCGAATCCGTCTTTGATTCGACCATCCAGGAAATGAACAGGCTCCTTGAGGAGTTGCGGCGATTAGGGTTCAGCATAGCACTGGATGATTTCGGAACCGGTCATTCTTCACTAGCCAGAGAAACCGAATTACATGTCTGTTGTGTGAAAATCGACAAGTTCTTCATCAGGCAACTGCAAAAGTTCAGAGAAGAAGAGACCGTTCTCAGCAGCATTATCACAATGGTGCATAAACAAGGCCTGAGTGTGATCGCCGAAGGTGTTGAGACTGAGGAACAGAAGCAATACCTTAGGCTACATGGTTGCGACAAGATCCAAGGGTATCTCATAAGCAGGCCACGTCCGGAGCAAGAGGTGCTCAAGATGTTGTCGGATAATACCTTTAGCCGGGATAACAATAGTCGTTTGTAATGCATCTATAGTGGTACATCCTTATGTTTTCAAACGATTGCCCAGTTGGTACAGGCAAGGGGTTCGTAGTGTCAAATTGTCGACAAAACTGAGATGTTTTGCTGTATGTATTCCTATTTGGCCATGCAGGTCGGCTAGATTCCCCTTCCTGCCTTCCTTAAGGAGGGAGATTCAAGAAGGCAAAGCGCTCCCGGTCCTATCCTTAATCGTGTGCCCAGCATGTAGTGTCCAAAAAGGGAAGGGACAGGAACCGGAGCCTTGTAGTATTGTTCTGTTTGCCACTCCTATATGAGAAAAGTTACATCCTTTGAAGCAAAGCACCCAGTAGTTCCTCTTTCAAGGTATCCCTGCATGAGCATCACCTCTGAAGGAATCAAGCTTGTGTGGGATAGGAGGATCTATGAATAATCTGAATTCGGTTTTGCTGGA
>DUPO01000053.1 GCA_012838275.1 Spirochaetales bacterium
GCATCTCCCTGTTGGAGAGGTGCGGCAGAGTAAAAAGCAGGGCAGTGAAGAGGCTTACCCAAAGGATGCCCTTTGTTGTCGTGACTAGCTTTCCTTTCCTGAAAAGCCTGGAGGGTATTGCACGCATCAGAAACTCTTCGCTGGTGGTCTGTATCGGTGTGATGATCAGGACGAGGGGAACCATCCTTAGGAAATCCTTTGTATTCCCACTGAAGAGTTGAAACTGCTCTGGTTGCAACAAGGCATGCCCAAGGGTGAAGAGCAGGGCGACCGCCATATAAGCGCTTCCACTTTGTAGCATAAGAAGCCAATCAATCTTTTTCTTATCGGTTATGACGTGTTTGACACTGGTTCGCATGAGAAAGCGTAAGGATAAAAAGAGACCGAAGACCAATGCAAAGAAGGGTATGTTTGCAACCAGGTAGGCTTTGATGACATCATCCTCAAGGGTGACCATCGTGAATTGGTAGGCGAGTATTGGACCGAGGTTCATCCAGATATAGACACTCAGCAAGATAGAGAGGGCTCCGGCAAGCGGGGGGAATCGGCCTGTCCTTGTTTGTAAGGGTTTTTCACCTTGATCTGGCATAAGCATGAGTAATGGTACACACAATCATGGTATACTGCAATCTATGAGAGAGACAAAACGAACCTATGTACATACCGCCTTTGATGAAGGGTACATCTGTGTATTTCCCACAGAGGTGGCTGCCAGAAGCTATTTGGTGGACTATGCCCTTCATGGAAGGGATAAGGCTATCCTTGGAGAAAGAGCCATCTCCTTCGATCTGTTCCGCTCCCAGTACCTGCCCAAGCATGCCGGCGAACAACCTGCGAATACCCTGATACGGCAACTGTTTGCCAGGACGCTGCTCGAAAAGGATCATGGGCTCTCCTATTTTATAAACCCCGCCTATCCGGAGGCAAACAGTCGTTTCGGCAAATATCTTGCCTCCTTGCTCCCTCAGCTGGGAGAGGCACTGGATGAGGAGATCCTCGCTCTCATGAGCCCTGAGATGCAAAAGGATGTGAAGATACTCTACCAGGAGTATGCATCCTTCCTTGCCTCCCATCAGCTTTTCGAACCGGGATACGAGAGGCCCTCCTTGGAGTTTGCAGGGGAGCAGGCAGGTACCAAGCGGTACTGCATCCTTTTCCCATCCCTCATCCCGGGCTTGGATAACCTTATAGGGAGTTTGGGGTACCCTTCCTGGATAACCCTGAAACCCTTTCCAAACTCCCTGTCCGGTCCTGTTCAGCTTGAACTTTTTGAAAACCACATAGAAGAGATACGTACCACTTTGCGCAGGATACGGCATCTGCTAGATGGGGGTGTCGCCACCAGGGATATCCTTATCGGATGTGCGAACCCAACAAGCATGCTCCCTGCCCTTGAGCAGGAGGCATGGCTGTATGACATCCCCCTGGTCCTGCGTCAGGGGAAATCTCCCTTGCTCTATCCCAGTGGAAGGTTCTTCTCCCGCCTCAAGGGAGTCTATGAGGAAAGTTTCAGTCTGGAGAGCATGAAGGCCTTGCTTTTGGACATCGGCTTTCCATGGAGAGACCTAAAGACTCAGCGTAAGCTCCTTGCCGCCGCTGTTGACAGGGCAGTGGTCCAAGGCTCCTTGTGGGGATCCGACCAGTGGACAGAACAACTCAGGGATTTTGAATTGATTGCTTTTTATCGGGATTTCAAGGAGAGCGTTGTAGGTATATGTAAGGCCTCTGATATCGAAGAACTGAGAAAAAAACTCAACCATTTCCAGGATACCTATTTCATTGAAACGCAGTGGAAAGGTACGCAAGGGGAGGATGTCTACTCTTTCTGCCTTGATGCCATGGAGAACATCAAGGCAGCGATGGCTGCGGTCTCGATAGATTCGCACTCCTCTCTTTTCAGCTTCTTCCTCGATTTCCTGGATACCAAACTCTATGTTCCTCAGATGCATGAGGAAGGGATACAGGTCTATCCATGGCCACTGACGGCTCCTTTGGAAGCTAAGCACCATTTTATCCTTTCCCTTGACCACAGTGGCAGTTCTTGTCTGTCGCAACCCCTTGCCCTGTTGCCACAGACAGTAGAGACCAAGGACCGCAGGGAAGAGGATACGACTGCAGCTACCTTGCACGCCGCTTTGCTCGCAGAAGGGGAGCTTTACCTCTCCTACCATACCACCAGCTATGAGGGGGAATCCCTGCCCCCAACATTTTTCTTGGAAGGGGACCTGGTAGCAGAGGGACGGAAAGATATCCCAGAAGCACATGATCCCTTCTTGGGTGAGGGCCTTCTTTGGCGAGGAGAACCCCCTCTCTCCCTTGCAACAAATAGGCAACAGTGGTGGTTTGCCAATGCAATACACACATCCCTCTCTCCCAAACGAAGGGATTTTGCCCGTAATCCCCTTCCTCTCGAATGGGTGCCGTTGCTAAAACACGAGGTTGGCGGGAAACATCTCATCCATCTCTCACCAACGGGCCTCGATACTTTCGTCCGCTGTCCTTATGCCTGGTTATGCAAATACCTGTTTGAAGTGGACCAGGTGGATTACCAAGTGCTGAACGTGGATCATCGTCTCATCGGATCGTTCCTGCATGCAGTCTATGAGGCATTTTTCCGGAAGATAGAGTATTTCTCCCCTATAAGAATTGAGGAGTACCGTACGCTTCTGCTTGGCCTTTTTGATGAGAAGCTTATCGAATACTTCGGGGAAGGGGGGCCCAACCCTCCAACCCGAGCCTGGATAATCTACGAGTTCAGGGAGAGATGCACCTGGATACTTGAGGCTGAAGAGAAGCTTTTTTCCCATGCCCGCTCAATTTTCTTTGAGGAAAAACTCTCCTTTGTCAACGACCTGTTCTCCCTCGAGGGAAGGATAGACCGTATCATCTCCCTCGATCCCCCGGAAGGGAAGCTCTATGCAGTCATCGACTACAAGAAGGGTAAGGTTCCCTTTACGAAGATCAAGGAGAAGATACCTTCATTCCAGCTCCCCTTGTATAGGAAGCTGGTAGGTGAGAGCCTGGGGGCAGAAGTGGTGAATGCTTCGTACTTCAGCATAAAGGATGGGCGATATAGTGCCATTTGGGATAGGGAGCAGACGCCTCTGATGGAGTTTTGTGACAAGGCCCTTGAGGAGGTTCTCCAGAAAGTCGCCACAGCCATTGAAGGGGGACATCTTGAGGCTACCCCGTCTAAAGAGAGCTGCAAGGGGTGCATATACCGCCCGATTTGCAGGAGGAGGTTTGCAACCCGATGATCAGCTTTGAAGAAGTGATGAAACAGAGTCCCAGACAGCTGGACAAGAACCAGCTTGAGGCAGTATTTTGCGATAGGAACTGCGTGGTATCCGCAGGAGCGGGTTCGGGTAAGACCACTGTCCTCTCGTACCGGTTTTTGAGGCTTGTCCTGGAACAGAAGGCTGACTGCGACCAGATACTTACCCTCACCTTCACTCGAAAGGCGGCGCGTGAGATGCGTGAACGCATCCACCGGCAGTTGCTTACCTTCTCCTCTGATCCTCACATTGGGATGCAACTGACCAAATTCCCCGATGCGACCATTGCGACCTTGGACAGTTTTTGTTCCACGATACTCAGGTGCGACAGCACCTCTTACGGTATTGCCGGTGATTTCGCCATCGATGATGAAGAGAACAAGAAAAGTGCCATCCGATGTGCCAATGCACTTTTGGAGGAACGCAGTTTCAGCGAAGGGGCAAAGATCCTCTCGGAACTCTACAGCCCCGATAATCTGGTGGAGAACATGCTTGTCAGGCTTGTATCCCAGCACTACTATCTACCCAAGAAAGTCGAAGCGAATCTCAGTGACCGCCTTGTCGCATCTGTTCGTGAGCAGTTCTATGATCTGCTGGGCAGCTTCACAAGCCTGTTGGAACGCTATGCTGCATTCGCTTCCGCTCCCAAGACGCTCTTATCGGTCCGTACCATAGCCCAGACGCTCCTTGAAAAGATTGGCGAAGGCCTGAACGATAAGGAGATGTTTGAACTGCTGAGCAGCAATTATCTCATTTTCAGGAAGCCAGGAGCGGGGAAGGGGGAAGATTTTGAATTCCTTCGTGAAACAACCGATGAGTACCGGACTCTCAGAAGCAAGCTCTGCGTAGCCTTATCAGTAGTGTTGCACCAGGACAGGCTGGCCAGTGTGATCGGCTTCGTCCGTGAATATGTTGAGGCATACCAGGCTGAAAAGAGAAAGACCGGCATACTCACCTTCAGTGATGTCTCCTCCCTTGCTGTGGAGATATTGAAAGAGAACCTCCCCCTGCGTGCATACTTCAAGAGCAAGTACCGTTACATCATGATCGACGAGTTCCAGGACAATAATGAGCAGCAGAAAGAGCTGCTCTACCTGCTTGCCGAGAGGGAGGACCTCAACAGTGACGGTATCCCCGACTCCTCTTCGCTCAAGGCCGACAAGCTCTTCTTTGTCGGTGATGAGAAGCAGTCCATCTACCGGTTCCGGGGTGCGGATGTGCGTGTGTTCAAGCATCTGAGCCAAGAGCTCGAATCAGTCGGAGGGAAGGCGTTGAGCCTGGACACAAACTACCGTAGCGAGCCCGCCCTCATAGAGTTGTTCAACCGGATGTTTCCCTCTGTGATGCAAAACGAAGGGGAGCCCTACGAGGCTGACTTCACCTCTTTGGGCTTTAGAGACCCGACTGAGGGTATAACGCCAACACTCTCGATGCTGGTCAAACCTTTCAAGAAGGATGATCCGTCCAACAGTCAGGGGGGAGATGAGGACAAGGATGATGAAGAGGAGGAGAATGCGGCAGCTGCTGATGCGGAAGCCATCGCAGTAGCCCGCCTGATGGTACGGATGCTTACGACCGATGAGTATCTCATACCCTCAAAAGATGGCCCCAGAAGGCCCAAGCCTAGTGATATGGCGCTTCTCATGCGCACGACAGGCAACCAATTGAGCTTTGAGAAGGCTTTTAGAAAATACTCCATACCCTATACCTTGCAGGCGGCACGTTCGCTCATGTTGGAGGCTCCGGCCAATGATCTGTATGCGATGTTGCAGCTTACCCTCTATCCCAACGACAAGCTCTCCTATATGAGCGCCCTGCGTTCTCCTTTCTGTAACATCTCCGATGAGGGGGTGTACTCGGCACTTGTCCATTATGACGGTTGTCTGCAGCCTTTTACGGAGGGTCCTGAATTGGATGAGGAAGATACGCTCCGCTACAGGGGGTGCTGTTCTTTCTTCGGGCACTTGTGCAAAAAAGTAGAGACAGGAAAACTCAGTGAGATTGTACAGTTCCTCTGGTACGAAAGTGGCTACTATCTTTCGTTGGTTTCCAAACCGGAGTATCAGATGTATCTGGAGCATTTTAGTTTCTTGCACCGCTTGGCCCAGATCAAGGAAGAGCAGGCTATGAGCCTCAGCCAATTCCTCGATTTTATCCGCGACAATCTTGGACAGAATGAGCGCCTTGATGACCTGGATGTCCTGAAGGAACAGGGGGAAGGGGTTCAGATAATGACGGTTCATAAATCCAAAGGGCTGGAGTTTCCTATCGTATTCCTCGGAAACAGCGGTAGTGTTGGAAGGGGGCATGGCAACAGCATCTCTGTGTTTGCCGGGGAGATGCTGCCTTCATTCATGTCCAGCTCCTATTATGCCACTGCCACCAAGATCGAAGAGATCCAAAATGCCGCACTGCTGTTTGAGGAGGATGATGAAAAGCTGTTTGAGCTGGCTGAGCTGAAGCGTTTGCTCTACGTAGCCCTTACACGGGCAGAGACTCACCTGGTGGTGAGCGGATACTTTACCAGCACGAATCGTAATGTATCTGGGGACAAGCCCGATAACAACCTGCTGCTTCTCTGTTGCCGGGCTCTGGGCATTGATATCAATGAGCCCGAGCTGGAGGAGGGGATGGTTCGTTCCTTTTGCATTGAAGACATAGAGGAGCGTTCTCTCTACAGCTCGATGACTTCCGATGCAAGCACTGCCATGACTGAGGCGGCACGTTGGTATGGAAGCCCTGCAAAGGATCCCGATTTGAGGCCGCTCCGCTATGCGGCTACCTCTCTCTATGATGAGGAGGGGAACCAGGCGGAGTCAGGCTTTGCCGAGCAGTTGCCCCTCTTTGCCAGTGACAGTCTGCTTGAAGAGGTTAAACAGGAAACTTTTTCTGTCACTGCCGACTTCGGCACCTTTGTCCATGGGCTCTGTGAGGCGATGGTACTGAAACAGCAGGTTGAGGATGAGTTTGCCTTTATGACCCAACGATTGTATCATCTGCTTACGGCCAAACAGCGAAAAGTGCTTCTTGCTGATGCCCTTGTGCTGTGCGCTAACTTTCTGGAGAGTGATATCTACAAGCACCATGTAGAGCCCAACCACCCTCGTTGTGAAGTGAAGTTTTTCTCAGCCGCACTGCATGAGGGGAGGGAAGTGGTCGTGGAAGGTTCCATAGACCTTCTGGTTGAGACAGATGATGAACTGCTCATCATAGATTTCAAGACTGATCGGTACCGTGCTCCTGAGAGGCACAGGGCCCAGCTGGATCTTTACATGCAGGCGGTGGAAAGGATGTATGCAAAGCCTGTTCGCAGTTGTGTGACCTATCTTCGTTCCTGTGGGGGGGAAGTGTGGTGGGACAGCAGGAAAAAATACACATATAAATAAGCTAAGGAGAGAGGTAAGTATGAGAGTTGCATATGAGGATATGATAAAGCGGTTTGAAAAGGTTCTCCTGTCACGGGGCATGGATGGCGCTTCGGCAAAACTTTCTGCAACTATGATTGCCGAGACTTCGCTGGAAGGGGTCTATACCCATGGAGCAAACCGATTCTACTCCTATGTGAAGAACATAGATGACAAGATAGTGGATGTATCTGCCAGGGCTACCCCTGTAGCCAGGTTTGGAGCTTTGGAACGTTGGGACGGGAAGATGGGGCCGGGAAATCTCAATGCACACCTTTGCATGAAGCGAGCCATCGAGCTTGCAAAAGAGAGCACGATAGCCTGTGTTGCCCTTGCCAACAACTCGCACTGGATGCGACCTGGCACCTATGGCCTTATGGCTGCAAAGGAGGACTGCATTGGTATCCTCTGGACAAATACCCTTCCCCTGATGCCCGCTTGGGGAGGTAAGGATGCCAAGGTTGGCAACAACCCCCTCGTCCTGGCAATACCAGGTAAGGACGGACCGGTGCTCGTTGATGCGGCGATGTCCCAATTCAGTTATGGGAAGATGGAGACGTATAAGAGAGAGGGACGCCCTCTTCCCTTTGACGGTGGCTTCGATGGTGAGGGAAATCCCTCTCGGGATGCTGCGGCCATCATGGAGAGCAAGAGGCCGATGCCCATGGGATTCTGGAAGGGTACCTCCCTTGCCTTGGCCCTGGACCTCATCGCCTCAGCCCTCTCCGGAGGGAGGACCACCCACTCCATAGGAAGTGAGCTTGAGAAGGAAGTCTCGCAGGTATTCATTGCCATCTCTCTCTCCGATCTTCCCGATCGCGCTGCTATAGAAGAGAAGATCTCTGCTTCCTTGGCCGATCTGAAGGATTCGGTTCCTATGGATCCTGACAATCCGGTACGATTTCCTGGAGAGAAACGCAAGAGCCTACGTGAGGAGAATTTGCGGGATGGAATTCCTGTGGATGAGAAGGTATGGGAGAAGATCTGCTCGTTGTAAGGTGCGTGCAATAGGGCAAGGTTTTGAAGGGAGTGCTTTGTTTATTGCCAGATCATGGTAGCTGCGTGATGGAAACAGTACGTATGGGTGCATAGTGAAGAGGAGCTGACCATCTTGGTCAGCTCCTCTTGCGTTTGTACAGTGAATTTTACTTCGCTGTCCTGTTACTTCTTCGCTCAGTACTTGCCGTACAGAGGTCCGAAGTTCTCACAAGCTCTGAAGTCAGCTCCTTCCTTGTCCATACCCAACATTGTCCAGGCACTAGGACGGTAGATCTTCTCCTCAGGAACGTTGTGCATGCAAACAGGTATGCGTAACATTGAGCAGAGGGTGATCATGTCCGCACCGAAGTGACCGTATCCGAGGGCACCGTGGTTGGCTCCCCAGTTAGCCATGACAGAGTAGACATCCTTGAACGGACCTTCCTTGCCGTCAATCCTTGGGACAAACCATGTGGTAGGCCAAGTCTGGTCAGTCCGCTTGTTGATGATGTCAAAGACCTTCTCGGGCACTTCACAGGTCCAGCCCTCTGCGATCTGCATCACAGGGCCCACACCCTTCACCAGGTTCAGCCTGACCATGGTCAGAGGCATGTCACCTTCACTGAGGAAGGTTGAACTGAATCCGCCTCCTCGGAAATATCCACAGTTGGCAACGCTGAAACGAGTATTTTCCAGAACGTTCTTCACATCTTCATCAGTGATGTCCCAGTACTGCTTCATCTCGCTCTTGCCTTCCTTGTTCTTCATCTGCCCATTGGCATCAAGGGTGGTGGCACCACTGTTGATGAGGTGGATGAAACCGTCCTTTGCAAGACCTTCCGGCTTCCAGCCTGTGACCCGCTCGATGGAGTCAGGGCTCCAATAGGTTCTCACGTCACTGAAAATCGAGGCCCTGTTGGTCAGGTGCTTGCTGAAAAGCATTCCCAAACCGTTGAGGTAGTCATTCTCAGTTGCCATGATGAAGGGCTCGCGAATACCATTCCAGTCAAAGGATGTGGTAAGCATGGTCTCCATGAAGTCTCCGTTTGGCCAGTGGTCAGTCCACTGTCTCTGGCCTTGGAAACCTGCTGCGATCGCGTTGTGCCCTAGTGCTTCCTCACCAAAACCCGCCTTGGCTAGTTTCGGATTCCCTATCATCAGGTCGCGACCTACCATGACCATCTTGGTGCAGTACTCCCAATCCTTCTCCAGTTGCTCTTTGCTTCTGCGGTACTCTGGGGTGTTGACGGTATCTTCAGCCTGGATACAGTTCTCACGTACCCATTTGATAGCTATCTCATACTCTTTCTTGTCGTAGATGCCTTCGGCGATCCTGCGTTCGATCTCACACATGTCTATGGCTTCTGTCCTCATTCCGAGGAAGTCCTGGAGGAAATCCTGGTCGACAATGGAGCCTGCAATACCCATGGCGCATCCGCCGATGGAGAGGTAGCTCTTGCCACGGATTGTCGCCACAACGAGGGCAGCGCGTGCAAAGCGGAGGATTTTCTCAGATACATCACTTGGGATGGAGGTGTCATCACTATCCTGGACATCCCTGCCGTAGATTCCGAAAGCAGGCAGGCCCTTCTGTGTGTGGGCTGCGAGGACCGCTGCAAGGTATACTGCCCCCGGTCTCTCTGTGCCGTTGAAGCCCCATACAGCCTTTACGGTAAGAGGATCGAAATCGAAGGTTTCAGTCCCATAACACCAGCAGGGAGTGACTGTCAGGGTAATGGATACTCCCTCTCTGGCAAATTTTTCAGCGCAATCGGCACTTTCACGTACTCCGCCGATGGTGGAATCAGCTATGACGCACTCAACCGGCTCTCCAGTGCTGTGCCTTACATTGTCGCTGATAAGCTTTGCCGCTGATCTCGCCATGTTCATGGTCTGCTCTTCCAGTGACTCCCGGACACCTCTCTGTCTTCCGTCAATTGCAGGTCTTATTCCTATTTTGGGAAGTGCCCCTGCATAGCGTTTTTCCGCTTTGATCATTTTATTATCAGAAACATTTGCCATATGATCCTCCTTGGTATATCATGAGAAATGTAATCGTTTACATCACTTGCAGTATCGCATGAGATCGGCTTTATTGCAATAAAAGATTTTTTCAAGGAGTCTGTCATGCTAAAAAACATTCCGTCAATTCTGAGTCCTGAGCTTTTGAAGGTCCTCATGGAAATGGGTCATGGGGATGAGTTGGTCATAGGAGATGGGAACTTCCCAGCCGCTTCCATGAATGAGCGCGTCATCCGTCTCGATGGGCATGATGTCCCATCGATTCTTGAAGCCATCCTCAAACTGTTCCCCCTTGATACGTATGCCGAAAACGCCGTGCTTATGGAAAAGGCTCCTGGCGATAGTGTCGAGACACCCATCTGGGCAGAGTACGATAAGATTGCCAAGAAAGGGGACCCTGCTTTCAAGGGCTTTACCTTCATCGATAGGTTTGCCTTCTATGAGCGGTCACAAAAGGCCTATGCCATCGTGGCTACCGGCGAAAAAGCCCTATACGCCAATGTATTGCTGAAGAAAGGGGTGGTGGTCTAAAGTCACTGTCCTGTCCATAGCTTCTTGTATTGCTTGGGACTCATATGCATATGGGAGCGGAACTGACGCGAAAAGTAGTTTCCGTCAGAGAAACCGGAAGCTTCGGACAACTCCTCAACGCTCATATCAGCCTTGAGGATGAGTGAACATGCGTAGGCTATTCTCCTGTGGATGTGAAATGCCACAGGAGACCAGCCTGTATACGCCTTGAACTGCCTGTTCAAGGTGCTGGCACTCATATTGGCTACACTGACCAACTCTTCGAGTGTCAGGGACCTGTCCAGGTTCTGTTCGATGAAGAGCATGATAGGATCGAGTCTCTCTGCAGTGGACCGTGTGGAACCCTGTAGCTTTGGGGTATGAATCCGGGCGATCTTGATGACCAGCTGCAAGAGTTTTGCATATGCCATTGCCGCAGAGCCCATTGCGAATCCCACACGCTCACTCTCTGCCTTTATCTCCTTCAGCAGGAAAATCGTTTCAGTAAGCTGATAGTTATTCAGTTTGAAAATGGGAATATTCTCTTCTGAATACAGAAAGAAAGTTTTGAATCCTGGCATTTCTGACAGGTCTGATATCTCCTTGGAAAATACATCGCTTCCAATTAAGATGTTATATAACCTGAGGTTGTCTAGCTTGCCGTACCCATGTTGCACCCCAGGCCTTACGAAGAGGACAGAACCTTCGCCAATCGGTGTTTCTGCACCTAGTGTAAGGTGTGACCCTCTACCCGAAACTACTACTACCAGTTCATAAAAATCGTGGCTATGTAAGGAATAGGGTATCTCCGGATCACGAAACATGATCTTTACTTTTAGGCTGTTTTCCTTGAAAAACACCCCTTCTTGGAGTATTTGGTATGACATGATAAAATCGTGCTATAATTTGACTATTCTGTCAAGGCGGATTTTCCAAAAGGTGTCAGACTTGTATATAGGAGATACAACCATGACCACCTATGAGATTGCAAAGGAAGCCTACGCCAGGTTTGGCGTTGATACAGAAACCATACTAGAGGAATTGGCCTCCGTTCCCATTGCCATCCACTGCTGGCAAGGTGATGATGTCGGTGGTTTTGAAAAACCTGACGCCACCTTGGGAGGTGGCGGTATCCAGGCCACTGGCAATCATCCGGGCAAAGCCAGGGATGTAACCGAGCTTCGCCGTGACCTTGAGAAGGTGCTTTCCCTGGTTCCTGGGAAACATCGCCTTAACCTCCATGCGAGTTATGGTGAGTTCGGTTCTACCTTTGTAGATCGTGACCAGATAGAGGAAAAGCACTATCAGGGGTGGTTGGACTGGGCGAAAAAAAATGATGTCCATATAGATTTCAACGGGACTTTTTTCAGCCATCCTCTCGCTGATGACGGTTACACCCTTGCTAGCAAGGATGAGGAGATACGGAGATTCTGGATCGAACATGAGAAGCGTTGTCGGAAAATTGCCGCTTGGATCGGTCGTGAGCAGAAGAGCCCGTGCATACTTAATACCTGGATTCCCGATGGGGCGAAGGACCTTACTGTCGATAAGTTTGGCTACCGTTCCATTCTCAAGGAGTCCCTCGATGAGATTTTCGCCATAGAGTATCCCGAAGAAGAGATGATCGATGCTTTGGAGACCAAATTGTTCGGCATAGGCAGTGAGGCCTTCGTGGTAGGTTCCCATGAGTTTTACATGAACTACGCCAGTAGGAACAAGAAGATGCTCTGCATTGATATGGGCCATTTCCATCCTGAAGAGGACATTTCCGATAAACTATCCGCAATCTTGCTTTTTGATGATGAGATGCTTCTGCATATCAGCCGCCCCATGCGCTGGGACAGTGACCATGTGGTCCTTTTCAATGACAAAGTTAAAATGGTAGCTGAGGAGCTGGTGCGAAGCGGCAAGCTTGCCACCACCCACATAGGCCTTGATTTTTTCGATGCCTCCATCAATCGTGTTGGGGCATGGGTCACCGGTGCGAGATCGATGAGAAAAGCGTTGCTTTTTGCCATGCTCCAACCTTTGAACCTCTTGATCCGCTATGAGGAGACGGGGAATGGCTACGCCAAGATGGCGCTGCTCGAGCAACAGAGTATCATGCCCTTTGGATTTGTCTGGGATGAGTTCTGCCGAAGAAACAATATCGCCTTGGATGGAGATCTCATCAAGATAGTCGGCGAGTATGAGCGAACCATATTAGGAGAGAGAGAATGAGCATTGATACCCTGCTCTCTGAATCACAGAGGTATGGAAGCGATGAACGCTTCGTCTTGCTGGGTGGAGGGAATACCTCCTATAAGAAGGATGGGGTCCTCTATGTAAAGGCTTCTGGCAGCGAGTTGGCAAGTATAGGCCCCAAGGGCTTTGTGAAAATGGATCTCGCCCGTATGGATTCCATATGGGCTAACACCTACAGCTCTGATGACGATGAGCGTGAAGAAGAGGTGCTTAAGGATATGATGGCCTGTCGCCTAAAGGGAGAGGGTTCCCGTCCGTCGGTGGAGGCTTTGCTGCATGCACTTCTGCCTTTCTCCTATGTGGTGCATCTCCATCCGGCCCTGGTGAATGGGATAACCTGTTCTGTCGAAGGGAAGCGAGCCATTGGACGACTGTTCCCCGATGCCCTGTGGATAGAGCTGGTCAAACCGGGCTTTATCCTTGCAAAGATAGTCAGGCAGCGCCTGGCCGAGCAAAAAGAGCTGAGCGGCAAGATTTCCTCTGTGATATTCCTCCAGAACCATGGGGTGTTCGTAGGTGCTGAGAGCCTCGAGGAGATCGCAACCCAATACGATGAGATTCTCAAAAGGATTGATGCGCAACTGGTCCGTAGGCCTGACTTCACCCCGATGGGCATTGAGGAAAAGAGGCGGGTGGCTATTGTTGCTAGTTTGGAAAAGCTCACAGGGGAGAAAGTTGTCTCTGCCATGAATCGTGAGTTCTCCCGTTATCTTGCCACTGTTGATGCTTTCGCCCCTGTTGCGTCCTCATTTACTCCCGACCACATTGTCTACAGCGGATTCAAGCCGCTTTGGGTGGGAGAGGGGGAGTCCGTGGATGAGGCTTTTGCTGAGTATGAGAAGCTCTACGGCACTGAACCGAAGATCGTCGGTGTGCAGGACACCGGGGTTTTCTCGATAGGGGAGAAACCTCTGCCGTTATTCTTCGATACCGTAAGGGTCAGTGTCTATACCGAGAGTTTTGGTGGCCCGTTATTCATGGATGAGGATATGATCCAGTTTATCCGGAATTGGGAAGTTGAGAAGTATCGGGCTTCCCTGCCAAAGGCCTGAGCTATCTGATCCGGGTTTCCCGGTTACATATAGATTTCGGATTTTCCGAAAAGAAGAAAAAAGGAGAGTTTGTATGAAGAAAACACTGTTGGTCGTTTTGATCATTGCCATTGCAATGGGAACCGTGTTTGCACAGGGCGCTAAAGAAGACGCTTCAGCAAAAGGGACAAAAGAGATCGTCATTCTTGGAAAGAGCATGGGAAACGGATTCTTTGATGCTTGTTTCAAGGGAAGTGAAGAGGCAGCAACTGAAATCGGTGGCATAAAGACCACGTATATGGCGCCTCCACAGGCAACTGCCGAGGGTCAGATTGAAATTATCGAGACTCTTATCGCACAGCGTGTCGATGGTATTGCAATATCCGCCAACGACTCAGATGCTCTCATCTCCGTTGCCAAGAAAGCGATGGCTGCTGGTGTGAAGGTGATTTCCTTTGATTCAGGGATCAACGTAGGCGGACGCATCGTCGATCTTCTGCCAAGTAATGCCGAACTTATCGGTCGCCAGCAGATTCAGCTTGCGGCAGAACTTACAGACTATGCCGGTGAAGTGGCTGTCCTCTCAGCTTCCGCCCAGGCAACAAACCAGAACCTCTGGATTGACTGGATGAAAGAAGAGATCAAGGATCCCAAGTACTCAAAGATGAAGCTTGTTGAAGTTGTCTATGGTGATGATGCCCCGGACAAGAGCTATCGTGAAGCTGTCTCCTTGATGCAGAAGTATCCCAAGCTCCAAGCCATCATTTGCCCGACCACTGTTGGTCTGCTTGCAACAGCCCAGGCTGTGAAGGATGCTGGTAAGGTTGGTGTTGTGGAAGTTACCGGTCTTGGCCTTCCTTCAGAAATGAAGGGATACATCCTTGATGGCACCTGCCGTCAGATGGCTCTGTGGAACCCCATCGATCTTGGGTATACCTCCACCTACATCCTCAATGCACTCATTGAAGGTACCACCAAAGCCAATGTTGGTGACGTGATTCCTGCAGGACGCATGGACTCTGTAAAGGTTGAAAAAGATGGTCTGATCTACATGAGCACTCCTTATGTATTCAACAAGGACAACATCGAGCAGTACGCTGCAATTTTCTAAAATGGTCCTCTCTTGCTCCCGCCTTTTATGGGCGGGAGCAATTTCTCTTGTGATCAAGCGTATCGGCTGAAGGAGGGGCAATGCAAAAGGCATTGTTGGAAGTACAAAATCTAACGAAGATATTCCCTGGCATTCGTGCACTGGACGATGTTCATCTGTCGATTCGCAGTGGAGAGGTGCATGCGCTCATCGGCGAGAATGGTGCGGGCAAATCAACTCTTGTAAAAATTCTCACTGGGGTGTATTTCCCAACCAGTGGGGTGATTGAGCTGGAGGGAAAACCCATCTCATTCAAAAATGCGATCGAAGCCCAGGAGGCCGGCATTGTAGCCATCCATCAGGAAGCCTCGATGTTCCCTGAACTAAGTGTTACTGAGAACATCTACATGGGACACCACATTCGTAATGAAAAGACACGCAAGCTGGATTGGAAAGCGATGACCGAACACACCAGAGTCCTGCTTTCTCAAATGAAGCTCGATATCAATCCCGATACTCTGGTAAAGAATCTCAGCGTTGCACAGCGACATATGGTTGAGATCAGTAAGGCCCTCTCTCTGGATGCAAGGCTGGTCATCATGGATGAGCCGACTTCAGCTTTGACAGGCAGGGAGGTAGAAGACCTTTTCAGGATAGTGAGGGAGCTACGGGATAGCGGTAAGGCGATCCTGTTCATCTCACATAAGTTCGCTGAAATATTTGAAATTTGTGACTATTTCACGGTTTTGCGTGATGGTCAGTATATAGGTGAAGGGGAAGTCAGAAAGAGTAGTGAAGACGACATCATTCAGATGATGATCGGACGCAGCGTCGATCAGATGTACCCAGAGCACACTACCCATACAGGAGAGAAGATACTTGAGGTCAGGGGCCTTTCTCAGTTGGGAGCATTCAAGGACATCAGTTTTGATCTGCACCGTGGTGAGATTTTGGGATTGTTCGGACTGGTGGGGGCCGGACGTACCGAAGTGGTTCGTACCATCTTTGGCATAGATAAGGCTGATGGCGGCTCAATGAGCATCGAAGGCAAACCCTACAATCCTCGGAACCCTCAGGACGCCATGCGTAGGGGCATTGCCCTGGTTCCGGAAGACCGCCAGAAGCAGGGCTTGGTCCTGCAGATGTCTCTTACCCACAACATATCCCTTCCCATGCTCACCAAGCTCTGTTGGAAGGGGCTGGTTACCAAGGGCAAGAGCGAGAAGACCTATGTGGAAAAGCAAGGCAATGAGATGGAGATCAAGGCCGCTGGCTATCATGTCGATGCCGAGACCCTCTCCGGTGGAAACCAGCAGAAGGTTGTGTTGGCAAAGTGGATAGGAACTGACCCGAAGATTCTCATTCTGGATGAACCGACTAAAGGTATCGATGTGGCGACCAAAGCCGCTGTGCATGAATTCGTATGTGAGATGGCCAGCCGGGGGGTTGCCGTTATCCTCATATCGTCTGAGCTCCCTGAAGTGATTGGAATGGCTGACCGCGTCATGGTTATGCACGAGGGCATTCAGACAGGATTTATAGACCGTAAGGATCTCAGTGCAGAACTGGTGATGCGCTATGCTATCAAAGAAGTAAAGGAGGTCACCCATGCCTGACAATAGCTTTTCCCAATTTGTACGACGGACTTTTGCCAGGCGAGAGGCGACTCTCATGGTCCTGCTTGTGGTCCTGCTGGTTCCCATAACCGTTCGCTCTCCGCAATTTCTCTCTCCCAAGAATATAAGTACCATTCTCAATGATATGGCGATTCTCGTCATTGTGGCTATTGGGCAGTTTTACGTGATACTTTCAAATGGTATCGACCTTTCAGTCGGATCGGTCATAGCCTTCACCGGTATGGCCTGCGGGATGATAAACGAGAGCTTTCCCCAGGTGCCTGTCGGGCTGTTGCTGCTTGTCGGTATGGGTATTGGCGCCGGTTTGGGCCTGGTCAATGGAGTCCTGGTTGCCTACGGCAAGATACCCCCGATTATCACTACGCTTGGGACGATGAGTATCTTCAGGGGGATGACCTTCCTTCTGAGTAAAGGGACGTGGGTTACTGCCCATGAGATGACTGATTCCTACATTGCCCTGCCTCGTACCACCTTTCTGGGTATTTCGTACCTGTTATGGATAGCTCTGTTCGTTATAGTCCTGTTCTACTACTTCAGTCGGAATACCCGCACTGGACGTGAGATTTACGCTATCGGTGGAAATCCCACTGCAGCCAAGTTTGTCGGTGTCAGTGAGAGCAGGATCCGCCTGGTGGTGTTCCTGATTTCAGGAACACTCTGTGGCCTTGCCGGGTCCTTGTGGACCGCCCGCTACGCCTCCGCGGTCAATGAGATGGCTACAGGCTTTGAGATGCAGGCAGTCGCTGCCTGCGTGCTTGGCGGGGTGAACTTCTCCGGTGGAGCGGGTGGTATCATCGGGGTTGCTTTGGGCACGCTCTTCTTGGGTGTGGTCACCAATGCTTTGCCGGTAATCTATCTCTCGGTGTTTTGGCAGACTTTCGTACAGGGCCTGATAGTACTGATGGCCTTGGCCCTGAACACGATCAGTGACCAGAGGAAAACCAGGAAATTGCTAGAACAGAGGAGAGGGTAGAGCTATGAGTGAGAAAAAACAATTTGTGGCTCAAGGCCGCCTGATCGATGAGATGTCCCTGAAGAACCGACTTGTAGAACTCTTCACCAAATGGGAGGTTATCCTATCCTTCCTCTTTGTGGTTGTTTTCATATTCTTTACCAACATGTCCCCTTATTTCCTGGATTGGTTCAATCTGATGAATGCGACGTTCCAGTTTTCGGAGAAGGCCATCCTGGCTCTCCCTATGATCTTCATCATCATGTGTGGGGACATTGATATTTCCATCGCCTCCATAATAGCCCTGTGTGCTTACGTGATAGGCATCTCAGCCGAGGCAGGGGCGAGCATCCCTACGCTTATCGTTCTCTCGCTTCTTGTAGGCAGTGCAGCTGGCTTGGTAAACGGATTGCTCATTACCGGCTTGAACATGCCGGCAATCGCCGTGACTCTGGCAACCCAGAACATCTACCGTGGAATAGCCACCGGGATGCTTGGTGAGCATGCCTGTACTAAATATCCCCAGGGTTTCGGTTTCTTCGGCCAGGAATTCATTCCTGGAACCATCATACCCTTTGCCTTTGTGCTCTATCTGGCCCTGATGCTGGTATTTTTCTTTGTGCTTCATAAGACAGCCTATGGAAGGCGTCTCTATGCAATTGGCAACAGTGCCGAGACGGCAAGGTTTTCTGGTATCAACGTTCGTAGGACAAGAATTATCAACTACACGCTTACCGGATTCTTTTGTGGAATTTCTGCAGTATTGCTTGCCAGCCGAATCCTTTCTGTCAGGTCGAACATTGCTACCGGATGGGATCTGGAAGTCATCACGCTTGTAGTGCTGGGTGGTGTCTCCATCTCCGGAGGAAGGGGTACTGTATTTGGGGTCTTTATCAGTTCCCTGCTGGTAGGGTACTTGAAATTCGGCATGGGCCTGCTTAAGTTCTCAGGCACTGTGATGACCATTGTCATCGGGTCACTGTTGATCATTGCTGTCCTGCTTCCGAGACTGCTGGATATCTATAAGGCCAACCGTAAGCTAAAGATACAACAAGGAGGGCTCTGATATGGATAACAGAGAGGCGTTTGTCATGAAGCTGAAAGAGGGCTGCAAGCAGGAGTACCAGAAGCGTCATGCCGAAATATGGCCAGAGCTTAAGGCACTGCTTTCTGAAAGTGGGGTCTATGACTACTCCATATATTTTGATGAGGGTACCAATCTCCTGTTTGCATTCCAGAGGACACGCTCTGGGGGCGGGTCCCAAAGTCTGGGGGAAAATCCCATAGTAAAAAAATGGTGGGAGTATATGGCCCCCCTTATGGAGACCCATGAGGACAACAGCCCGGTATCCACTCCCTTGGAGGAAGTGTTTCACATGGATTGAAAAGTTCCTTTCATATTCTCTTGATATTGTTGTCGATTAGTAATACAATCGAAAGTGATACGAAAGGAATTTGAAAGAGGAGTGAAGTAATGGTGGGAATTTCTCCCAGAGAAGCCAAAATCCTTGAACTGCTTCGTAGTGGTAAGGAATATCCTGTGAAAAAGCTCAGTGAAGAGCTCGGTGTCTCAGCTGTTACCATTCGTGGGGACCTGCGCGACCTTGATTTCAAAGGTCTTGTTGTCCGTTCACATGGGAGGGTGGTAGCGGCATCCTCCCCACAATCACTCCTTCGGAATTCATCCAACACTCCCCAGAAGGAACTTATCGCCAAAGCGGCCGCCACCCTCGTTTCAGATGGTGACTTCATTATGATTTCAAACGGTTCCACCTGTTCGCTCATTGCAAGGCACTTGTATGGGCTCAAGAGCATTAAGGTGGTGACCAACTCAACACTCCTGCTCCCTTACGGAAGGGCCAACCCCATGTTGGACATAACCCTTGTAGGAGGGGAGTACCGCCCCCAGGCAGAAGCTCTGGTAGGGCCTGTAGCCATCAGCCAGATAGAGAGCTACCATGTTTCAACGGCCTTTTTCGGTACCGACGGCATCACGCTGGAACATGGCCTTACCACCTCCCTGATAGAGAACGCCCAGGTGTTGCAGCGCATGTGCGCCCAGGCAACAAGGCGTGTCCTCTGTGTCGACTCATCCAAAGTCGGCAAGAGGGGCTTCGTCAAGATAATGAGAGCACAAGATATAGATACCATTGTCACAGACAGTGGTTTTCCCCAAGACCTGGTAGTCCAGCTCGAGGAGCTGGGCGTAGAGGTCATCATAGCCCGATAGAGGAGAAGAGAGAGTATGGCGCAACAAGTTGTAATGCCCAAACAAGGAAACACGGTAGAGTCATGTATTATTGTTGAATGGAATGTGAAAGTCGGTGACCAGGTGGCCATCGGCGATATCCTCTGTTCGGCTGAGACAGATAAATCTACCATCGATGTCGAGTCGACAGCCGATGGCACCATTTTGGCCCTGTTGTACGAAGAGGGGGATGAAGCCCCTGTCATGGAAGCCATCGCAGTCGTTGGGGAGAAAGGGGAGAAGGTTGAAATTGCCACCTCTTCCAAAAAATCCGCCTCCGACGCAACGGTTGCCAAAGAGGAGACAAGTGAGCCTGTAGTTCCTGTCTCAACAACAGCCCAGACGGCTCAAGGTTCGAGCCCGAGGGCGAGGAACCTTGCCTCCTCACTTGGGATCCCTCTTGCATCCCTTTCGGCGACAGGTCCGAAAGGCAGGGTAATCGAGCGGGATGTGCTCAGCGCATCTTCACAACCCCTTACCCCTGCGGCAAGACAGGCTGCACTCAAAGATGGCATCCTCGCTCCTAAGGAAGGAAGCGGCATAGGTGGGCGAGTCCTCGCTTCTGATCTTCAGAAAGGGCAGCCAGTCGCAACTTCCCTGCCAGTTGCCCCTGTTGAAGGAACGGTTACCGAGATTCCTGTGAAGGGTGTGAGAAAGGTCACCGCCCGCAGGATGATGGAGTCTATTCATGGGACGTGTCAGCTGACGCTGCACGCCTTTGCCGATGCAACGGCCCTGAAGCGCCTGCGTGCAGGGTTCAAGGGTAGTAAGGAAGATCTCGGACTCTCTGGTGTCACTATCAATGACCTCATGCTCTTTGCTGTCTCTAGGACCCTTACCCAGTTCCCAGCTTTTAACGCACATTTCCTTGGGGACAAGATTCTCCAGTTCTCCTCGGTCCATCTGGGTATGGCAACGGATGCGCCGCGAGGCCTGTTGGTCCCTGTCATCCGAGACAGCCAGGCATTGAGCTTGAAAGCCATCTCCGTTGAAGTGAAACGTCTGGTAGCCAAATGTTTTGATGGAAGTGCCACCCCTGACGAACTCAGCGGCAGTACCTTTACGGTAAGCAATGTCGGTTCCTTCGGCATCGAGGCTTTCACTCCGGTGCTTAACGTGCCTGAAGTTGCAATCCTCGGGGTGGGGACCATTGTTCCCAAGCCTGTCGAGGCAAAGGACGGATCAGTCTCCTTTGTCCCGCATATCGGGCTCTCCCTTACCATGGACCACCAGGCAGTGGACGGTGCTGATGCAGCTCGCTTCTTGAAAGCCCTGATGGATAACATCGCTTCGATCGACCTTTTGTTGGCATTGTAGGAGTATCTGATGGAAACATATGATCTTATAGTAGTAGGCTCGGGCCCGGGCGGATATGTAGCCGCAGAGCGTGCTGGAGCCTTGGGAAAAAAGGTCCTCCTCATCGAGAAGGGCTTCCTGGGTGGGGTTTGCACCAACTTGGGATGTATCCCTACCAAAAGTCTCTTGCATGGGGCCAAGCAGTATAAGCATGCCCTCGAAGGGGAAAAAATCGGCCTTGAGACAAAAGAGGTAACGTACAACCTTGAGAAAGCCATGGCCTGGAAACAGGATACCGTGGAGACCCTGCGGGGTGGTATCGGATTTCTGATGAAATCGAACAAGGTGGAGACCGTCTTTGGCGAAGCCGAGTTTGTTGATGCGCACACGGTACAGGTAGGAGAGACAACCTACAAGGGTGACTATCTGATAGTCGCTACCGGCTCTTCTCCGTTTGTGCCTCCCATTCCTGGCAGCAACCTTCCGCATGTGCTCACCAGTGATGCGATACTCGCTGTTGAGAAGATTCCCGAAACCCTTACCGTTATCGGAGGGGGAGTTATTGGGGTTGAGTTTGCCTCCTATTTCTCCATGATAGGCACGAAAGTGACCGTCATTGAGATGATGGAAGAGATCCTTCCCATGATGGACGGGGACTTTGCCAAGATGATGCGTCGCGAGATGAAAGGTGTCGATTTCAGGCTTGGCTGCAAGGTTGAAGAGGTCACCTCTGAAGGGGTTGCCTACACCGATGCCAAGGGCAAGAAGCAGACTCTCGCTTCAGAGCTTGTGCTGATGAGTGTCGGTCGCAAGCCAAATGTTGCGGGTCTGGAGAACCTCAAGCTTGATATTGCTAGAGGTGGAGTGCTCGTCAATGACCGGCTGCAGACCAACGTTGCCAATGTCTATGCTATCGGGGATGTTAACGGAAAATCCCTCTTGGCCCATAGCGCCTCAAGGATGGCCGAGGTAGCCATTGCCAATATTTTTGGCACGACAAAGCAGCGGATGCGTTACAACGCGATCCCTTGGGCTGTCTACTCTTCACCGGAAGCCGCAGGATGTGGCCTTACCGAGACCGAAGCAGCGAATCAAGGCATTTCGATCAAGAGTGAAACCGTACAGATGCGTTCCAACGGCAGGTTTCTTGCTGAACATGGGAAGCGCGCCGGAGGGTTGGTGAAAGTCATTGCCAGCACCGAGACAAACGTCATATTGGGCGTCCATCTGCTGGGACCCTACAGCAGCGAGATGATCTGGGGAGCGGCGGCCATCATAGAGGCCGAACTGCGCATCCAGGATGTCAAGGAAATTGTATTCCCTCACCCCAGTGTGTCCGAGCTCATTAAGGATGCTTGTTTCGCACTTGATCACACACTATAGGAACAACTATAAGGAGTTTATCCACATGGCCAGAAAATTACCATTCGACCCAAAGCAATTAAGAGAAAAACAGACGATCAAGATCCCTTCCATTCCAGTCAACCAGTACCAGAGTGATTTCAAGAAGGAACTCAAGCTATACGGCAAGGACCGCCTTATCCGCGCCTACTACGATATGCTGTTGATACGCAAATTTGAGACGATGCTCGATACCATCAAGAAAGAGGGTGTGTATCAGGGCATCAAGTATAACCACAAGGGACCTGCCCACCTCTCTGCCGGTCAGGAAAGTGCCGCAGTAGGCCAGTCCATGGTCCTCGGCCCTGAAGACCAGATTTTCGGTTCCCACCGAAGCCATGGTGAGATCTTGGCAAAGAGCCTCTCCGCCATCTGGAAGATGGATGAGAAGGAACTCCTCTCGGTTATGGAAGATTTCATGGATGGCGATACCTATAAGGTAGTCAAGGAACATTTCGCAGGTAAGGACACCCGTGACCTTGCTGAGAACTTTGTCCTCTATGGGGCTCTTGCTGAAATCTATGCGAAGAAGACCGGATTTTCAGCTGGCCTTGGTGGTTCGATGCATACCTTCTTCAAGCCTTTTGGCAGTATGCCCAACAACGCCATCGTCGGTGGTTCAGCCACTATAGCAGTCGGAGCATCTCTCTATAAGAAAATTAACCGCAAGAAGGGTATTGTCATTGCCAACATTGGTGATGGGGCTCTCGCCCGTGGTCCTGTCTGGGAAGGTCTGGTGCTCTCCTCAATGGATCAGTACAAGACGCTTTGGGATGACAATCCCGGTTATCCTCCCTTCATGCTTAATACTTTTAACAACCTCTACGCCATGGGCGGACAGCCTTCAGGAGAGACCATGGGCTATGGTGTAGCCGCACGGATGGGAGCTGGGGTCAATCCGAACTCCATGCACACCGAACGTGTGGATGGTTTCAATCCTCTTGCAGTCGCTGATGCTACGGCAAGAAAGAAGGAGATTCTTCTCAAGGGAGAAGGACCTGCTTTCATGGATACCATCACCTACCGCTACAGTGGTCACAGCCCCTCAGATGCGATGACCTACCGCAGTAAGGAAGAGCTTGATGCATTCAAGGCGCAAGATCCCATCGAAGCCTATGGGGCGTACCTGATCGAGAACGAGCTGGTAACACAGAAGGAACTTGATGCCTTCGACGCCACTCTCGAAGCCAAGATGAAAAGGACGTTGGAGATCACAGTCGATCCTGTCCTCAGTCCTATGGTCGATGCCGCCTTTGTCGAGTCTGTCATGTTCTCCAACGGAAACGTCGAGAAAATGGATGATACTAAGCCTGTACTGCTTGAAAAGCTTGAGGACAATGCCCGTGTCCAGCAAATCGCAAGACGTAATCGCTATGCGTTTGACGAAAACGGCAAGGAGTATCCTGCAGCTCGTCAGTACCAGTATCGAGATGCGGTATTTGAGGCGATGGCACACCGATTTGCCATTGACCCGACGATGATCGCTTATGGTGAGGACCATCGGGATTGGGGCGGAGCCTTTGCCTGTTATCGTGGTCTCACCGAACTGCTTCCTCCCTCAAGGTTCTTCAACTCCCCGATTTCAGAATCTGCAATCGTCGGTAGTGGAGTAGGGTATGCCATGGCAGGGGGAAGAGCGGTAGTAGAACTTATGTACTGTGACTTCCTCGGCTGTGCTGGAGATGAGGTCTTTAACCAGATGCCCAAATGGCAGGCGATGAGTGCAGGGGTCCTGACGATGCCGCTTGTCCTGCGAGTGTCTGTCGGAAACAAGTATGGTGCCCAGCACTCCCAGGAGTGGACGAGTATGGTTGCTTCGGTTCCAGGCCTGAAGGCAATGTATCCTGCGACCCCCTATGATGTGAAGGGTATGCTCAACTACGCTTTGCGTGGTACTGATCCTGTGGTATTCTTTGAGAGCCAGAAGCTGTATGGAATCGGAGAGCAGTTCGTCAAGGAAGGTGTTCCTGAGGGATACTATGAGATTCCCGAAGGGGAGCCTGCGATCAAGAGGGAAGGCGATGCCGTTACCCTTGTGACGTTGGGACCTTCACTTTACACCGCGCTGGACGCTGCTGACAGATTGGAAAAAGAGTTCGGCATGAAGGCGGAGGTCATCGACCTGAGGTGGATCAATCCCCTCAAGTACGAGACCCTCATCGAGAGTGTGAAGAAGACCGGCCGTTGTGTGATGGTCACAGACAGTGCCGAGAGGGGAAGCTACCTGCATACGGTTGCCTCCAATCTCACCCGTCTGGCCTTTGAGTATCTTGATGCTCCCATAGTAGTGGTGGGGTCCAAGAACTGGATCACTCCTCCTGCTGAGATGGAAGAGTACTACTTTGCCCAGGCATCATCCGTTCTGGATGCTATTCACGAACAGATACTCCCTCTCCCTTCCTATGTCCCTGTCTATAACTACACCGATGGTGAGTTTTATCGCACAAGCCGTGAAGGCGTATAAATACAACTGACGAGGTGCCCATGGATTTGCAACAACTGGAATTGGCAATAAATAGTCCTGAGAAACCGGTTCGCCTGGAGGCGAGCCGGTCCCTCGGCTCTATGATAGAAAGCGGCTCGCTGAGGCGAAAAGCCCTGGAGGAAGTGAATAACCACGTGCACACCACATGGTCCTTCAGTCCTTATGAGCCCTCAGCGGCTGCCTATGCCGCCTGGAAGGCAGGACTGGGGATTGTCGGGAGCATTGACCACGACAGTATCGGAGCGGCTGAAGAGCTGCTCCAGGCAGCAAGGAACATAGGCATTGCAAGTACTGTCGGTTTTGAGATGCGGGTGAGTTTTCTGGACACCCCTCTCGCTGAGAGGAAGATCAACAACCCCGACTCCCCTGGAATTGTCTATATGTGCACTCATGGGGTGCCTCATCAGAAGATTGACGAGGTTGCAGCTTTCCTCAAGCCTGTGAACAAACAGCGCAACTTGCGCAACAAGGCTCAGGTGGAGGCGTTGCAATCCCTGGTCGGCCGCTATGGATTTGACCTTGATTTTGAACGCGATGTGGTCCCTCTCTCTCGCTTTGCCGAGGGAGGTTCCATCACCGAACGCCATATCCTCTATGCTATGTCCAGGCAGTGCATAGCCATGTTCGGCAAGGGTGAAAAACTGCTCAGGTTCCTGGAAAAGGAGTTGAAGGTTGCCCTTTCCCCACAAGTGAACTCCCTCTTGCTCGATCCTTTAAACCCTCATTACGCGTATGACCTGTTGGGAGTGTTCAAGAGTAACTTCCTTCCCCGTTTCTTTATCCAGCCGGCAAAGGCCGAGTGTCCCGATGTACGGGACGTGGTTGCATTTGGCAACAGCATCGGAGGCATACCGGCGTATGCATACCTGGGTGATGTCGCACAGAGTGTCACCGGTGACAAGAAGGCTGAAAAGTTTGAGGATGACTTTCTGGTTGAGCTGATGGACCTGCTGGTCGATATCGGCTATCCGGCTATCACGTACATGCCCCCGAGGAATACCCTTGAGCAGATGCACAGGTTGCAGAGCCTTGCCAAGGAACGCAATCTTATGGAGATCAGCGGCGTTGATATCAACAGTTCCAGACAAAGCATGAACTGCCCTGAATTGTTGCAACCCTCCTGCAGGCATCTTGTCGATTCGGCATGGGCTCTTGTTGCTCATGAGAAGCTGGCGACAGTGGATGCCGAACTCGGGCTGTTTCACCCTGACAATCCGCATGCAGGGAAAAGTCTCGATGAGAGACTTGCCCTGTACGCAAGCCTTGGGAGGAAGATGGATAGCCATCACCCCTTGGATCTCATAAAATTATTTTGACGTAGGAGTAAGGTATGGTCCGTTTTACAGAAAAGATACTTGAAGAGCTGCCCTCGGTCATCAGGGGACTTACCTTTGATGGGGAAAAAGGCTTGTTCATACACACAACTCAGGGCAAAAAGCCCTCGTTGACCCTTTCTGCTGTTGAAGATGGCGCTGAAGTGTTGCGAACAACCGCCCGATGGATGGTTGAATTCACTGAGTATTGTGGCAAGAAGAACCTTTATCCTGCAGTAATCGGCATCGAGGGTAGAGAGATACAGTTTGGCCTTGGTACCAACTACGATGAGGCTGTCAGGGGTGAAGGGGTCTCTTCGATAGTCTCCCTGCCTCCCTCGACAAACCGCAATGACGTAGTCAGGGACAAGATAGTCCTGGTCACCGGCGGCGCCCAAGGCTTTGGAGAGGGGATGGTCCGCTCACTAAGTGAGATGGGTGCATTTGTCTATATCGCCGATATGAACCGACAGGGTGCGGAGGACCTCGCTTCAAGTCTCAACTATGTCGCATGTATCACCGTTGCCAAGGCCCTGTATGTGAATGTGACGGATGAGGCATCGGTTGAGGCGATGATGGATGAGGTCGCCCGACAGACCGGAGGGTTGGATCTGTTTGTGAGCAATGCCGGAGTGCTTCGTGCAGGATCTGTGAAGCAGATGAAATTGAAGGACTTTCAGTTTGTCACCGATGTCGACTATACCGGATTTTTCCTTTGCAGCAAGCACGCCTCAATCATGATGGCCCTGCAAAACACCGCTTCGGGAAGTTACTTCACAGATTTGATAACGATCAGCAGCAAATCCGGTTTGGAGGGGTCCAACAAGAATGCAGCTTACGCTGGAGCCAAATTCGGCACCATCGGGCTTACCCAGAGTTTCGCCCTCGAGCTTGTCGAGGACAACATAAAGGTCAATGCGATCTGTCCGGGAAATTTCCTCGACGGTCCGCTTTGGTCCGATCCTGAAAAGGGTTTGTTCGTTCAGTATCTCAAGACAGGAAAAGTTCCGGGTGCCGAGACTGTAAAGGATGTTAGAAAGTTCTATGAAGCGAAAGTCCCTATGAACCGCGGTTGTCAGACCGAGGATGTCGTACGGGCTATTTGTTACATTGTCGAACAAAAATATGAGACAGGTCAGGCAGTGCCGGTTACCGGTGGCCAGGTCATGCTCAACTAGGAGAGATGTATGAAAACACGTGCAGCAAGACTTTATGGAGTCAATGATATTCGAGTTGAAGAGTTTGAACTTCCCGCCATCAAGGATGATGAGATCCTGGCCAAGGTAGTTACCAACAGCATTTGTATGAGCGATCACAAGGCAGCGGACCAAGGCGGAAGCCACAAGAGAGTCCCTGATGATGTTGCTACGAACCCGATCATCATCGGACACGAGTTCTGTGGTGAGATCGTCGAGGTAGGTAAAAAGTATAAGGACAAGTTCAAAGCCGGGTCAAAATTCACGATTCAGCCGGCCTTGAACTATAAGGGGACTCTTGATGCCCCCGGTTACTCCTTTCCCCACATCGGAGGCAATGCCACGTATGTGATCATCCCTCACCAGGTGATGGATATGGATTGCCTGCTCACCTATGACGGGGATTCATATTTCCTCGGGGGCCTTGCCGAACCTGTCTCCTGTGTTGTCGGGACATTTCATGCGATGTACCATACCAAAGGTGGCTCCTACAAGCACCATATGGAAATTGTAGAAGGTGGAAACCTCGCTATTCTTGCAGGTGTCGGTCCTATGGGCCTGTGCGCCATCGACTATGCCATCCATCGCGATTTGAGACCGGGCAGACTGGTAGTCACCGATATTGATGATGCGAGGCTCGAGCGTGCGGCTAGCCTCTACACCGTGGAAGATGCAAAAAAACACGGGGTCGAACTTGTATATCTGAACACCAAGTCCGTTGAGGATCCCGTAGCGAAGCTCATGGAACTTACCAATGGTGAAGGGTATAACGATGTTATCGTGATGGCTCCGGTGAGAGCCTTGATCGAGCAGGCGGACAGCATCCTAGGCAAGGATGGATGTCTCAACTTCTTCGCAGGCCCCGAACGCACTGATTTTAAAGCCTCCCTGAACTTCTACAATGTCCACTATGCATCCACACATATTGTTGGAACCAGTGGTGGAAATACTGAAGATATGCGCGAGTCTTTGGAAATGATGGGCCATGGGAAAATCAATCCTGCAGGGCTGGTCACCCATATCGGAGGCTTGAATGCCGTTCCTGAGACTGTGATAAATCTTCCTTCAATCCCAGGAGGAAAGAAGATCATCTACACCCATTTGGATTTCCCTCTGACTGCCCTTGATGACTTTGCAGAGGTAGGGAAGACCAAGCCGCTCTTTGCAGAGCTTGATAAGATTGTCAAGAAGCACAATGGACTATGGTCAGCAGAAGCTGAAGCATATCTCATGGCTAACTGCAAGGAGAAGTGATGAAGAAGCATATCGCTGTAGACCTGGGTGCCTCCAATGGTCGGGTACTTGTGGGAGATCTTACGAATTTTGAGGTGGTACACCGGTTCGTAACCCACAATGACCAGATCCTAGGGGAGTTTTATTGGAATCTGCTCGGCCTGTTCTCTGAGATCAAGATCGGGTTGAAGAAGGCTTTCGCCAAGTATGGTGATGAGATCAGTTCGATTGGCATCGATACATGGGGAGTCGACTATCTCCTCCTTGACGAGAAAGGTTCTGCTGTCTCGTTATGCTATCACTATCGTGATAACAGGACCGATGGCATGATCGATGAGGTGACAGCGAAACTTGGGGGGAAGATGCGGGTCTTTGAAAGGACCGGCATCGCCTTCCAACCGTTCAACACCCTCTATCAGCTTGCAGCGATGCAGAAGGACCGACCTGCAACCCTCTCGGCTGCACGTCACTACCTCTCTGTTCCCGATCTCTTGGCCTATTGGCTGACAGGGGTCATGAAAAACGAGAGAACCCATGCCTCAACGACACAGCTTTATGATCCTTTCGCCAAGACATGGGCTTGGGATATCATAGATGAAATGGGTTTTGACAAGGCCCTTTTCGGCGAGATCGTCGATAGCGGTACTGTCGTCGGTCCCCTCACTGCTGCAGTCCGCCATGAAGTGGGGGCCCCTTCTTCAGCGCTTGTCATTGCAAGCGCTGCACACGATACAGCGAGCGCTGTTTCGGCAGTTCCCGTAGCTAAGGGTGAAGTTCCTCTCTACATCTCCAGTGGGACCTGGTCTCTCTTGGGTGTGGAGATCGAGGAGCCGATCACAACTGCCTTGGCTCTGGAGAGCGGATTCACCAATGAGATAGCAGCAAATGGAAATGTCCGCTTTCTGAAGAATATCATGGGCATGTGGATCCAGCAGGAGTGTGTTCGTCATTGGGAGAGCCTGGGAGAGAGTATCTCGTGGAAGGATTTGGATGAAGAGACCCTTGCCTGCTCCTCCTACAAGGGATTTGTGGATCCTGCTGACCAACGTTTCCTCAAGCCCAATACCTATGACAATCTTATGGTAGACCGCATCAGGGATTGGTGTATCGAACACGGTCAGGTACCCCCGTCCACCCATGGGGAGTTCATGGTTGCAATCTATAGGGGACTTGCCAAGGCATACGCCCTTTCGATCAGGCAACTGCAGGAAATAACTGGGAAAACCTTCACCTCCCTCTACATTATTGGTGGTGGGTGCAAGAATGAGATCCTGGACCAGTGGACTGCCACTGAGACCGGGCTCACTGTCTATGCAGGTCCTGTGGAGGCGACAGCCTTGGGCAATACCCTAATACAGATGTATGCAACTGGAGATATTGCAACCCTGCAAGAGGGGCGGGACATGATCAAGCGGGAACAGAAGGTGAGGGTCTTCAAACCCTAATGACCTGTGAGGCCTCATCATGCCCTAGAGAGTGACCCCGCCGTTGCCTTGCAATTGCGGGGTCTCTCTCTAGGGCACGGTGGCGCTATTACTATCGACGGTATCTCCCTGAATAGGCATCTGTTTGTAATGCAAGATTGCCTGTTGGTTTTTATTGCGGCTTTCACTACAATACCAACACTACGAATTGAAAGGTCAGGGAAATGCAAAAAAACGAACAAGCTACTATCAAGGATGTCGCCAAAGAGGCAGGAGTATCCATTGCGACTGTCAGCAGGGTTCTGAACAACCTCGGGGTAGTCAATGCTGTCACAGAGGCGAAAGTGCTGGAAGCTGTCAAAACACTTCATTACCAACGCAACGCTGTCGCCCGCTCGCTGAAGATGAGGAAGACCAAGAGTATCGGCATTATAGTTCCCGAGATTTCCAATACCTTTTTTACTGAGTTCGTTGAGCATCTCGAGCGGTTGCTTGGCCCTTCCGGATATGCCTTGCTGCTCTGTTCTTCTGAAAATAGTGTGGAGGAGGAGAAGAGGAAGCTCTCCTTGCTGCTGGAACGCAATGTTGATGCTTTGGTGGTGGTCCCTGCAAGCAATGTAGGAACACATTTCACCCTTCCTGCCGCCCAGTCCACCCCCATGGTCATGCTCGACAGGGAAATTGCCGGCCTTGTCTGTGATGTAGTTCTTGTAGACAACAGGAAAGGAGCGTATGACGGTACGTGCGCCCTTATCCGCGAAGGGCATACTCGAATAGGTTTCCTTGGCGGGGAGCCGACAGTCCATACTTCAATAGAGCGCCTACGCGGATATCTGGATGCTATGGTGCAGTACAACCTTCCTGTTGAGGAGGAGTTCGTGATGCAGGGCGGCATGAACCAGAGGGCCGGTCATGCTTTGATGAAGAAAGCGCTTGCACAGGAGAACTGTCCCAGTGCTTTCTTCATTGTCAATGATATGGTGCATATCGGGGCAACCAGCTGCCTTGCTGCTGAAGGTGGGGAAAGGGACTGCTCGAGGATGGTCTTTTCCGCCTTCGACCACCAGTACTACGCCCCTCTTCTCCGATTCTGCCACTATGCGGTGGCCCAGCCACTTGCCAAGATCGGTCAGAGCGTTGCGGATATCCTGATCCGGAGGATGGAAGGGGATAATAATGACTATCCCACTAAGGTGATGCTTACCCCATCCATCCATGTGATGAAAGAGAACGGCGGCATCGCTTCTGCCCTGCTAGGGGCAGATGACCCTGCCACCGACTCCCTTGCTAGTGGTATTTGCTGATCTATTTCAACTCTTCATCAAAACAGACCGCTACCTTCCCTGATGTTCCGTTCGCCATGAGTGCATAGGCCTCATCAGCCTTCTCCAAGGGGAAGCGGTGCGTGATGAGGTCTTCAGGATGGATGTTCCATCTGACTAGGTGTTCCACCAGGTCCTCCATCTTCCAGATGCTGGTCACCCAGCTCCCGTAGATCGTCTTCTGGTCATGCAGCATGTCCGGACTCGGATTGAAGTGCACGCTTCCACCCTCACCGACAAAGGCTATCTTGCCCCACTTTCGTGCTGCCCTTATGGCGGTTGCACGTCCTGCGTCACTGGCACTGCAATCAAAGGAGCGCTCAACACCGTGCCCACCTGTAACGGCCTTCACCTTTTCGACGATGTCATCGCTGGGAGTGAATGCATGGTCTACCAGCCCTAGGCTCTTGGCCAATTCGATCCGGGAGGGTTCTGTCTCGATACCGATGAGTTTGGTCGCTCCCATAGCCTTTGCAAGCATCAGTGCAGCCAGCCCCACAGGCCCCAATCCGACAACCAGGACAGCATCATTTCCACTGACTCCCACTTTTTCAATCGCCTCGTAGACAGTACCGAAACCACAGGCCACCTGAGCTCCGTCTGCATAGGTCAGCTCGTCAGGGAGCAGGACCAGATCCTTCTCATCACACAAGATGTACTCTGCCATACCACCGTCGCGCTGCCAGCCGTAGGCGGCACGCTTGTCGCTGGTGCAGCTTATCATGAAGCCCTGGCGGCACTCATGGCAGACTCCGCAACCACTGATGTGATAAACGATGACCCTGTCGCCTTTCTTGAATCGTTTCAGGCCCGGACCTTCTTCAACTATCTGGCCACAGGGTTCATGGCCTGCGATCACATTCTGATACCCTTCAGGACCCTTTCCCAGGTGTTCGCGGTAAATAGCCCTGATGTCGCTGCCGCAGATGGTGGAACATTTGGTCTTGAGCAGTACCTGTCCATAACCCGGCTTGGGTATGTCGAACGTATCAAATGCAACGGTGCTGTTCCCAGGAAGCTTTGCTCCCAACATTGTCTTTTTTTCCATGGTCTCTCTCCTTGAAAGGTTATTTTCTATAGTGATCAGGTACGCGGATTATCCCGTCTTCATCCCACAGGTCAGTCCAATTTTCAGCTTCCGGCCAGAGGAAGACCTGGCCCTTGATAAGACGGCTGTTGCAGTCGATCTTTTCGAGCATTGCGACCTCTTGCGGTGTGAGGGGATCACTGACAACGCTTTCAAGGTTGCTTCTGAGATTCCTCTCTTTGGTCGACTGGGGAATGGGCACTATGCCGTTAGCCTGTGCCCACTTGAGGCAGATGGCCGCAGGGTGGACGTTGTGAGCCTTCGCTATGGCGACGACAACCGGATGCTCCATATCTACGGCATCGTCCTCTGTGGTATCCCTATCCGGCCTGTTGGGCGATCCTAGGGGAGAGAACCCGATTGGTATGATCCCTTCTTTCTTCATATAGCCAAGAAGTTCTTGCTGCTGGAAGCAAGGGTGAAGTTCCATCTGATTAGCCACCGGACGAATACGGCAATCAGAGAGGAGCAGAGCCATCTTCGCCTTACTCATGTTACTGGTTCCAATGTGTCTGACCAGGCCTTGGTCTACCAGGGATTCCATGGCACGCCAGGTCTCCATGAACTCCTCATGGATGTATGGTCTTGCATTTGGGTTCCTGGCACTAACATCGCATTTTGGTGGGTGGAAGTTGGGGAATGGCCAGTGCACAAGGAAGAGGTCGAGATAATCGAGTTGCAGGTCGGCAAGTGTTGCTCTTACCGAGATCCCGACGTTTTTCTCTCCATGCATGTCATTCCAGAGTTTGCTGGTGATCCAAAGGTCCTCTCTCTTGATGGAGGATGCCTTGAGAATTTTCCCGATCTCCTTCTCATTGTCATAGACACGGGCGCAGTCTATGTTCCGATAGCCGACCTTGAGGGCTAGCTTTACAGAATTGGCCATTTCAATACTGTCAATCCGGTCGCTCCCGAAGGTGCCGACCCCTATTGCAGGCATTTTTGCTCCTGTCTGTTTAATGGTGATATAAGGTATGTTCATAGCAATCTCCTTGTCATACCTAGTATACCTTGCAATTTTTGCGCTTGCAATGCTCTATGTGCGTATAAACTATAGTGTTTTGCGCAAAGTTGGAGTATACTCCTCATATGTTACAGATAGGTTTGAAACTCCATTTTCAGGATGGGTATGATATGGCGGTAGCCAACGGGGTCGTCCGCTATGCAAAGAAAAAAAGCGGATGGCAGCTGAGGGGGCAGGGACCTTGGTTTTTTCCGTTGGACAGCGATGCCCTCTCAAACTGTGATGCCCTCATTGCTAGGATTGAAAATGATGAGGAGGCCCTTGCTTGCTCAGAGTTGGGTATTCCTGTTGTTGATATTGCAGGAGCCTCTTCGCTGAAACTTTTCAGCCAGGTGCGCAATGATGATTATGAGACAGGGGTCCGGGCAGGAAGGTACCTGCACGCATTGGGGAACAAGCAGTTCGGCTGGTGTGGCATCGACGATGTGCACTGGGCCAGGGAGCGGCTAGTGGGGTATGCCTCTGCGATAGGCAAAAGACCTGAGCAGATACTGTACTTTTCTCGTCCTCTGCCTTGGTGGCGAACAATCTATGATGTATCTCCAGAGCTGGAGAGCTGGCTTATCTCCTTGCCGAAACCCATCTCCCTGTTCTGCGGCAATGACCTCTCTGCAATGAAGGTGGAGGTTGCGTGCCAGAGACTGGGAATCCACATACCCACCGAACTGACTGTCCTCGGTGTCGATAATGAGACCCTGTTATGCGAACTTGCAACCCCTTCAATTTCAAGCATCCAACCCAATTGCGAAATGATAGGGTATAGGGCGGCGGCCATGATTGATTCGTTGCTTGATAGTGGGAGCAAGACCATTACGATTCAACGCATACCATCCGGTACAGTGACCGAACGTGAAAGTACCGCCCTGATCATCGAAGAGGATCCTGTAGTGGCACGAGCCTTGAGGATCATCAGGGATCATGCATCCGAGGGGATCAGTGTCGGGGATGTGGTGGAGCGTTCGGAGGTCTCCAGGAGAAGTTTGGAGGTGCGTTTCAAGGGTGCCAGGGGAAAAACCCTCTGGGAGGAGATTTGTGACCAACGCCTGATCCTGGCAACCCTAGCCCTGCGGCACAGCCGATCCACCATTACGGACATAGCCAAGGATTGTGGCTTTGGCTCGGTACACCGGTTCTATACGCTGTTCAAGAGAAAATACGGAACCACTCCTAGTCTCTGGCGGAAACAGAAGCAAGCAAGGGATAGGTAGCTTGCGAAGGGTTGCCTTGCTTGAGAAACTCGTCGTACCTCAAGAAAGCACAGGGCCATACAGGTAGAACATATGAACGGGCCTAGCCTGATATGTAAGATTGGATCTGTAGACATCGGAGCCTTGATACCTGCCTTCCGGACCCGTTGGAAAAGAGGATTTCCAGGTCTTTCTGCAGGATTAGGATCTCATGAAGATGCTCTGTAAAGTTCCCGGTAGAGCCATTTCATATCGATACATTGCCGACACCTCATCCAAGGACGGTACGGACCATGAGGATTCTTGAGCAAATACCCTTGCAACTTGGGCACGGACCCTGTCGCCCCTTCACCTCCTTTCCTTTCTGTGGCATCATGATACAAGAGGAAACAATATGGAACTAATGCTTGATACGGCGAATCTGAAGGAAATCGAGAGAGGGATCGCTCTATACCCTATAAGCGGTGTCACCACCAACCCTTCCATCATCAAGGAGGAGAAGGCAGAGGATTTCTTTGGCCATATGAGGAGTATCCGTGCCTTGATCGGCCATGGAAGAAGCTTGCATGTCCAGGTTGTCGCCGATACGAGCGAATCGATAATCGCTGAAGCTGAGAAGATTCTCTCTGTTCTAGGTGAAGAGACCTTCATTAAGATTCCTGTGACTGAGGATGGGCTTAAAGCTATCCGAATTCTGTCCGAACGTGGGGTAAGTGTGACAGCAACTGCTGTCTACACCACCATTCAAGGGATCTTGGCAATGCTAAGCGGAGCACGCTACATAGCTGCCTACTACAACAGGATGCTGAATATCGACATCGACGCGCCCAAGGTCATCAAGGAGTTGAGCAGCCTGCTCTGGTCCAATTCCGGCTGTTGTCAGGTCCTTGCCGCCAGTTTCAAGAATGTAACTGAAATAACTACAGCGTATGCAAACGGGGCAAGCTGCTGTACGGTTTCCCCTTCCTTGTTGTCTACGGGGTTGCATATGCCCTCGATAGCAAAGGCCGTTGATGATTTCCATGCAAGCTGGAAACAGGTGTATGGCGACATGACCATCCTGGATCTGTAGCGATGGATATCAAACCTTATATCCACAACACCCTATCGGTCTTTCAAGATAAGGATGGGTACTTCCATTTGCGGCGGTTTACCGATGAACAGCGTAGAAGCATAGGGAGTCATGCTCTCTATAGGGCGATGAGCAAGACCTCCAGTGGGTGCTCCATCCGGTTTATGACACGGGCAAGCTCCCTCTCTTTCAGATGCAAGAGATTCAACCAGTCACTTCTCAGGAAAGAGGGAGACATTGAGTTTGATTTTCCCCAGCTATATGGTCGAAAAATGGATATGCGAGACTATTTCGATGTTGTAGTTGATGGCGAGCTGGTGGAATCCATCGGACTGCGTACCGGTGTGATACAAGCGGCATGGGAAAACGTCAAAAAAAGCCTGGTGGAAGTGGAACTGTTTTTCCCCCTGACCCATCAGGTGGGTATCAAGGAGTTCGCTTGTGATGAGCCCATCAAGGCCCTAGAGCGGCCGCTCTCCTCAATTCTGGTACTGGGGGACTCTATAGTGCAGGGAGTGGGCTCTGAGAGCCCCTCGGTGGCTTTGAGCCCTCGCCTGGCGGCACTGTCAGGCTTAGATGTCATCAATCAAGGTCTTATGGGCTCCCTCTTCAATCCTGATGTAGCGCAGGAGCTTGACGCGGAACTTCCCATTTCAAAGATTATCGTGGGATATGGAACCAATGACTGGGTTCTCAGGTCTTCCCTTTCAGAGCTGGAGGAAGTCGTACAGACTCTGTTGGGGAGGCTGTTTGAACTCTATCCCACAACAGAGATACTTCTGCTTTCACCGCTTTGGCGTACGGACTGGGAGGTGGAACGGGCGATGGGGAGTTTTACGCAGATGAGCCTGGCTATAGAGAAGGTATCCAAGGGTTTCCCCTTGGTTACCTTCATCGACTGCATGTCGTGTGTCGAGCACGATGAAAAGGTGTTTGCTGATGGATTCCTCCATCCGAACAAGAGAGGCTTCACTCTCTATGCCCGTTCCCTCGAACCCTACCTGATGTAGGTCTTTTCCAAGAACTTGATGGCATCCTCCATCCTCATCAGTGCAGCAGCTATCCTCTCCTTGTTGGTCCCGTAATTGAACCTTACGAAAGAACGATATGCATCCCCTCCGAACCAGGTCCCGTCATTGAGGGCCACTTTCGCCCTCAAGCCAAAGAAGCGGGAGAGCAATCCTCCGTTGGGACTCTTTTTAGGATCATAGAGCTGTGGATTCGCCAGTGCATCCTGCTCCACCAAGCCCATGATGTCGGCACAGTCAATGAAGCCGATGAAAGAAGCCTCAGGTTTGATGAAGGTAAGGGAGGGTAGTCTCTCCTTGAAGAAAGAAGCCATGAAGGAGATGTTCCCTTGCAGATAAGCGATGAGGTCTTTCAACCAAGGCTCTCCCTTTTCATATGCAACCAGGGCGAGGGTTGTTGAAAAAAAGGAGTTTCCTCCCAAGTAGAGCTGGTCCAGCCTTCGCATGAAAGCGAGTCTGAGCTTGTCATCACTGAAGATGGAGACTGAAAAATGTTCACCGGCAATGTTGAAGGTCTTTGAAGGGGCCATGCAGGTGACAGCCGTACAGCCGACTTCTGTTGCTAGGGGAAGCAGGGGGTGATGTTCCCTGAAAGTGAGGTCGGCATGTATCTCATCACTGATGATTGCAACGTGATGTTTTTTTGCGATGAGCGCAACCTTCCTGAGTTCGTCTTCTGAGAACACCATACCGCTTGGGTTGTGCGGTGAGCAGAAGATCAGAAGCTTTGCCCGTGAGCAGAGTTCCTCAAACGTATCCCAGTCGAGTGAGAACTGATGGGCCTCTTTATTGTAGAGCATGGGCCAGGGGATCAGTGTGCGATTGAGATTGCGCACTATCCTGAGAAAGGGCTGGTAGGCGGGGAGGGGAACGATCACCCCGTCGCCTTCGCTGCTGAGCATCTCTGTAAGCAGGGCTATGCTGGTGAGCATACCCGGGCAGATCACCACGTTCTTGCGTGCTAGCTTCCAGTTGTGACGCCTCTGAAGCCATGAGCTTATAAAAGCCTCCTTATCCTCAACATACGGGTAGCCGTAGACTCCGCTTTTAGCAGTATCAACAGCAGCCTGCACCACTTCCTCAGGTGCCAGGAAGTCCATATCGGCAACCCAGAAAGGTTCTGCTTCCTCGTTTCCCGTAATGCCCTTGATGGCTTGGGGGTTCCATTTGACCGACAGGGTCCCTTTCCGATTCACCTCTTGAGAAAAATAGTCTTGTCTCATCAGATTCTATACTCCATGTTGTAGCCGGAACGCTTGTTCCTGTAGCGCCCTTCATGCGCTCTTGTTGTCAGTTGGATAGCGTCTTCAGGACAGCGATGATAACAGCCCAGGCAACCTTCACAATTGTCCCCGAAGACCGGTTTCCCTTCAACCATTGTGATGTTCGCCGAAGGGCACATCCTGTAACAGATCTTACAGGATGTGCAGGCATCGGTAACGGTGAACTTCCTTGCAAAGAGTTTGCTGGAGCTATGGATGAATCCCATAAGGTAGTTCAGGGCCAGACGGCTGAAAGGTCGCTTGCCTGCAAGCTTGATAGTCTCGTTTTGGATGTCCTCAACTATAAGCCGAATACTCCGGTCTGCCTGGGCATAGAGCTCACTCTCCTTCTCCTCAGTAGGTACTGGGACAAGCGGTACATATCCGTCAGGCATCACAATATGGTTGGCGTAGCTGTGGGCACATCCCGCTTCCCGCAGGAGGACCTCCATGGCTACCATGCTGTAAGCTTGGAACTTGTATCGCGTGGTAATCATGAAGAGGTACCTGATTGGCTCTAGGTCCTGTTTGGAAAAGACTTCCTGAATGAAATCCTTCATCTGGTTGGGAGGGAAGCCCTTGTATGTAGGAAACAGGAAACCAACCCGTTCGGTCATCTCTATATTCTCTGCATCAAGCAGGGAAGATGTCATACGCACGGTGGTATCACCGAGCTGCTCAGCAATGGCAGTGGCTGCATAATAGCTGTTACCAGTGCCAGAGAAGCAGAAAATGGTTGTTTTCATCAGTTTTTCCTAGGTTTGAAGGCTTTCAGGATGGAACAGATTTCAACTGTGTCCTGTTCGCTGATATCAAGATTGGTTACCAGGCGCACTACAGGACCTTCATTGTTTGCAAGAATTCCCACCTGAGCCAGTTGGCTGATGATCTCATTGGCATTGAAACCTGGGGCAGTGAAGAAGATCACGTTGGTCTGTACACCTTCCATATCTACTTGGGCCCAGGAACACTCCTTTAGGGCTTTTGCTATGGTCTTCGCCCTGCGATGGTCATCATTGAGACGAAGTACGTTATGCTCCAGTGCATAGAGACCGGCAGCTGCGAGGATACCTGTCTGCCTCATTCCACCCCCTAGGATCTTCCTGACAGTCAGAGCCTTGTTGATGAACTCTTCCGAACCACAGAGCAGGCTTCCAATCGGACAGCCCAAACCCTTAGAGAGGCAGAAGGTGAGGGTGTCTGCATATTTTGCATAGGTCTTGATAGGAATATCCATAGCTTGTTGGGCATTGAAAATTCTCGCTCCATCCATATGGACCTTGAGGCCATGGGTATCTGCGAAATCACGGATACCCTCGAGGTTTTCTAGAGGGTAGCAGTACCCTCCGATGGTGTTTTCCACAGAGACGAGAGTGGTGGTTGCCATGTCATAAGCGCCACTCTTTACTTTTCCCTGTAGCTGGGACGCTGAAAGGATCCCTCTTGGGGCTTCTATTGAGATAGGCAGGACCCCTGCGATAGAAGCTATGGAACCAACCTCATGATGGATGATGTGGCTGTTTGATGAAGTGAGGACTTCATTGGACCGTCCCCCGTTGAGATAGAGGGAGATGAGGTTTCCCATCGAGCCTGATGAGATGAAGAGCGCCTTCTCCTTTCCGCTCAGATGGGCCGCAAGCTCCTCGAGTCTGGTAGTCGTCGGATCTTCCCTATATACATCATCACCGACTTCGGCTTGATACATAGCCTTTCTCATCTCTTCGGTGGGTTTTGTAATAGTATCGCTTCTGAGGTCATATCGTTTCATTGCTCTCTCCTGTTTGGTTTCAAGTCAACTATAGCCAAGTTATGAAGTTCAGTCTACAAAAAAGGTCCCCGAGAAATCTCGGGGACCTGATAAACTGATTAGCTAATCTACTTTTTGAGGTAGATGTTCTTGGGTGGATGGTAATCCATGATGTTGTTATGCCAACCGCCCCACCTGTTTGTGTCTATCATGTTCATTGAAACATAGTAGTACAAGGGGATCATGCCTTGATCCTGGTTGATGAAAATGTCTTCTGCAGTGCGGAGTGTACCCATGCGATCTGGGCCAGCATCCATTCTTGCAGATTCATTGATCAGCAGGTCATAGACTTCGTTGGAATAGCGTCCACCGTTCATTCCTCCACCGGTGATAAACATATCAAGGAAGGTGTTAGGATCGGCATAGTCACCAACCCAACCAGCACGTGCAACTACGAAGTTGCCCTGGTTTCTGTTGGAGAGATAGGTCTGCCACTCCTGGTTTTCAAGTGTTACGTTGATACCGAGATTGTTTCTCCACTCCTGCTGAATGAACTCTGCAATCTGCTTGTGACCTTCATCGGTGTTGTACAGGATGCTGAAAGTTGGGAA
>DUPO01000054.1 GCA_012838275.1 Spirochaetales bacterium
GTCCTTGCCAAGGCTTTTGGCATGGATGTGATCGCATACGACAAGTATGTGCAATCTTCACCTCATGCTGAGATGAAGGTGACCCCTGAAGCCGCTGTGGAACATGCAGACTATATCTCTTTGCACCTTCCTCTTACTGATGAGACCCGCGGTATGATAAACAAGACCCTGCTCTCCCATTGCAAGAAACAGCCTGTCATTATCAATACCGGGCGTGCCTTATGTGTGGATGCTGACGATATGGTCGCGGCCTTGGAAGACGGCTCAGTCGCCTGGTATGCAACCGACGTCTATCCCACCGATCCCCCTGCTCCGGATTATCCTATCCTCAAAGCAGAGAATGTCACCCTTACTCCTCATGTCGGGGCTAACAGCGTAGAGAACCTGATTCGTATCGGAGAAGAGTCATTTGATATTATCAGTGAGTTGATCAAAGGGGGAAAGCTATAATGGAACGGAAGAAAAACTTTTTTGCAGGGCCTTCGGTACTCCCTGTAGAGGTGCTTGAACAGCTACGGGACCAGATGGTCGAGTATGACAACAAGGGACTGTCGATGATTGAAGCCAGTCACCGCGGTGGACTTTTTGAGGACATGTATGATGAGTGCCTCGCCTTGTTCAGGGAGTTGCTCAGAGTGCCTGAGGATTATGACCTCTATTTCCTCGGAGGAGGGGCAACCTTGCAGTTCTCCATGATCCCGATGAACTTCCTGCGCCCTGATACCGTAGCCGATTACATCAAGAGCGGGTCCTGGGCAGGGAAGGCCGCTTCCGATGCTGAAAAGATTGGTAAGGTAAACTACTACTATGATGGTAGTGCCAATCACTTCTCCTCCTTGCCCAAGGCTTCGGAAGTGAAGCCCAGCAAGAACAGCAGCTACCTCTATCTCTGCTCCAACGAGACTATCGGTGGAATAGAGTGGCAGGATTTCCCTGATACCGGGGATGTCCCCCTCATCGCCGACATGTCCAGTGATATTTTCTCCCGCCCGGTGCCTGTTGAGAAATTCTCAATGATTTATGGCGGCGTGCAGAAGAACCTGGGTCCTGCAGGCGCTACGTTCATCATCATGAAAAAGTCCCTGTTGGAGAGGCAGAATCCCAACCTCACCTCTTATTTGGATTACAGTACGCATAGCAAGAACAAGGGATTGTTCAATACCCCTCCTGTCTTTTCCATTTGGGGCGTAAAGCTCGTGCTTGACTGGATAAAGAAGAATGGTGGGGTTGAAGGGATGCACAAGAGAGCTGTAGAGAAGAGTGCGATCATCTATGATGTCATTGACGGTTCCTCTTTCTTCCGCAGCCCTGTAGACCCTACCTTCCGTTCCAGGATGAATATTGTGTTCCGCCTTCCCAGTGAAGACCTTGAGAAGAAGTTTGTCTCTGAAGCAACTAAGGAAGGGATGCTAGGCTTGAAGGGCCACCGGTCTGTTGGTGGGCTGCGCTCCAGCCTGTACAACGCGCTACCAAAGGAAGATGTGCTCTATCTTGCCCAGTTTATGAAAGATTTTGAGAGGAAGAATGGTTAAACAATGATTAAAGTAAAGATGGACGAGACGAACAAGGCTATTATCAAGCAACTGCATGATGGGCGAAAGCCCTTTAGTGCAATTGCAGAAGAACTGAGCATTACAGAAAATACCGTACGTGCCCGGGTGAACAAGCTCATTGATGAGGGGGTCCTCGAGATCTCCGGCTTGGTGAACCCCGAGATGATTCCGGGCTTGCAGGTAGTCATGATGGGAGTCAAACTCAAGACCTTGGACCTGGAGAAGAAGGCCAAGGAGTTTGCCCTGCTTCGTGGTGTGATCTCAGCCGCAGTAGTTACCGGTCGTTATGATCTGATCGTCCAGCTTGTGCTGGCTGAGGATGAGGGCCTCACTCTGCTGGATTTTTTCAAGCAGGAGTTGGACAAGATTGATGAAATTTCTGAGGTTGAGACCTTTGTAGTCTACCAATCACACAATTTTCGAATTCCCTATATTCTCTAAACTCTACTTCTCATAGGTGAAAGGTACCGGTAAAACGGTACCTTTCTGCATCTATTCTCATGGTTAACTTACCCAACCCATATGGAGAAAGCCTCGTATTCATGCTATACTTGCCCTTAGCCGGTTAGTATGTACCGGCATATCTGTTTTGAGGAGTAACACATGGCAGACTTGTCAACGAAATATTTAGGTCTCGATCTTAAAAACCCTATCATCGTAGGGAGCAGCCCTCTAACTGCATCCCTTGATTCTCTGAAGAAATGTGAAGATGCCGGGGTAGGGGCTGTGGTCCTGAAATCTATCTTTGAAGAGCAGATTGAAGGGGATAGTGATGCCCTGGTTGACGAAGCCCAAGACTTCCTCGTACATGCCGATGCGTATGGGTTCATGAAAGGATCCTCCATGGAAAGGGCTATCGACGAGCACCTTACCCTTTTGGAAGATGCTAAAAAAGCACTTGATATTCCTGTCATTGCATCGATCAACTGCCGTGAAAGCGGTTCATGGATCGAATATATCAATCGCTTTGTCGCTTGTGGGGCAGATGCCATCGAACTGAACCACTATATTGTGGCTGCAGACATTGCAGTTGACGGCCCTGCCATTGAAAAGAACTACCTCTCCTTGGTGAAGGCGGCCCGCAAGAAGGTCAAGGTGCCCTTGAGCCTGAAGATGGGCTCCTCCTTCTCATCCCTTGCCAATTTGCTGTACAAGCTGGACCAGCAATCGATTGATGGTGTGGTCCTTTTCAACCGTTTTTTCAGCCCTGACATCGATACCAAGACACTGCAGTTTGGTTCTGCGCATATGTTCAGTACAAAGGATGAATATGCTCAATCCCTGAGATGGACCGCTTTGATGAGTGAAGAGCTTCGCTATGACATTTGTGCCGCCACAGGTATTCACTCGGGAGATACTGTGATCAAGCAGTTGCTGGCTGGAGCCAAGGCTGTCCAGCTTTGTTCTGTTCTCATGAAGCATGGGCTCTCTTCAGTTTCCAAGATGACCGGCGAGGTCTCCTCTTGGATGGATGCACATGATTTCACCCGGATCGAAGATTTCAACGGTCAGCTTGCACAGGAGAGGATAGCAGATCCTTCCAAGTGGGAGCGGACCCAATACATGAGGTCTTTGATGGGTGCGAAAAAGGACTGACTATGGATTTGAATAAATACAAGGATATCTCACCGTATCGCGGCTCTGATGTACAAGAGGCTGTCAAGAGAGTGGTTTCCGACAAGGATGCGCTCTTAAAGGTCCTTGCAGGGTTTATGCCTTCTGAGACTGTTGAGCAGAGGGCTATGAACGCCCAGTATGCAGAGCAAATGATGAAAGTGTTTCACTCTGTCAAATCCTACGAGGATTTCCAGCGGGACGTCTCCGTCGGTTTTTTCTTGCCTGCAGTCCTTAACAAGAGTGCTGATGCCTTTACCTCCAGCGGACTGGAAGGTGTGAGTAAGGATACTGCCCATCTTTACATGAGCAACCACCGGGATATCGTTCTCGATTTTGCCCTCATAGACTACCTGCTCATCAAAGGAGACAGGGTGGCTTGTGAGATGGCTATCGGGGACAACCTCCTTACCAACCAGTACGTAACCGATATATTCAAGCTCAATGGTGGAGTGACCGTCAAACGGACCCTTCCCATGCGCGAGAAGTATATGGAATCCATTAGGCTCAGTACCTACTTCGTCGAACTTATCACCGAACTCAAGACATCCATATGGGTTGCACAGAAGAGCGGTCGGGCAAAAGACGGGCTGGACATTACCAACCCTGCCATCATAAAGATGCTTCATCTCTCGCAAAGGAGAAAGGATGCGACGACCTTCAGTGATGTCATCAACAACTGTAGCATCGTCCCTGTTTCTGTAAGCTATGAGTACGACCCTTGTGATATAATAAAAGCGATAGAAGAGGTCGGGCGCCTGAGAAGGGGTGAGCAACCCAAGAAGAAATATGAGGACCTTATCAGTATCTCTCGTGGTCTGAAGGGGTACAAAGGTCGGATCCATATAGCATTTGGAGAGCCTCTGAAGGGCAACTTCAAAACACCTGATGAGGTTGCCAGCGAGATAGACCGGCAGATCCATCTCTCCTACAAGCTCTGGCCTACCAACTGTTTTGCCTATGACTATCTGGAGAAAACGGATAGGTTCAAAGACCAATATGCTGATTTTGATTCTGAGGCCTTCCTCGATCGTTTCAAGAATCAGAAAGAGGGTGTGATGGAGTTTGCGCTTAACTCTTATGCAAACCCTGTACGCTCATTCCTCAAGGCCCAGGCCCTGTAGAGATGAAGGCAAGGCTACGGGTAACTGCAGTAGTTTTACTGGCCTTGTTGCTTGCTTCTTCTTGTACGCGCCCTCCATTCTCACTTATGGGGACACACTCCTCGCTCGCTAGTGTCTATCATCTCGATAGGGAAGGTTCCCTTACGGATAAGTATGAGAGTTTGGGCGTTTTCATAGTGAGCGAGGGTGATGCCTCACTCCAAATGGAGGTGACCTCCCCGGACGGCATGAGCACTTGGCTGTTCCCAGCAGAGAAGCGCAATGTGGCAGACCAGGACTACTATGGAAAGTCCGGCCTCACTCTGGGCAGGTGGATGCGGCTTCCCAGGGGAGAGTGGAGCCTTCGGGTTCTCAACTCTGACGGACGCACTCTCACTGATCAGTTCACAGTACAACAAGGGCCCGCCCCTTCCTCTTTTCACCACCATCTAGACGCTGAAGAGGGGACGCTAGTCCTGGACGAAGGGTTCAACGAGTATGGCCTGCAACTGCTGGACGCCAAAGGCAGAGAGCTTTATAGGAGCACCACCACGGAACACCGGATAGAGCTTACCTCCCTTTACTCGAAATGGGATGAGGTGCGCTTTGTCGGGATAGCTTGGTACGATGACCCCTCTTTGCAGAGTATGATCGTCTGGTACGACCTCTAGGTCCTTCCTACAGCCTTTTCCAGTTCGTCCTTGTTGAGCCTTACCACAAAAGTCCTTCCATGAGGACATGTGGGCTCTTCCAAGGCAAACACCTGCTTGAGCAACTCCGTTGCACTCGTGCGGTCAACGCTCTCCCCGCTTCTTATGGCGGCATGACAGGCTACTATGGCATAGAGGCCCTTTTCAATCTCCTTGGCATCACCTGCGTGCTGTTGGATAAATGCGACTATCTCATGCTCAATAGACTTGTACATCGCCGGTATGGCCACCAGGTGCCACATCAGCGCTTCTTTCCTCTCAAGTTTTATACCCAGATTCAGATACACATCCAGTTTTTCCTGGAGATAGGCATCAACATCCCCATCCACTTCAAACTCTACAGGAATCATCAATGGCTGCACCTCCTGGCGTTGTCTGACCTTGTCGAACAGGATGCGTTCATGGGCAGCATGTTGGTCTACAAGAAAAAGGTCGTCACCCTTCTGTGCCAGGAGAAAGAGATTGAAAGCCTGTCCAAGATAGGTGAAGCTCACCTCTTGTGTCTGTTCAGCCCAGATGTCCACCTCCTCACTCCTGCGGGAGGTCTCCATCTTGTTCTCCTGTAAAGCTTCTTTAGCCTTCTGGAACCAGAGGGGATCTGAAGGCTTGCTCTGAGTTGAGTATGGATACCCCTTCTCGTTGGAAGAGGGACTGTAGGTGCGTGTCGGCACTGGAGAGAAACCCGACTGGTTGGAGGGTGAAAAAAGGTTCTCCTGACGTTCGGTCAGGTTTCCTTGCACCTCTTTGATGAGGCGGGGGAGGCTGCGTTTTACCTGGCTTGCGACCATTGAGACTATCTGGTGATGGATCTCAGCCTTGTTGCGTAGCTTGGCCTCCCTTTTGGTTGGGTGGATATTGAAATCCACAAGACTCGGGTCGACTGTGATGAAGAGATAACAGTAGGGAAAGGAACCTCCGGGCAACAGTTCCCCATATCCGTAGGTAACAGCCTGGATCAGGGCATAGTCATCAATAGGGCGGTCATTGATGTAAATCTTTATATGTGAACGGTCACTCCTGAAAATTGCAGGCGAGGATGATACGGCATAAAGGCTGAACCTGGCGGCATTCTCATGGAGTTCAAGCATCTCTGAGGGGATGATGTTCTGACTTGTGGAGAGGGCATCGAGCACCCTCTCTTTCCTGCTTGTCGCAGGAAGGTCAAGTCTCAGTTTCCCATCGGTGTAGAACTTGAAGGAGCGATCGGGGAATGCAAGGGACTTTTCAAGGAGGATATTCTTGCACATGGTAGCTTCTGTGGAAGGTCGCTTGAGGAACTGACGCCTTGCCGGTATCTCCTTGAAGAGGTCCTGGACAGTTACCTTGGTGCCCCGATCGGGCCCACCTGGAATGATATTCCCTTTCTGGCCGTTGTCGATTTGGATGCTTGTCGCTTTAGCTCCCTTGTAACTGCTGGAAATTGTTATCTTGGATACAGATGCGATGCTGTAGAGCGCTTCTCCTCGGAAGCCCATGGTCTTAAGCTGATAGAGATCATCAAGAGAGGCAACCTTGCTGGTCGCATGGCTCTCGCAAAGGAGGGGAAGGTCTTCTTCTGCAATACCATCACCATCATCGATGACAGTTACCTCATTTAGACCTCCTTCGACTACACTGGCGATAATGCTGGTGGAGTTTGCATCAAGGGCATTGTCCAGCAGCTCCCTCATTACGGAAGCCGGTCTCTCTATTACTTCTCCGGCGGCAATACGTTGTGCCACCAAAGGGTCGAGTCGTTTGATATTCATGAGAATAATGTAACATGTTTAAGCAACTTGAGCAAAAGGAAAGGGCCCGAAGGCCCTAAACTTTAGTAGGTAAATCCGAACTTGTAAGATGCTGTGAAGGTGATCTTAGGTGTCGTATACACATTCACATCTGCAGGATATGAGGCCTTTGCCCTGACGGTGAGCCCTTTTAGGGTATAGGCGGCAGAGAGAAAGGATGTCGCCCTGGAACCGCCGAAGAGGGTGGTAAGGGCCTGGCTGCCATCGAGGATGCTGCTGATAGTCTCACTTATGCCGACCTCTTGCAGACCCAAGGAGAAGGTAAAGCTCTTTTGCTTGTAGGAGAGAGTGAGCTGGCTGAAGTCGGCTTTGTGTCCTGCTGGTGCCGTGGCGATGGTTGCATCGCTTGCAATGGGTAGGTTAACCGTCAGGTGAGCATTGAAATGATCTCCTGCAAACCCTGTTTCTGCAAAGATGTCAAATACGGAGTCGTAGGATGTATCGCTCGCATAGGCGAGGTCGCTGGTCATCAGGTTCCTGTTCTCTCCCTTTCTGAACGATCCTAACAGTTTTGCTGAAAATGCCCCTTGCTTGAGGGAGAAGCCCGTACTCACCTGATAGTTGGGGAATAGGGAGGTAAGGGCAGTATCTATGAACTCACTCCCTTCAAAGTCCGGGTAGACCGGCAGATACCCGCTGGCTGAGACCAGTAAGGAGAGTTGGGTTGTGCGGATGTCGATCAGGGGAAAGAGAAAATTAAGATTAGGGTAGAGTACGACATCCCAAGCCGATGGTTTCTTTTCAACCCTTGCCAAGGCTCCCAGAGATGCTGAGAACCGGTATCCTTCCTTCCTGGCATATTCGAGGGAGAAGGACCCGAACTGGTGTTTGCCCGGTGTTGATAGGAAGTTTGTAAGGTACAGGTCGTCAAAGTAGAGGTTTGTGGAGATCGGTCCCATCTCTATCCTGTTGAACAGGCTGAGTTTTTCACTCTCCCCGAAACGAGGGGCAAAGTACTGGTCGGAGAGCGTCGAGTGATACTGGTTGTTGCCCAAGGCTAGGAAGAAAGGGGAGGATGTGTAGCCAAACCGGAGTGCGGAGATATACTTGAACCCATAGGAGATGCTCTCAAGGGTTCCTGTCGGCAGGGGGGTGGTGTTTGAAGTGTAGAGAGAGAAGTCCTTTGTGCTTACAGAAGATTGCAAGGTCAGTGCAAAACTCTTGTACGTCACATAGGGTTTGAGTGAAAGCGAGTGGGTCAGGCTGTTGTTGTCAGTTCCGTCGATAAGGAAATCGTAGGAGGTTTCTACTCCAATGGAACCTGTCTTGAGCTCTTTTTCTTGGGTGAAAAGAATGCTCTGGGGTTTCTCCTTTGCAGGGGTCTCTTCCGGTATCGCTGTCTTGTCCGTTTCTGTCGGTTCAAGGACAGGCAGGTCTTTAGGAGCCGATACTTCTGTTACTATCGGTTTGGGAACTTCACTTGAGTCGGGTACCGTAGTTTCTGTTACAGAGACTTCCAGGGTAGGGGGCACAGGATCCATCGGCTTTACAGTCACCACTATACGGTTTTTAGGTTTGGGAATTGAGGAAAAAGAGAGCGTCCGGGGGATGGAGGGGACTTTGACAGGTTCGCTCGTTACTGAGATTGTGTAAGGCCTTGATGGCACGGGAGTTTCATTCACTTCTACAGAAGCAAATGTGGGAGCCTTTGCAGGCATAATGGTTACCCCTTGTGCCAACATAGGTTTTTCAACCTTTTGCGGTTTTTGCAATACAGAGGAAAATTTTGGGATCGAAGGGGTGTCTGCTTTTGCCATCTCATTGAGCAACTGTTTGGCCAGCATGAGATCAGGATAGGTTGCATAGGTAAGGTAGTAACCGGTGGCAATGGGTTTGGCCTTTGCCAGGCTGCCCTGCATGCTTAGTTTGTGAAACGCTTCTATGCTTCGAGTTGAGCGTGTGATGGAGTTGAAAGAGGTGACTTCTCCCTTGAATACTGTTACTGACTCTTCAATATCGTCGGTAATGACAAACATCTCTCCATCTCCGGTAAGTTTGAAAAGGGAGACAGGAGTCGAGACACTTAGCGTGCCTCCTCGCATATCATAGGTGTTGAAAGTTGCTTTTCCCTGTACTAGGTAGAGGCTTGGATTGTTGCCAATAAGATCTCCAGTTATTAGGATGGATTCTTCATACAGGCTTATGGAGCCTTTAGGCGTAATGATAAGAATAGGGGAGTCCGGATTGTAAATGATCCATCCCTCTCCGATATTGGAAGCTACCTCAACGGTTGCATCGAGTGCGACCCCTTGGCTATCGAACATGCGAATGGAGGCAATGTCCCCGTCTCCGATGAACACAGAATCCTCAGCAGCTACGGGCAACAGAGCCAGCATGACTGCCAAGGCAAGATACATTCTCTTTCTTCCCCAACTCATATATTCTCCCTATAGGATAGAAATCCTTACTACAGTGTCCACTTGCAGTGTCGATTGGGCCAGTTCGTCAAATACCATGCTAAGGCCTATCGTAAACGAGTAGGGCTTGATCTTTAGGATGGCTGAAGCAGCAATTTCAACATTACAAAGCGTGTACAGACCCTCAAAAAAACCTTCGTCTGTACAGGAAGGATAAAGCTTTTCATAACTCAAGTCTAGTGAAACAATGTTGAATAAGCGTTTGTCTATCCGCACATTAGCTTGAACCTTATGGTTGGAAAAGGTCCCTTCGGTATAATCACTGCGAATTCTTGTCCTGAGGTATGCACCCAAACGGGTGAAGTTCAAACCCGCCATTGCATCGACCCTCATCGATCCGGGACTCAGTATGGATTTGGTTCGGTCTTCCAGCGTCAGATACTCAAAACCCGAATCGAAGTAATCGGTGTAGTATGCACCAAAGGCCGGGACGGTCACACTTGTATTGAAGAGGAAGAAGCTTTTCGAATGCCCAAAGATACCGTAGCGGGTTGCGAGGGCAGGCTGGGGGGAGAACGAGCCTGGGGTCTGGACCAAAAGGTCAGCAAAGAAGGCCAGTTTGAAAAAATCACGAGTCAGGAGGGGGATACCCATATCGAGGGCGATAAGTTTACGGGTATGGGGCTTGGTATCTTCACCCTTCGAGAAGGAGACAGAAGGGTTTTCAGCAAAGCTGATTCCAAATTCCACATCTGATAGGTATGATGAGGGATCCCGGAGGGCAAAAGGACGTGAGTAAATCCTCCAGGCCATGAGTGTCGGGTCGAACAGGTCATTGGTGACAAACTCAAAGCCTGCGTAGGGTATCCTTATCAAGTTTCCGTCAAGGGTGAAATTCAACCCCGGACGGGTGGTGTGTGCTCTGACTCCCAAATCGAAATACCCGTTGAGCAGAGCCCCATCACCTAAGGTGATGCCTGCCAGTTTCCCATACCGTATGTAAATTTGCTCGTACCGGTCCCCCCACTGGACATATCGTATGAACGAACTGTATTGCTGTATGGCAGAGATGATATAGTCGTTTCCACTCTGGTCTTCTCCCCTTGGAGGGAGCGTCCAGTCGGAGTAGTCGAATTGCACCCTGAACGGATCATTCATGGCATGACCCTGTATCCTGAGTTCGAGCTGGAACGCCAGTTTCTTGAAGGAGAAATCCGGCGCATAGGTAATGCTGAAGTACCCGTCGGAGGTGGCAGTGCCTTCAAGAAGACCCCCTACGGAGTCCTCAAGCTGGTCTTGCCCCAAGTCGATGGGACGGGTAGGGATCGGGGCCTCTGGTATGTCTTGTTCCTGGGCTGTTCCTGGAGCAACATCTTTTGCAGCGAGAAGGACAAGCACAAAAAGCATGATGATCAGGAATAGAGAAATCCTTTTGCTCATGGCTTTTCCTCCTCCTTTAAATATTTCTACCCATATAGACTATAGATGTAAACATAGATTTAAGCAAATTGGTTACACACGTGCTTCAAATGTATGAGCATGATAGACATGCTCCCGTGCAAACTTGTCTATGTGGGAGAGTTGTCTGATAAGAGGCTTCAATTGGGCACGGATGTTCGTCTGGTCGAATGGGCAGACCGGCTTGACGACGGGCAGGTCATAATGGGCCTCCAGCTGTTTCAGCCTGTCCTCATGGATCTCTATCATGGGTCTTACCATCTGTATCTTACCGCCGAAAAAGGGTTGTACCGGCTGCATTGTGTTGAATTTCCCGCGAAAAAAGAGATTCATCATGCTAGTCTCCACCAGATCATCAAGGTGGTGACCCATCGCTATGATGGATATGTCCCTCCGTTTGCACTCCTCAAAGAGAATGCGTCTGCGGTTGCGTGAACAGAGATAGCAGTTGAACTCGCCTTTGAAGGAGGGGGGGTACTGGTGTTCGTCGGCAATGGTGAACTCTATGTCCAGGTCAGCAAAGTACCGTTTCAGTTTCGTCCGATACTCCTCTGGGATGGGGTGTTCTATCCAGTTTATCATCAGAGCTTCAAGTTCGTACTTGATCGGCATCCACTTCCTTCTGAGAGAGAGGGCAAGGGCGAGGGCAAGGGAATCTTTCCCTCCTGATACGGAGAGCAGGACCCGATCCCCTTCCCTGATCATGGAGTAGGTGTTTATCGCCTTGCCCGTATGTTTGATGAAACGTCTCACCCAAGGGGGAATGTCCCCATCAACGAGCTTGGTGTAGGGTAGCTTCTCTAAAGTTTCGTGCATGCTTCAGTACTCCAATGCCCCCAACAGTGCTCTGCCTGATACATAGGAGGGTGTGAAGATTCTGGTTTTTCTGAGGTTTTTTGTAAAGGCTTTTCCCACATCTTCTGAAAAAATCGTATCCGCCTTGTCGAAAGGGAGGGACGAACCGTCTTTCAGTATGAGAGGTATGTCGGACTCAAACAGGATCGGCTCAGGGATGTCTACGATCACCTGGTGACTCTCCAGGTCTTTATACCCGTAGGTCGAACTAAGTTCGTGCCACAGGCGATCCTCAATCTCCATCCGATTCTGCAAGGAGGAAGCGCTCCTATCCAGGAGGCGGTTCTCATCAAAATCCTCTTCATAGCGGCAGCTGAGCATATTGTTGTCCCTTACCTGTGAGAATAGCGTCAAAGGCTTGTATCCTAGGGTATCTGGAAGCATGAAAAACTGCTCATCATCAAGGACATAGAGCTCATCATGGGTTAGGACCCCCTCCTGCAAGGAACAGAGAAGGGCCTTCTTTATCATTGCCGTAGCGCTACGCACCTTCGCGTGCCAGTAGACATTCTTATACATGAGGTATTTGCTGAACAGCAGATGCTCCACAGAGCCTGCAGCAGAGAGGGGGAGGGCTGGCTTTCCGTTGTAGACCAACAGTTTGTCAGTGATGTAGGAAACATCCTGCATCCCATAGGGAACCCCACAAAAAAATGCATCCCGGTTGAGGTAGTCAAGCTTGTCCGGATCGAGTGTCCCTGATAGCAGGCTGCGGTAGAACTCTATCTCCATATCCGTATTAGGGAGGCTTTCATCGATGATGGCAGCCACCAGGGAGGGGTCACAACCGTTTCTGATGATCGCATCACGCAGTTGGCCGTCCTGCTCTATGAGTGATGCAGCGATAGCCTCATGAGAGCGTAGGGGGAGCTCCTTAAGAGAGTGTGCGAAAGGGAAGTGTCCGATATCGTGCAACAGGGAAGCACAGAGGAATGTGCGCATCCCCTCCTCGCTCAAGATACTCTCTTCGCCTCTGCTCAAGGCCTGCTTTAGCAGGTTGGTGAGGATAGTGTAGCTGATGTGATAAACTCCCAGGCTGTGGTCAAGACGGGTATGCACTGCTCCGGGATAGAGATGGAAAGTGGGCCCGAGTTGCTTGATCCTGCCCAGCTTCTGTACGAGAGGAGTAAGGTAGATGCCCTTGATCCCCTCACTGATATGGATGTCCTTCCAAAGGGGATCTCGGATGCTGATGTTGTAATTGGTATAGAGGCTAGAGAGCTTTGTGGCGGTGGCTGTGTTCATACCCGCATAGTAAAGCCAAGCTCCTCCTGTGTAAAGTGGAAAAGCGAGAAGGTCTCTCTTGACAGCTGACACCCAGAGAGTACTATAGGAACAAACGAAGGAGTGCACTAGTGAGTAAATATCTGATAGTAGCCGATGATTTTACCGGAGCGAATGACACTGGTGTCCAGCTTAAGAGAAAAGGCAAAGCAACCTATGTGACATTCCAAAAGAATATCGAAGCACCACAGGGGGGTAGCCTTGTTGTTGATACCGAGTCAAGGAATGGCAGTGAAGAGGAGGCGGTCTCTCTGATTGGTGAGGCTCTTGGCCATATCAGCCTGGAGACCTATGACTTTGTCATGAAAAAGATTGATTCCACCCTCCGTGGAAACATAGCAGCGGAGGTAAAGGCTGTTGATGACCTGTACGGTAGTGATCTGGTATTGGTCGCTGCCGCTTTGCCCTCTCTGGGCAGGGTCACCATTGCTGGAAGGCAGTATCTCAACGGCCTCCCTATCCTGGAAACCGAACATGCCCGCGACCCGATCAAGCCGGTCCTAGAAGACAACCTGGTGACCTTGCTCGCTGCTGTATACGAGGAGCCGGTCTCAAGCATCTCCCTGGAAGAGATCCGTAGGGGCTCATTTGATTTTTCCCATGCCAGAGTGGTGGTTTGCGATTCTGAAACCGATGAGGATATGCGCACCCTCGTAAAAAAGGCTACTTCCTTAGAGGCCAAGGTCCTGTATGTGGGGACTGCCGCCCTTGCCGACCACCTCTGTGAACTTGAAAGCCCAGCCAAACCGGCCCTTGGCCTTATTGCATCACTAAACTCCGTTACCGCATCCCAAGTGAGGTATGCACAGAAGGCAGGGGTCGCCTCGGTAGTCCTCCCCATTTCAGAGATTCTGTCGGAAAAAAAGAGACTGGACTCATATGTTAGTCAGGCGATCACCATACTCAAGGAAGGAAAAGACCTGTTGGTCGTTTCCTCCGGTGTTTTGGATTCCGCTTCCTATGAGTCGTCGATCTCTCGCGGTGCTGGCCAAGGGTATTCCCATGAAGAGATTTCCAGACAGACCCGATCCCTGATGAGTGAAGTAGGTAAGGCCCTCATCGATGAAGTCGAGATTTCAGGAGTCGTCGTCACAGGAGGCGATACCGCCATGGGTCTGATGGAGAGCCTCTCGGTCCAGATGACTGAGATATTGACAGAGATCGCCATTGGAATCCCTTTGACAAGGCTTGTCGGTGGTCCGCATGCGGGTATGAACGTCATTACCAAGGCTGGAGGCTTTGGTAAGAGTGATGCGATCCTCTTCGCCCTTCGGCACTTGAAAAGCAACTTGCAATAGGAGAACATATGAAACATTTTGGCATCACAGTAGGCGATCCTTGCGGGATTGGACCTGAAATAACCTTGAAGGCTCTCCATGCCCATCCGGAGTATCAGGATCAGGCTATCTTGTTTGGGACCCTTTCAGTCCTGGAAAAATATAACAGGGATTTGGGGTATGGTTTCGTATTTCACCTGTTGAAGCAGGGAGAAACCCCACAAAAGGGTGTGGTGAATGTCGTTGATCCTTTCCCTTGTGATTTTTCAGAAATCACCGTGGGAAAGGTGAGCGCGCTTGGAGGGAAGATTGCATTTCTCAGTGTGAAAGCAGCCATAGACGCCGCTTTGGCAGAAACTATAACATCAGTGGTGACGGCGCCGCTGAACAAGGAAGCTTTGCACCTCGCAGGGTATGACTATGCCGGACATACGGAAATTTTCGGTGCCTTTGCGCATGGCCCTTCCTATGCAATGCTGCTTTGGAGTGATCAGCTTAAGGTGATTCACGTCTCTACGCATGTATCACTCAGAAAAGCGTGTGACCTTTGCACCAAGGCGCGAGTAGAGGAGGTCATATCCCTCGCACATGAGACCTTGCGCAAGGTAGGCTACGACAAGCCGCGCATAGCGGTTGCGGGCCTGAATCCCCATGCCGGAGAGAATGGGATATTCGGAGATGAGGAGATCAAGGAAATCATCCCGGCGATCAAGGCGAGCATTGAAAAAGGGATGGATGTCCAGGGTCCCATTCCCCCTGATACGGTATTTCTCAAAGGGCTTCAGGGCAATTATGATATAATTGTTGCAATGTATCATGACCAGGGCCACATACCTTTGAAGATATTGGCTTTCGACAGCGGGGTGAACATAACCGTAGGCCTTGATGTCATCCGAACTTCAGTTGACCACGGCACCGCCTTTGACATCGCAGGCAAGCTTATCGCCAATGAGGCGAGTCTTCTTGAAGCGATTAAGGTAGGTAAGAAATTATAGGGTGAAGCATCTGGTCTTGGATTGAATGCACCTGTTTATCTTATCGCTAGAAGTAAGAAAGACGAGCCTAAGCTCGTCTTTCTCCTGTTGGATCAAACCGAAAATGATCAGAGTTGCGGACCTATAGCTTCTCCGACAAGCTCCTCAAGAGGATCTGCCGTATCTTCGATAAGGCCTCTCTTCAACTCCCACTTATAGAAGAAGTCTACAAGGAACGGTACTAAGAGAGCCGTTACGATGATGGAAGCTGCAACTTGGACGGTAGCCTTTTCTGCAAAAGGAGCCCAGGTTGGGTCAATCAGAGCGATAGCGGCAGGAGTAGCAATGGAGTTTCCTGCGGAAGTTCCAATACCGGCACCGACTGCGGCAGTCCTTCTGTGTTTTTTGGGAACCAGCCACTTATACAGGAAGTAGGAGGGGACACCGGTGATGAGGAGGGTCATAAGGCCGAGAAGTACGCCAGGAAGGCCTGCTTCCAGCAAGGTCTTGAAACTCAAGCCTGCACCGAGAGGGAAAGAGAAGAGGAAAATGGCGATGAGCATACCGGGTTTGAGGAATTCCCTGAACTTTTCATCAAGGTTTCCAAGGATCATACCAACAATGATCGGGACAATGACAGCTACAAGAGCCATGAACGGGATTGTGGCGACGCCGGCAATGCCCATGAACATCATCTCAAAGAATGGTCCGTCATTGGCTGAGATGACTGCAATGGCACCGACGTCCGACTCATCACCGTACTTTGAGGCTAGGGCTGTGTAGAGTCCGCCATTGGAGTTTGACATGGCAGAGATCATTGCAAGGGGAGTGACTCCCAGCAAAGCGGCACCAGGGCCTGCGATCTTAGCAAAGGTGACACCAATGATCAAGCCGAAAAATACTTTACTTGTATTGAGGACGAGACCTTTATACAAGGATACTCCAGCTGTTTTCAAATGTATCTGGGCACCACTGCATAGAAACAGGACAGCGATAAGTGTTGTCGATCCTGTTTTGAATAGGGCGGTCGTGAAACTACCTATAGTTAACATACCTGGAAAGAACGTGTTAAATATAACACCTAAAAGCAAAGGCACAACCATCAGTCCGCCAGGAATCTTGTTGATCGTGTCAAGAATCGGAATTTTACCCATCTTCATAACTTGCATTCTCCTTTTTGCATTTTATAAACCATAGCACAAGATACAAAAAAGTCTAGGAAAAAACAAAAATACACCAAGATAAATTGTGGCGAAGTGGGGGATTCTATGCTAATGGTGTGAGCTTGCATATCTGTTAGTGATTATTCTCATTTCAGGTGGCTTGCAATGAGATAGGGCCTTCCGGCGATTGGTTGGAAGACCCTTAAAAGGTATGGACCTCGTATCTGTTCAGGAAAAGATGTTTGCGCTCTTTCCCCAGTCATAATCTATCTCCTTCAAGGCATCCCTGCTCGGCATGGGGTAAAACAGGATGCTCTTTCCCCTGGCGATGTAAAAGCCAGTATCAACTATCTGGTACGTAAATTTCGAATCAAAGGAACGGTCTATGGTCTTTGTGATCTTGTTCTTATGGCTTTTCACTTCATCTATGCAATCGATCAGGTGGTCCAGGTCACGCTCGAACATGCTGCCAATATTGCCTGTCTTCTCCTTCTCTTCGAAATTGATACGCCTAACATCGTTGAAGATAATAGCGGGGACTGTTATTTTCTTCTCGGTATTGTTGATGATGTAGTCTGCCAAGGCCTTTGGTTCCAAGGAGCTTGCAATGAATGGGTGTACGGGGCAATGCTCCTTGTACAGGCCATAGCCAACCCAGTTTTCTGGCTTTCTATAGGGCTCCTGGGACAAGCCAAGTGTGCTCCCATCCTTTGTTACAAGGTAGATGTTCTTATAGTATTCAAGGGGAATGTGCTCGATGACACGGTAGATTGAAAGATAGAGGGAGTGTTTCAATGTGCCATCTGCTCTTGAAACACATTTTTCCTTTGCATAGCCCCAATCGAAATACTCTCCAAACCCACCCTTGATCTCTGCAAACATCAGCCTTTCGGCTGCTCCTTTCTTTGAGCCTCTTGCCATGTATGAGCCGAACATCTTTGGTTCGAGTTGTGAGGCTATCATCGCTTCAATAGGGGAAAACACCACATAATAGTACAACATCTTCGTCCTCCTTCCTTCTACTTCATGAGAAGTGAAAACAGGTTGTATTTGCTAAAGATCGATACGGATATCAAGGATACGATCGCCATGATCTTTATCAGGATATCGAGGGATGGCCCAACTGTGTCTTTCAAGGGGTCGCCTACGGTATCGCCTACAACAGCAGCCTTGTGCGCACTGGAGCCTTTCCCTCCGTAATGACCATCCTCCACATACTTCTTGCCGTTGTCCCATGCCCCTCCTGCATTTGCAGTGAATAGGGCAAGCATGACTGAGGAGAGGGTAGTGCCAATGAGCAGGCCTCCAACAAATTCAGCACCAAATATGAAGCCACACAATAGGGGGGTTGCCACCGATATCAGGGCGGGAACCCTCATTTCAGAGAGGGCTCCGGCACTGCTGATGCTGATACAGGTCTTGTAGTCAGGAAGCGAAGTCCCGAGGATAATGCCGGGGTCCGCTTTGAACTGTCGCCTTACCTCCTGAACCATCTTTCTTGCAGCATTGGCTACAGCCTCGATAAGAAGGCCGCTGAAGAGATAGGGAATTGCTGCTCCTACCAATGCGCCGACGAGCGTGAGCGGGTTGACCACATTGAGTATCATTAAGGAGCCGTGCACTACGTTCTCACCTGCCTGGGCATAGAGGTAGGATGAGAAAAGGGAGAGTGCAGCTAGCGTGGCTGATCCGATTGCAAATCCTTTCCCTATCGCAGCTGTGGTGTTGCCGACTGCATCCAGCTTGTCGGTGATGCCACGTACGTCGGGGTGAAGTTTTGCCATTTCACTTATCCCTCCTGCATTGTCTGCAATGGGGCCGAAGGTATCAACCGAGACTGTCACGGTGACAAAACTCAACATGCCTATCGCTGCCATGGCTACCCCATACAAGCCAGCTGTGATATTTGCCGCTATTATGGCAAAGCCAAGGATGAGTACGGGTGCGATAACAGAGACCATACCGACACTCAGCCCCTCCGTAATGGTAAGAGCCGCCCCTTCCTGGGCACTTGCAGCAATTTTTTGTGTTGGCTTGAAATCATAGCTGGTGTAGTATTCGGCGATCTGTCCGATGACGATGCCGCTTACGATTCCGAGGACTGCGCATATCCAGGGTGAAAGCGCACCTAAAGCGAAATGTATGGTGCTGAGGTCTTCGGTCCTGAACACAAGGTAGGAGACTGCTCCTGAGGAGATAATCGTCAGGGCCGCACCCATGAAGGTTGCTGAATTCAGTTCCCTGTGGGGGTTGGAAGAGACTTTTTTTACCAGGAGGAAGAGGATTCCCAGCATTGACGAGATCAGACCTACTGCCGCTATGAGCAGAGGGATGTAGAGTAGCTTTGCAACAAGTGAGGCTGATATGTCTCCATTGGAAAAATAGATATATGCGGCCAATATCATCGCTGAGACCAGAGCTCCGACATAACTTTCCAGTAGGTCCGATCCGAGACCGGCCACATCTCCAACGTTGTCTCCAACGTTGTCTGCAATGGTTGCAGGGTTTCTCGGGTCGTCCTCAGGGATGCCTGCCTCGGTCTTCCCTACGAGGTCAGCACCCATATCAGCGGCTTTTGTATAGATGCCTCCCCCTACGCGGTTGAACATCGCTATGATGGAACACCCCAGGGCATAGGCGCTTACAGTCATTGTAAAGGGGATATCGGAAATGCCGAGCCAGTTGGTATGGAACCTGAGGTTTTCCGGCACTGCCTGCTTGAACACCATGCCAAACACCACATAGACGATAGCCAGCCCTAGCAGGGCGAACCCTCCTACACAGAGGCCCATTACCGAACCCCCTCGAAAAGCTACTCTCAGTGTCCGCCCTAGGCTTTTTGTAAGACGGGCCTCATTGGAGACCCGCACATTGCTGATCGTGGCAATATTCATGCCGATCCAGCCTGCGGCAGAACTCATGGTCGCCCCAAGGATAAAGGCAAGTGCACTTGGTATGGATACTACAACTCCAAGAAGTATGGCGATAAGGATGGCTACCTTGACGATGACTGAATACTCAAGCACTAGAAAGGCTTTCGCCCCTTCCTGTATAGCAGACGCAATTTGTTGCATCTCCTCAGTTCCCGCCTCCTTCTTCTTTACACCATAAAAATTGATTAAGGCAAATACTAAGGCTCCAATGGCTACAATGAATACGAATCCTATCATATTATATACCTCTGCCTATAAGTGTAATACACGAGGATGCATTTACCAAGAGTGACTTGCGCCTGTTTCCACACCTAGCAAAGGAGGCCTTGCTATCAATTCTACCTCTGCCCAGCATGAATAGATTTGACAAACCAAGATGCATCGTCTACATATTAGATATGAATAAACGGACCTCTCTGTGCCTTCTTTTGACGTTCCTTCTGGTATCGGCTCCTGTAGGTGCGTTACCGCTTGCCACGCAGCTCTCTTTTTCCAAAAGTTCTCCCTATCTTGGTCTGGACACCAAGATAGGCCAGCTGATACAACCTGTAGAGGGCAGTAGCGAGGCCTACACTGCAAAAGCCCTTGCAGAACCCTATTCCTTGGACTGGGTGGAGAAGTATGTTGCAGAGGATGTAAGATTCTCCTTTGTACGGACCTTCGACCAGGTGCTCGCCAATCTTCTGCCTCAGACAACCTGGGCATTGGGGAAAGCTGTTCGAAGCCAGGAAGGTGTGGCAGTCCCCTTCAGATACGGAGAGGAGATGAGGTATGGGACTTTTGTCTGGATAGAGGTTGCAGAAGGGGCGTATGCCCTTGTTTCCATCACTCTCAACCCTTAGACACGAAAAGTGTTGAGGGATTCCTAGGTCTATAGCTCTTAGAAGGCCTGTCTTGTTTCGATGGTATCTCCTAGACGATAAAAAAGGAGGCTGCCATATAGGTTGCCTCCTGCTTGGGTACCCGCCCTTGAATTGTTTAGGGGTTGGTCTTCTCGATCACCAGCACATAATTACCGCTTTGAGGGATTTTCACTGAAAGTTCCTCAAGCACCATCTCTTGGTCTCCTTCCTCAAAGTCATTGTTGCTCTCATTATACTCAGCAAGGAGGATCCGCAAGTCGCCATCAAGGCTCTCCATGTCCAGTGTGATGGTGCGTTTGTTGGGTCTGATGTAGATCCTGACATTTTCCATATCCGCGTCTTGCAGTAGGGGACCGGACCAATTGGGAGTCTCATCCGGATTTACCGGGGGAACTTTGCTGTATACTCCACAGCCGGTGAGTAAAAAGAGAAAGAGAAGCAGACTGCAGAGGAGTATCCCCAGTCTGGTTCCTGCTATTGTCTTGTTTTTACTCTTTTTCATACTTTCCCACCATTTGTTCAGAAAAACACTCTCATCATAAAGGTAAACCAACGAAAGGATGAATAATTACAAGAAAAACTGATCCTTTGGAAAAATCATGTGGTTTTTGTTTGCAAGACGGCTATTCGTTGTGGTGAGATCTGATATTCCTTATAAATTTAAAAATCCGTATTTGCACAGTGTTGATAAATCCCCATTGAAACAGGGGAAAGCAAAGACATATACTGTGGCTGTAATTTGTGAAGACAGTTGGCTGGATAGTTGCGATGTGGTAGTCCCTATCTGGCCTCTGTCTTCTTGCAAAGGACTACCACATGAAAAGAATCAGATCGAAATCCAGGAGGAAGACCCCCTGGTCCGATATGCCTGAAGCCACAGCGCTCCAAGCATTCATCGATGAGAGCAATCAGGGCAATTATCACAGGAAACATCCGGTCATCTCTGATACCGGCGAGGTTGAGCTGCTCAACTCGCTGAATGTACAGGAATGCAGGCACTGCAGAAGCCCTGCCATCCAGAGATTTGGCTTTACCTCCAACGGGGTCCGCAGGTTCAGGTGCAAGGATTGCGGACGGACCTTCAATGCCTTGACCAACACAATCTTCGATTCCCACAAGCTACCTCTTACCGAATGGCTAGATTTCTTGCTCTCCATATTCGGGTACGGCAGCTTCAGCCTGACATCGAAGAGCAACCGTAATGCTTATACAACTACAAGATACTGGATGGAAAAGGTCTTCCTGGTATTGAGGGAGTACCAAGGTACCCTGGTACTGTCAGGTGAGGTTGAGCCTGATGAGACCTTCTATAAGGTTCGAAATTCCGACATTCAGAGAAGAGCCGATGGCAAAGAGTACCGGGGATTGTCCCGAAACCAGATTTGTATCGGTATTGCCTGCGACCAAAGCAGCGTCATCTGCTTTGTGGAAGGAGAGGGAAAACCAACCAAGCAGGGAACACTGGACATATTTGCATCTCACATCAAGCCGGAATCTACCATGAGGCATGACATGGAACAAGCCCACGGGCCGCTGGTAGAAGCTCTCAGGCTCAGGAGCATCGTGTATGATTCGCGACAGATCAAGCAGTTGCCTGATTCCGAGAATCCGCTGAACAGGATCAATCAATACTGCAGGATGCTGAAACTCTTCCTTGCCTCCCACTCAGGATTCATCAGGGATGACCTACAGGACTATCTGAACCTATTCTGCTTTGTCATGAACCACCCCAAGGACAAGCAAGAGAAGGTAGAAAAGTTCATGAACATGGCAGTGGACTGCCGTATTTTGCATAGATACAGGGGGTAAAACCGCAATTCATGCAGTATATCGCGGATTCCTATCAACACTGTGCAAGTAACGTTTTAAAAATATAAATTTAAAAGAATGTCATGGCTGTAATTTCCAAAACCATGACCAAAGATATTGATTCCTCCAACATTCTCCGCATCTTCTTTAACCGCGAAACACGCCTTGATAGAATGATGTGAAGATAGTTGAAGATCTATTATTTTCATATCAGAGATTTGCATGCCATCAACAAATGAGCCTTCTTCTGTCACCGTCCATGTTTTCAGAAGGCCATACTGGGAGCCTTTGAGTTTCCACCATTCAGGAGTAAACGTTCCACGTTTATCTCCGAAGTCTCCGGGGCTTGTCCATGTGCCCACTTCACGTTCATTGATTGATAGGGTGATATCACTAAGCCACTTCGGATTGGTGCCTGGAATCTCTGAAGAAAGCTCCACAACAATTTCGATTTTCTTAACCGGTTTCTTCTTATTGTAGGAGTTGTTTGGAAATTGGTACTTCACATACCCTTTTTCAAACCAGAGCAGCCCTGCTTTGATTCTCTCAGGTTCAAGAAATGACTCAGGGGTATCAAGATAGCCAACAATTTTCTCGGTGGTACACATACCACATGGGGCTGAAACATTATATTCAATGAATAACCCTACTGGCATCTCTACTGTTACCACTTCATCATTGCTCTCTTCTTTGTTTCCTAGATTGATCACATATTCATCGTATATATTTCTACATACTTTCTGATTTCCCTTGGTAGCCTTTCTAATATCAATTTCTATAAGATTGGCTTTCTCAAGGGTCATGATGTTTGTGGCTACGGTTGATTGCGGGAGATTCAGAATGCTGGAAAGCTCATTTACATTCTTTTCACCTTTACGCAATTCATTCAGTATGCTGACTCTCACTGGAGATGCTAATCCCTTCAGAACATCCATGTCTGTGATGGGATTAATAACCATTATCCTTCCTTGCATGATGCATCCTCTATATTAATTTCCCTGTAATTTATCATAATATTTCATTTACAACAATCATTCAATCAACAATCTTGATATATTTATTCTTTGAAGTAGTACAGAAGATTTTATTAAAAAGAATAATGGTTGACAGTATAAATATCGTACCATATAATTGGGTATAAATCAAAATTTTTGATATATTGAATTTAACTATTTGATTATGGGAGGCTATATTGCGTTACGCTTACTGATACAAAATCCAATATAAAGATGTATTGCATATATCTGGGAAATTTTTGCAAAACATTGATTCAATGGAAAATAATAACAAATAAAATCATTACATGATGTACTAGTAAACGCAATATTCAAAGTATTTCTGCGATTTGAATCAATGTGGACCTTACCAGATGCAAGCGAGTTCGCTCGGAACAAGCTACCGCGAACAGAATAGCTAACATATGAATGATAGAAATTAATTTTTAAGTAAATCATGTCCCAATAGTGATTACTTGATGATTACAAAGAGCGCTAATCAAAATGAACTTGGAAAGTGTCTATTTGTATTGAAAAAACTAACAATTCATTGGGAATTGTAGCTATAAAAAAGGAGTGTACTATGAAAAGACTTTTATTGTTCTTGGTACTGATCACTTGTGTGTTCGGTATGGTGTTTGCTGCCGGCGGAAAGGAACAAGCCGCACCTGCTGATGGAACAGAATTATCATTCTGGACCTTCCAGGATCTTCACATGAGTTTCTATGAGAAGATGGCAAAAATGTGGAATGAAGAGAACCCAGACAGGAAGATTATCTTTAAACCGGAAGTACTACCGTTTGAGGACATGCATACTAAGTTGTTGGTTTCTCTCCAGGCTGGTACAGGTGCTCCTGACATGGTTGATATTGAGATTGGAAAGTATCCTAACTTCCTCAAAGGTAATGTTCAGCTTATTCCTTTGAATGATGTTATTGATCCAGTACGTGACAAATTTGTCACTGCACGTCTCGACATCTATAGCAAGGATGGCCAGAATTATGGTCTTCCATTCCACGTTGGTGCATCTGTTATTTTCTACAACACAGAGATTTTGGATGCTGCAGGAATTGATCCTTATGACATCAAGACATGGGATGACTACATGGAAGCAGGTAAAATCGTGAAGCAGAAAACCGGCAAGCCCATGGCTACAGTTGAAGTGAATGGTCAGTGGTCTTTTTGGCCCATGATTGCTGAACGTGGTTCTGATCTTGTTGATGCTGATGGAAATGTAATTCTTGATAACGAGACCAACATCAAGACCCTTGAGTATCTCAAGGAATTGTTGGACAGCGGTGTAGCCGTGGCTGCTCCTGGTGGAAACCATCATGCAGAAGAGTACTATGGTTTTATGAACGATGGTGGTGCTGCTTCGATGTGGATGCCGATGTGGTACATGAATAGATTTACTGATTATATGCCAGACCTTTCTGGAAAGATTTTGATTCTTCCGATGCCTAGATGGACTCCTGATGGTAAGCGTTCAGCAGGCATGGGTGGTACCGGAACCTCTGTTACCAATCAGGCTAGAGACGTTGAACTGGCTAAGGATTTCTTGATGTTTGCAAAGGGATCTGAAGAAGGAAATTTGGTAATCTGGGAAGATCTTGGATTTGATCCTCCTCGTTGGGATGTCTGGGATAATCCTCGGATGAACGCTTCCAATAAGTTTACTGAGTACTACCAGAATGACTCAATTTTCGGTATGTTGCTGGAGATCAAGGATGAGATTAATAGTGTCAATGTCAAGGAAAAACTTCCTGCAGTCATTGACCGAATCAATTCCTCTGTTATGATTCAGGCATTGCAACAGCAGACCAAGAGTCCTGCTGAAGCTTTGAGAGAAGGTGCAGACCTAGCACGATAACTAAATACTCGTTTTTCACAAGGATACGCCAAATATGGCGTATCCTTGTATAAATATTTATCAAGGAGGTGTAAATGAAGCTTAAACAAACGATTGGTGCAGCCAAGATTACGCCATATGTCTTCATTTTCCCTTTTATTGCATCGTTTCTCATTTTTTATTTGTATCCCATCATTAGTACCATCATTATGGGATTCCAGCAGGTCTATCCAGGTCAGGTTACGTTTATTGGTCTTGAAAATTATCAAAAACTTAATAACCCCGAGTTCAAAGTAGCTCTTACGAATAGCTTTCGTTATACTATGTATACGTTAGCATTGCTTATTCCAATTCCTTTATTACTTTCTGTATGGTTAAATTCTGGAAATAAAACGGTCAATACTCTATATCGATCAATATTATATGTTCCTACATTGATATCTGTTGTTGTAGCTGGCACCATCATGCGACTCCTATTTGCATCCAGTAATAAAAGTATTGTAAATACAATTGCCATTGCATTAGGAGCTGAGCCTCGACAATGGTTGCTTGGAGGACCTCACCAAGCGATGATTCTTCTTTTGATCCTTGCGCTATGGCGTTGGGTAGGAGTAAATATCATTTACTTCCTTTCAGGATTGCAAGCAATTCCAGATGAACTCTATGAAGCTGCTGATATTGATGGAGCATCCCCCTCACAGAAGCTTTGGAGAATCACCATTCCTTTACTCAAGAGCACTACAATCTTTGTAACAACCATTTCTATTTTTGGTGGACTGGCTATGTTTGAAGAAAGTTATATTCTCTGGTCGGGGACAGCATCCCCAAACAACGTGGGACTGACCATTGTTGGATATTTGTATAAGAAAGGGTTCCAGGAAGGTGAAATGGGGATGGCTAGCTCCATTGGTATTGTACTCCTCGTCATTGTATTCACCATAAGTATCTCCTACTTGAAGATATTTGGTTTCTTTAAAACAGAGGATAAAAGATGATGAATAATAATTTGCACCTTTCACGAAGCTCTATAGTGAAACATGTTGTTTTGGTTATCTTGTGTATCGTTTATATAATTCCGCTCTATTCACTATTACTGGCTGCATTTCGTCCAGGCAGAGATCTTCTTCGGTATGGAATTACCTTGAAGACATTGATTCCTACCGGCATGAACTTCAATACCATAAAAGGTCTTTATACAATTAGAGATGGTATCTATTTCACTTGGTTCGAGAATAGTCTGTTATTACTTGTATTACAAACGAGTCTTGCTCTCTTTTTAAGTTCATTTGTTGCGTATGGACTTTCGTTGTACAAATTTAAAGGAAGAAAAGTGGTAACTACATTGGTAATATTCCTCATGCTAGTACCAATTCAGATTCTTATTCTTCCCTTGTACAAGTTAATGATTACTGTAAAATTAATAGATACATTTTGGGGAGTTATTTTGCCATTAGTAGTATCACCATTTGCCATTTTTTTCTTTAAACAATTCATAGATGGTATTCCTCGTGACTTAGTTGATGCAGGTCGAGTTGATGGATTAAATGAATATGCAATTTTCTTTAAAATTGTTGTACCGATCATGCCCCCTGCCTTTTCTGCAATGGCAATATTTATGTCAATGCAGAGTTGGAATAACTTTCTCTGGCCATTGATTGTGCTGCGTGATGGCCAAAAGTTTACTTTACCAATTGGTTTAAATACTTTGCTAACACCTTACAACAGCGCTTATGACCTTCTGTTGATTGGGGCTCTGGCATCAACACTACCAATTATCATCATATTCATATTTTTCCAACGCTATTTTATCGCTGGTCTTACCAGCGGTGGGGTAAAAGGTTGATATAACAGGAGAAACCTACGTGAAATGTACAGTACATGCTTCTAAACATTGTGTAATCGGAACAGCAGACAAGCGGTTGTTCAGTTCCTTCGTCGAGCAATTGGGTCGATGTGTATATGGAGGTATCTATGAAAAGGATCATCCACTCTCTGATGAGAATGGACTACGTACTGATGTCATGAAACTCGTCAAGGATCTTGATGTTCCCATGGTTAGATTTCCTGGTGGCAACTATGTATCCAACCATCGTTGGGAAGACTCTGTTGGCCCTATAGAAGAAAGACCAGTACGGCTTGACCTTGCCTGGAAAGCATTGGATCCCAATACATTTGGCATTAAGGAGTTTATGGATTGGTGTCAGAAAGTTGGCACGGAACCAATGATGGCACTTAACCTGGGTACCCGCGGTATTGATGAGGCAAAGGACTTGGTCGAGTACTGTAACCACCCAGGAGGTACTGCATTAAGTGAACTAAGAAAGAGTCATGGATCAGAGGCTCCTTATGATATCAAGATGTGGTGCCTTGGTAATGAAATGGATGGACCTTGGCAAGTTGGACACAAGACAGCCGAGGAGTATGGGCGTCTCGCATCAGAGGTAGGAAAGGCTTTAAAGCTCTATGATCCCAGCCTCGAGCTGGTAGCTTGTGGGTCCAGCAATAGTGATATGCCTACATTCCCCGCATGGGAAGAGACCGTACTTGAGCATACATGGGATATTGCTGACTACCTGTCGCTACATATGTACTTCAGAAATGATGAGAATGATGCAGAGACATTCCTTGCTTCAAGTAAGAGAATGGATGAATTCATAGAAACTGTCGTACATGTATGTGATTACGTGCAAGCAAAAAAACGCTCTTCAAAAACCATGTATCTCTCATTTGATGAATGGAATGTTTGGTTTCATTCCAATGAGCAGGACAAAGCAGAACCTGACTGGAAAGTTGGGAAACATCTGCTGGAAGATATATATACCTTTGAGGACGCTTTGGTGGTTGGGTGTCTACTCAACAGTTTGCTTAAACACTGTGATCGGGTGAAGGTTGCATGTCTTGCCCAGTTAGTGAATGTGATTGCACCGATCATGACCGAAGATGGGGGACCAAGTTGGGCTCAAACCATCTACTGGCCGTTCTATTATGCATCAAAGTATGGTAGGGGAGAGGTACTGGATATCCGATTGGATGTGCCAACCTATGAAAACCATCGTTATGGAGAGGTACCCTATGCAGATGCAGTGCTTGTATATCATGAGGAAGAACAGGAACTTGACCTATTCGTGGTAAACAGGAGTCTGAATGAAGAACTGACTCTGAACCTTGATACGGTAGGGTTTGGGCAACAACTAAATCTTATCGAGCACATCGTTCTACACCATCCAGACTTGAAAGCCAGCAACAATAAGGATAACCCAGATAGAATTATACCTGTTCTAAATAAGGTGGCAAAGGATCAGTATCTTGCACCAAAACAATCATGGAACTTGCTAAGGTTTTCTCTCTCATAAGAATTTGAATAACCTTACAGACTTGAAACAAGACGTTATTGAAATTTTCAAAAAAGAAATTGGACGTGAGAAAAAAGAAGCAATTGCAGCTTATTATGCGAGGTATTTGGATAAATTTTATAAGACAGATAAACGATTTGAAAAGAATAATTTAATTGACTCGCAATTTTTGGAATACCACCCAGAGTTTGAAATTATCACATTGGATGAATGAGTTCACCGGCGCAACCCAACCACCTGACCGGACATAACCCAGCCAGTGAATGGAGTAAACCCTACCAGTGAAATTACTGGTAGGGAACCTTGGATTCTATGGTTTAGCAGAATGCTTTTTCCGCATATCAGGACCTTCCAACCGTATGGTGTAGGAAGATGCCGTCACTCGCCCGAGGATGGCCTGGCCCAAGGCAACATTGCCGATGACCTTCGGCCAATTTTCTGCGGGTAGCTGGGTACATATGATGGTCGAGGTCTCATCATACCTGTTTTCCATCAACTCCAAGAGGATGAGAGTCCAATGTTTCTCTGGCTGTTTACATAGCCACTCATCGATTACCAACAACGGGAACCGGCTGTAATACCGTAACCGTTTCTCATATTTGGGGGTATCAACCTTTTGCAGATGGGCCAGCTCACGCATCAGGGCAGGGAATGCGATTACCTTTGTCCTGTAGCCATTTTCACATGCCCTACATGCCAGTGCCCTTGATAAAAACGACTTGCCTGTCCCCGAGGCTCCGATTATACAGATATTTGCATGGGCCCTGATATACTCACAGGTGGAAAGACGGTCGATGGTCATCTTGTCCAGGTTCCGTTCAGGGCCGTATTCCAATTCATCAAGATTTGCCATTGTATTATGGAGTTTCGCCATCTTCAGCAACCGTTGCGCACGTGAATTCTTTTGCTGCGCCAATTCACTGTTAGAAGCCTCAAGCAACACATCGATCAGGGATGCGTGCTGCATTGAAGGGGAGGTGAAAGCCTCAACCAAGGCAAGAGCGATGTTTGACGCTTCCAGTTTTTCGAAGTTCAGCACCAATTGTTTTTCTTGCTCTCTCATTTGTCTTCTCCTTCATCATGGGTACAGTACAGATTGTTGAGAAGGTTCTCATCTTCAATCTTTTCTTCCTGATAGTCCTCGCTGACCTTGAAGGCGCCCTTCAAGGTCTTGGCTATCGTATTTATAGCCTTATAAGAATAGAGCCCACTGGATAGGGCTTCCTTGCAGGAGGCTTCCAGACAGGAGCGCCCGTGTCTTTTGCCCAGGCGGATAATGCCAACACAGGTACGATATGTCTGTACTTCATACTCTCTGCTGGCGAGGACCTTTTTGATTATCTGCTCAGTTGCAGTGCCAATCTCCTTGGCTTGGCTGAGAAAATATGGCCCATTCCACATCAAGTAGTCCGCATGTTTGTCATGGATATGCTCCGGTAAAGTGCTTTTTTGTCCCTTGAAACGGCATCTGAGGTGCTCAGTATGCAGTTTTCCCTCGTAGTAGATGAAGACCTTGTCTGAAGAGGCCTTGACCAGCACCTCGCTTTTTACAAGTGGCGGTGATACGCTGTAAAAGCCACCGTCGTATTCGATATGGTAGTCTTGAGCAACTGTTGCTGTCGCCCTTCCGAAAAGTTGAAAGGGTTTGGAAGGGAGCGGCAGCAGTTCTTTTTGTTCGATTTCCTTGAACAGGAGCTCTCGTGAGCCGTCCTTCTTCTTGAAATCCGCGGCATTCAATTTTTCCATCCGGTCCCAGATGACCTCGTTCATCTCCTCCAGGGAAAAGAACTTCTGGTTGCGTACAGCGGCGATGATCTGACGTGAGGCGTATCCCACCATTCCCTCCACCACGTTCTTGTCCTTTGGTTTCCTCGGTCTCGCCGGGATGACCGCAGTGCGGTAGTGTTCCGCCAGTTCAATCATGGCTGTATTCAAGACAGGCTCGTACTTGTCAGGTGTGATAATCGCGGTTTTGAGGTTGTCGGGCCGCAGGATTAACGTCACCCCACCAAAGAAATCCAATGCATTTACCAATCCCGTTACCCAAGAAAGTATCTTCTCATCTGCAAAGGCTTCTGCATAGAAGTACCCGCTGAATGGGAAGGCCGCTACGAATAGGTGGCAAGGGATCGTGTCATCGGTAAGGTTGTTACTCAGCAGAATTGCCGACCTGGACCAATCCAGCTCCAGCACCTCGCCTGGCTTATGGTCTTGCCTTAGGGAGATATTCATCCTTTGGGCATAATCGCGTAGGAGTGTGTTGAACTGGGAAACACTGTAAGATTTCATGCCTGTGCTCTTGCACTGGATGAGGTATTCCATCCACAACAGGCCGTTTGTCATATGCTTTTTCTTCAGCTCCTCCACTATCTTCTCAAAGTTTGGGAGAAGAAAGTCCGGGTTACGTATGCCTTCCCTGGTGTTGTACAGCAAAGACTGAAGCTCTTCATTGGTGACATCTTCCGGCACTGGAAGTGTAAGGTCCCGTTCCTTTGCTCGCTTGATGCAGAGCGAGACTGCCTCTCGTGAGCACTTCAGGCTGATGGCGATAGCCCTTTGACTGTATCCTCCGCAGTAAAGGCGAAGGATTTCTTTGAAATTGGTCATATAATGACCTCCTTGGATTAATATCTGCATGCCAAACATGCAGTATCCAAGGGTATACTATTAACGCTAAAATCGCTGGTTGGGTTTACTTCGTTTGCTGGTACGGATTACTCCGGTCAAGTGGTTGGGTTGCGCCGGCGAAGTCACATTAGAAAGCCTTTTGGTTTATATTGTTTCAAATATACATATATAAAATATGTGAATCCTTAAGAAAGTAAACTTGACTCGAGTTTATGTATAGTATAAAATACAGAGTATATGTATGTTTATA
>DUPO01000055.1 GCA_012838275.1 Spirochaetales bacterium
AAGACGTTCCTGTACCTAATGGAAGGAGGAAACAAGCATTGGGCTTTGGCTTTGCACCGAGGATGCTAATCCCCGGCAGTTTTCTCTTTATCTGTCCATGCAAGGTCGGAAGGTTTGAGCTTCCAGGGGAGGAGTCCTTCCCAGAGTTCAAGGTTATTGCTGTCATAACCCTTTGCATTGGTAATCCTGGCCCCTTCAGTGAAAACCTTCTGCAGGTACCCTCCAGGGTTGAGCCCATTGAGCTGGGCGCTCCTGAATAGTGAAAGGAGGATGCATCCGCTCTGTGCTCCCTTGAGGCTTCCGAAGTAATACCAGCTGTCTGCAGCCTTCTTCAGGTCTTTAAAAGATCTCTCGCTAAGATTGTTTCCTGGGGTTAAATCTATGCATTCAAGATAGTTTGGAAGGATTTCCATGGCACTTGTAGCATAGTTGACAAACCGGTCATACATAGGGGACTGGGGAAGCAATGCACCGTTGTCGAGCTTCGGCTGCTCGATAAGCTTGGCGTTTATGTCTTCGATCAGGGGCGTGACGAGGTCTTTCCTATCTGAGAGGAACGTTGTGTCATCAATCTCTTTGCTGTCAAGCTTAGCCCTGAGGTCGCGTTCTATTTCGAACATATCGTTGAAGTAGCCGACTATATCATTGGCCGTGGCGATGTGTCCCCCATAGACATTGGTGGTCTCTACAGCCCTTCGCCGTATGTGACAGGCACAGGATACGAGTATTATGCCAGGGGGGGCCCCTGGGTGGTTGTTCCGTTTCGCAATGGCCTCGTAGGAGGCATACATGTCACTTTGCAAATATCCCTTGAACCCATCGGTGATCTTGAAGGCCACCTCGTTTGACCTCTCGGGTCCTACATCATATACTGCAGCCGAAAGGTCCTTGCCTTTGCTGTTCCGTACCCATATGTAGCTTTTTTCCCTGTCTTCCACACCCACCACTTTCATGGTCGTCTCATCCATCTGCAGGCTAGATCCTGCCATCAGATGACTTTCTATGAGCTTCACCAGCGGTTCGACAATCCCAGTAGCCTTCAGCTGCCACCGGCTCATCGCCTGGCGGCTGAGATTCAGGCCTGCTGCAGCCCAGCGCTTTTCCTGCAGCGCATACGATATCCTGTATACGAACTTGTCCTCGAAGAGGGCTGCAAGGAATCCTTCGCCGACCATTGTCTTCTGCATGAGCCTGTCAGGCATCGGGTCGTAGGCAACAGCACCGATTTCCTTCGATTTGCTCCCGTATCTGTTCCGGTTTATCACATAGACCACGAAACTTGCAGGCTTGTAGTCAAAGTACTGGATCTGGTCAGTACCAATTATCCTATAGTTGTCACCACAAATCTTCTTTATTTCTTCTTCGCTGAGGTGTTCTGTCTCCGCATACTTGACCTCTACTCCAGGAATATCCTTGAGGGAGCGCTTCGGAGAAGAAGGCTTTCTCTTGGACTTCTTTGTTTGCTGTACCCTCAGCGGCAGGAAGGCATTCTTTTCACAATCGGCACCAACACCCTCTGCAGCGGCCTCGATATCCCCTGCTTCGTCTAGTTGTCCATTCTTTGTGACAAAATCCTTCGGGTCAACTCTCCTGATATCATCACTCTTACGTGAAAACTGCTTGATGAGCGTCGAATAGAGCCTTTCCGACACTGACTTGAGGGCGGTAGCGAAGGCATCCCTCTGTTCGTTTGAGACTGCAAGCATTTCAGCCATAGCCTTCAGCTCAGCCTTGTCCTTCTGGCGGTCCCCCTGGGCTGTGGATAATGCCCTCTTAAGGTTCTCTATTTCTTGTTTCGCCGCTTCGTTCTCACGAAGCAATTGTTCGGTATCAGTGCTCTTCATAGTGGGTGAAGTATACCGTGAAACAGGGGGCAATGGCAATAGAAAAATCAAAACAATTCGATATATAGTAATAAGTTAAATGCTCTCAGAACGTCGTGTGAGACTGCTCTTATAAGCTCGTTTGTGCTGTGTGGGGGCTCCTGCCAGGAGTCCCCAAAGCATATCCAAGGGGCTGTAATGCCCGCTAACGGGCTAGTTTTAGCATTGTTCCGGACCGGAAAAAGTCTATTCCATCTATCAACATGAGAAGTTCTCCTTCTTTGATCTTCATTGCCTCTGAATCAGTGTCTGGCCAGGGGAATCGTTTTTCCCGGGCCTCGCGAACCAGAAGCCAGAACCCCTCACCATCAAAGAAAACCATCTTCAGGCGCTTTCGCCCCTTGTTGCAAAAGACGTACAGGCTCCCGTTGTCCGGCTTCATGTTCTGGTCGATGATGATCATGGCGATGAGCGAGGAAAGTCCTTTCCTGCCATCTGTGGCACCCGGACGTATCCATATCTCGGATGGTTTGGCTATGGTCCTGCTGTATTCACCGCTGCTGCCGACAAACACCCCTGCGTTGGTATCGCTGTTAAGAGACTTGCTATAGTTAATCCTGTGTTGTTGTGAACCCATTGTTGTCCTCCAGGTCCTATAGTCCTCTATTGCTCTAAATTACATAACCGTGTACTTGGCGTGACTGACACACTTCAGAAAACTCTCCCCGTGTATCAAAAGATGCAATATCCAGTATGTATATCAGCTCACATACTGACTTGTCATCATCTCGTGAAGGCCCCCTCCATTTTCAACATTGGTAAATCCCAATTGAGTGAGGATACGCACCCCATAGCTTGAACGAGCCCCAGTAGCACAATAAAGGACTATCTTACGGTTCTTATCTTCAACGGACTGAGCCCAGGTTGCGAGGTTGTCAAGTTCAACATTGAGCGATCCGGGACAGGCACCTCTTGAAAATTCCATCGAAGTACGGACATCAAGAATGATGGGACCATCCTTTGCAAGATCGACAGAGCCTTCATCAGCACAGACAGGGTTTGCCGATATGCCATCGTTGCCAAGCTCTCCTACTGCCTTACGCTCAACAGGGAAAAGACCGACAAGCAAGTGCTCATACCCTATTGCACGCTCATGCCGCTCGAGGCTGAGATATCCTCCGCTCAGGTTGTATACCCGGTCAAATCCTGCACCCTTGAGCATTCTCAAGGCCACATGCCCCTTCTGTCCATCATCACTGATCAGAAGAATCGGATGTTCGTTTGGAATCTTATCAAGGTTCTCCCTGAGAGCATTCTGACTCAGGTTGTTGGTCCCTTGCAAATTTGCCTTCGCATAACTGATGGGGTCACGCAGGTCGATCACGATCGACTGGTTTTCTAAAACAAATCTCTCCAAATCCTGGGCCAATATTGAAGGGCTGAATCCGCTGTCATGGTTTTCTGCAGTAAAGGCAGCCATGTTTACAGGACCATTAGGGGAGTTGAAAGGTGGTGCATAGGCTAGGTCGAGCTCTGCAAGGTCATCAATTGTAAGGTCGCCTGCAATCGCTGTCGCTATGACGTCAATGCGCTTGTCCACGCCCACATACCCGGCAGCTTGCGCACCCAGGACCTTCTTGCTCGTACGATCCCACACAAGCATCAGGCTCACTTTCTGGGATCCTGGGTAATATGCGGTATGGCTGGCCTTGTGGATAACTACAGCGTCGGCATCGAAGCCGGCTGCCTTGGCAGCCTGAAAGCCCATACCTGTAGATCCGATCACCGCCTCAAAGACTTTCACCACAGAAGTTCCCGAGACCCCTTTATAGGTGCGGGAACCGCCAAGGGCATTCTCAGCCACTAACCTTCCCTGTCGGTTTGCAGGCCCTGCAAGCGGCATGCGAACCTGCTTGCCATGTACAGTATGCAGTATCTCAACCATATCACCTGCAGCAAAGATTGAAGGGTCACTCGTCCTTAGTGAACTGTCGACCTGCAACCCCCCTGACTCCCCTAACTCAAGGCCGGCATCCTTTGCCAATTGCAAGGTCGGACGCACTCCGATGGATAGCAGTACAAAATCGGTTTCAACGGCGGAACCATCGGAAAGGAGCACCCGATTATCTTCAATAGCTTGTACAGACTTGCCAAGTTCGAGTCGAACGCCGAAATCCTGAAGCTCCTTGGTGATGAAACCGGCGAACTCGCCTTCCAAGTTAGGCATCACGTGTTTGGCCATCTCTACCAGGGTGACCTCAATCCCACGCTTGGAAAGCGCTTCGACCATCTCAAGGCCAATAAACCCTCCCCCTACGACAACCCCCTTCCCAGGCATCTTTTCAGTGATGAAACTTTCAATCCTATCCATATCGGCAAGTGTCCATAGTTGGAAGACATGGTCCTTGTCAACACCAGGGAACGCTGGCACTACAGGTTTTCCTCCTTGGGCAAGGATAAGAGCATCATAGGAGAACAGCTTCTCCTCACCTGTCTGCGTATTCCGTGCCTTCACCCTCTTATGCAAACGGTCAATCTCAATTGCCTCGGTATGTGTATGGACTTTGACCCGGTACTGGTCATTGAAAGTCTCCTCGCTAGCCAGGATCAAAGAAGAGCGGTGTTCAATATCCCTGCCTATGTAATATGGAAGTCCACAGTTGGCAAAGGAAACATCCGCTCCTGTTTCCAGTAGGGTTATATGTATTTCATTGTTCAGTCTACGTGCTCTAGCAGCTGCAGTCGCCCCGGCAGCCACACCACCAATAATCAAAAGATCTTGCATCACTTTCTCCTCTATCTAAGAGACAAATATAATGCTTTTAGTTGCTATTGGCAAGTATCCCTCCCTATGACCCTTTTCACGTGGGAATTTCAGTATATGGTTATAAATTTTTGCTCCGGGAAGAGATTGAAATGGTAAGAAATGTTTGAAACGGCAGTTATATCCCTACACTCCCCTCAGCATGGTGTAGGGACGATCATGGCAAGCCAGCACGACACAAGTTCGGTGTTGGTGAAAATCCAACATGCAGGATTCACTCTTCTTGAAAAACTTACCTCGTAATGAAATATGAGTAAGGCATTGCAAAAACAGACCCGTCAGACTGGTGATATCCCTTCACAGGTGTCCGACGGGTAGCAATAGGGTTTTTAAGATCAGGTAACCTTATAGGGCGACAGATACCCTTCCCACCACTTGTATACCCATTTTTTGGCTGGGGTCCATTCCCAGCGATGGGAGGAGGTCCACTTGAAGGGAGAGCATGTCGCTGCCATCCTTATTGACACCCAAGCCATTTCGGAGGGCTTTGTTGTATCGCAGACCGTAAGGAATTGGAATGATTGCCTGCACGACCCGTTCAGCAGCCAGCAAGATGAGACCGGCTATCATGGTATCGATAGCAAATTTTTGCAAGGGATCGTCTGAAGGCGAAGAGGAAGTGTTGTTTAGATTGTAAAATATTTGGAGGAAAAAGAGATCTATCAGGAAAGCAGTAGCTCCCACCCCAATTGTGGTCGCTGCGGTCCAATCGGCAATTTGGCCGAACAGCTGGCCACCAAGGTCTCCTTGACTGCGAGAACCACGACCAAAACCTGCCAGAAGGTTGTTGAATACCGGCCAGGTGATGGATAGTTTTGCTTCCTTGTACAGTTCGCTTCTCTGTTCAAACGGAAGCTGTAGGAAATCATTGGCCTTGAACGTTTTCTTCAAGGACCGTAGTGTCGACCCCCCGAGAAAGACCTGTTCCCCTTCCAACTCGACAGGGATGCCATCACTAGTAGATAATGCATCCAAGCCAGCACCCAGCATAGATATGAGCAACGGCTCGGCACTAAGATGCACAAGCATAAGCAAGACCAACATAGCACACACTAGAAAACGTTTCATACCACAATACTCCTTTTTAGACAACTTTTTGCAGTATATCACGAATAGCTGGAATGGCAGGATTTAATATCTTACTATTGATGAATTGGGCTTGAAATTGATCATATGCCAAGGCATATCACTCATTTGATCCTGAATTTCATTGAGGAAGCCTGTATCAGTCCCAAAGCAATCTTAATCTTTGGTTTGCTTGAACAGGTGAAGGTCTTGCTTCTTCCTTGAATAAAAATGGCCGGGTTATTTTTTAACCCGGCCATTTTTACCAATCAGTACTTTTCCAGGATGTCAGGGCGAATAAAGGTCTTGCCGTCAACTGTAACCTCATTTTTCGGAAACAGTATCGGACGTGTCATAAATTCAAAAGAATCCTTTCTCACTACGATCGTATCTTCACTTTTAGTCCCTGTGATCGAAGGGTTCCAGCAGAATGCCTGATTTTCAACGATAGTTCCGGGTAAAGCGAAATCGACTCGGTAATCACGGTTGGCATACCCTATGGGCCCACCCTGATGATGCAATGTAAACTCTTCAGGGATGCCATGCTTCTCATAAAGGGCTTGGGCAGCTTTAAGGGGAGCTGTATAGGGACGTCCGGGAACTGAATTTACCATAAGGGTGCAATCAATTTCCTGGTTGAGCCTGTACTGGCGCAACAATTTTTCAGTCACCGGTACAAAGTTTACATATCGTGACAGACATACAGTCAGTCCCCACTTGCGCATGTTACCACCAATTTGAACCCGTTCCTTGATTATATTATCAGTGGCTATGGCATGGCGATAGTTGTAGAGCCTCTCATCAGAGGCGCACATCAGGGAGGTGAATTCCATCCCATGATCGAACAAGGAGATTGCAATTCTCTTTACAGCTTCAATTTCAGTATCTCCCGGGCGTAGCGATGCAGCAGCTTCTTCAAGTGCCAGCGATGCCAGATATCCGACTTCTCTCATTCGCCCAATTTCAGATTCAGTCAACGAGAGACGAAGCTTTTTGATTTCACCTTCTATATTGGCTCCAAGATCACTGTGGAAATCGAGAGCTAATTTGCCTGAAGGTACCAGTTTCCCCAGTGTCTTCCTTTCAAAATCATTCTCATACCAGATTCCAGCATGGAGTGTGAAACCCATCTCTTCAAGTTTCTCTTCATCTATCATTCTCTGTTTTTCAATGATGTTAGTAATGGAATAGGTGTCGCTTTGGGTTACAAGAAGGCCACACATGCCCATCTCTCCCCATCCCAAATAATTCTGCCCGCCACAAGTCAACCATGCAAAGTTGTCCTGTCGTTTCAGATATACCCCATCAATGCCCAAAGTGAGCATCATAGACCGTATCCGGTCAAGCTTAATTGTAAGTTCTTCTTTCTTTGTCATTGTAACCACCTTAATTTATACTTAAAACAAGTTTCCAAATTCATCAAATTCCAGATTGTATGGTTGGCCAACCACTTCAAAACGAGGGTCTGAAACCAATTCCGGCAGTAAATTCTCAGACACTTCAATCTCTGTCAGACATAATGTGTTATGAATCCTGACGAAGGTGGTGTCTTCCCAATTTTCATGACTACTGGTCTTCATACAGGCTTGAAATGCCTGTTTGTCATTGGGAAGCACCATTGGGATCTTCACACCCCCGGTGAGCAAGGCTGTCAGGGTATTAGGATATGTCTGTGAAAAATCAAACTTTTCAACAGCCCTTACCGTAGTAAAGTCAGCCATTCCCAACCCATTCCCATTCCCTTTCGATTCTGCAGATATATCGAGGATGGAAACCCTTTTGATCACCGGTCCACCGCTCACCCATTCAGAGTGATATCTTCCCACCACATTGGTATCGAAGCCAGACCCGGAAATATTCTTTCCTATTTCATCAATTATCAGGGCATCAAACTTTTCGAGATGTATTTTGGGAGTGTAACGCTTAGCCAAATCCAACAATACCGGTTCCTTATCGGCTATTTCATGGCCGTGCATGACTTGAGCTATGCAGGTTTCATGAAATGCATTTTCAACCAACCCTACCGCAAACAGGACCTTGAGTTTCTTCAAAGCCTCTTGCGCTATCATCTGCACATGGGCCGGCATATGCCCAAAGCCTAGATTATGGGCTATTTCAGCCCCTTTTTGCTTTCCCAGTCCGATAGTGATCATCTTCATAAGGCCGCTTTCATATTTTCCACGAAAACATACATGTGGCTTTATCCGATTAATTATTACCAAATGATCAGCCTCATACCCTAATCTGTCAGTCAGCACTGGCAGGTCCTCTTCCAAGGTACGACCAAGCTCTACGGTATCCATGGTCGCATGAATCGGAGCTCCTACCTGTTCTACGGTATAACCCATCCCCTCAAGCATGGCGGTTTGTCCAGCAGCTGTAGCTCCTGCATGACTACCCATCGCCGGTATGATAAACGGTACCCCTCCTCGCTTTTTTATAGTTGCTACAATTGTGCGAACAGCAGCAACCTGATTCTCAATCCCCCTGCTCCCTACTGCAATCGCAACGGTGTCCCCCTTGTGGAAGTTTTTCCACCATTTCGGACTCTCCAGTTGCGATGCAATGGCAGTTGGTACGTCGATCGGTTCCGGATGGATAAAATTCTGTTTGACACGAACCATTCGAGGAATGGTGATACCACCCAATAGGTTGTCAATGATATCCCATGATCCTGATCCTCCGGTTTTTATCTGCATCCTTACGCTTCCTTTTTTCTGGCTGAAAAGAGAGCAAAAGCAATTGAAATTGCAGCTAAAACCAAGAATGACAGGGAGAGAGGTCTTTGAAGCAGGATCATCCAATCATTGTTTGACACCAACAGGGCACGGTTTAGATTCTCTTCCGCCATTGGCCCGAGGATAATGCCCAACACCAACGGAGCACCCGGATACCCCCATTTTCTCATGAAAAATCCCAGCACACCAAAGGAGAGCGCGACAATAACGTCATAGATGGAGTTGTTCAGGGAAAATGAACCTACCACACAAAGGACCAATATGATCGGCATGAGGAGATTGTAGGGGACCTTCAGGATTGCAGGAGAATAACGGGCACTTAAAAGTCCGAAGCCCAGCATGAGGAACTGAATTACTATCATTCCAGCAAATATTGCATACACAATGTCGACATTTTCAACAAACAAGAGCGGTCCCGGTCTCACACCAATGAGTATGAGTGCACCCAGCATGACACTTGTGACTACGTCTCCTGGTATTCCAAGGCACAACATGGGAATAAGGGCACCACCGGTTGTAGCATTGTTTGCACTTTCCGGAGCCGCTACCCCACTGAGAGCACCTTTGCCGAAAAGATGTCTGTCCTTAGAAAACTTCTGGGCCAGATTATATGCTAGGAAACAAGCGATGGCTCCACCGGTACCAGGGATGATCCCAATAAAGACTCCAAGGACACCTCCGACAAGTGCTGCAGGCAAAATACCCTTAATTTCAAACCATTTCGGTAGGATATCTTTTACCGCTTGAATAGTAGGAGGAGCGTTATGAAGTGAATTCTGTACCTGGGACAACACTTCCGATATGGCGAAGACACCGATCAAGACGGGCAGCAAGGTAAATCCGCCGGCAAGGTGCATGTTATTGAAAGTCAGGCGATTGACCCCGACAATAGTATCAATACCAACACAAGATGCTAAAAGGCCGATACATCCGGCGATCAAGCCTTTAACAATGTTCTTTCCTGAAGAACTTGCCATGATTGTCAATCCGAAAATGGAGAGGGAGAAATAGTCGGCAGCTTGGAACTTCAAAGCTACCTTGGCCAGCTGGGGAGCGATCAGGATCAGGCAAATTGTACTGAGAAGGCCTCCTATAAATGAGGAGACTGTTGAGATTCCCAAGGCCTTACCAGCCTTTCCCTGTTCACATAGGGGGTAGCCATCCAGCACAGTAGCTGATGCTGATGGGGACCCTGGTGTTTTCAAGAGTATCGCCGAGATAGATCCTCCGTACATACCTCCGCAAAACAGGCCACAGAGCATGACCAATGCAATGCTAGCTTCCAAACGGTAGACCAACGGGAGTAAAAGAATGATTCCCATGGAAGCAGTCAACCCCGGCAAGGCTCCTATGATAATCCCCATGACAACGCCAAATGTCATCAGTAAAAAAGCAAATGGCTGAAAAACAAGTGAAAATCCTGCTAGTAAGTTTGTCATCATTTTTATACCCTCAAAAGATTCTTCCAACAGGAAGGAACACCATGAACACAATATTAAACAAGATGAAAATTACGGCAGTAGTACCAATGCTTACTAAAGCAGCCATCTTCCATCGCTTATATCCAAATAACAAAATAACTGCGAAAAGAAAAAATGGAGTCAGAAGAGGGAATCCTAAGGTTTTGAGCAATGACACATATGCCAGTGACATGACCGCCAACAAGGCAGCCCGACCAAGATGATTCCAGTTTATTGGCTCAGCAGCTTTTTTGAATACACCCTTAATGTTTGTAAGGGATAAAATCAACCCGAGAAAAAACAACATCCCAGCAACGACTCGAGGATAACTGCCAGGACCTATACCCCTTTTCGGTATTGGCAATTTAGCAGTCAGTATCCAGACCCCTACACTGACAAGCATGAGGACAACCCCAGTAAAAAGGTCTACTCTTTTAGTCTCTTTCATGTTCAATTCCTTTTACATGGCTATTTTAGCAAATAGCCCCAGGAAGACCCTGGAGCTATTATAATCTAACAGGTCACTTATTTATATTTGTCACCAAACTTGTTTTCTTTCACGATCTTCTCATAACGAGCATCGTCAAATGCAACTAACTTACCGTACTCAGGACCTGTCTTGAAAACTGGAATGGAACCTAACTCGCCCATTTTCTTGATATATAGGGGATCTTCAACACACTGCTTAAAGATTTTTTCAAGCTTTGCTACGATGGCAGGAGGAGTTCCCTGGGGGACCACCACACCTCTCCACTGCTCCAGGACCAAGTCGACGCCTTGGTCGATAGCGGTCTTGGCTGGAATTGAAGGGATTTCCTTATCACTGAACACTCCCAAAACTTTCAACTGGCCAGCTTGCACATTGGAAATGCCTTCTGGAGCATTAGCTACAACAGCATCGCACTGTCCGCTCATAAGGCCGGTGATAGCAGGCCCGCCGCCTGAGAAGGGAATATGGACAAAAGAGGTGCCTGATGCATTCTCGAACAACAGGGCTGCCATGTGGTTTCCACCACCTGCTCCGGCATTACCGACAGGAATTGATTCTGGGTTGGCCTTAGCGTCTGCAATGAAATCTGCAAGCGTATTCCACTTTGCATCTTCTCTTACTACCAAATAGTTATAAGAAGCAACTACCTGTGCGACAGGAACAAACTCAGTTGCCTTAAATGCCACTTGGGTCATGTGAGTCTTGATCAGGTGGGCAACGTTCCAATGCATGACGTTGTATCCGGTTGGATCAGCTTTCATGAATTCAGTAATTGCGGGAACACCAGCGGCGGCTCCCATATTCTTGATAATCAAAGGCTGTCCATTAGCATACTTTGGAAACACTTCTGCAAGAGCTCTAAATACGATATCACCACCACCACCAGCAGCCCAACCCATGACGGCTGTAACAGGCTTTGATGGGAACGCTTCTACTGATTCTTCCTGCCCTTGAGCAAAAATCATTGTAGAACTCACGAGAACGATCAAGAACATGACTAAGATTTTTTTCATCTTCTCCTCCTAAATTCCATTCCTGATGATGAAGCTAGAGCAACATTGTCCAAGAATGGTTATACATTCAAACTATCACATATCCAGACTTTGTCAACACAAATGACAAATACATTTGCCCTCCTCTGTTTCTTCATGCATTTACTTGCATATGCTAATTTACTTGGCTATTATGAAACCAAGATGCAGATAGATGAATTGGAATTTATTAATTGCCAAAACGTTCTCAACGCCATTGAGCGTGACCTCTTTGAGCCTTCACGCGCCCAAATTGCAAAACACGTAGGACTGAGCCGTACAGCTATCTCATTAATTGCAAACAAGCTCATCAATGCGGAACTCATTAAGGAACTGGATAAGAAAACAAAAGGGATAGGACGGCCGGGCACTCCCTTGGCAATCGATGACACATCTTGGCATGCAATAGGAGCAACCTTTTATTCAGGGGCGTGGGTATTCGTCATAGTCAATTTATTAGGCAACATATTCAAGACGCACCATGTCAGTGTGTTTTCCACTGAACAGGATGTCCTGACTGAGAAGCTAATTGAAGGCTTGGAGTATATGCGTTCGATATGTCCCAAGAAAATGCTTCCCGGTTTCGGTATAGGAGCTCCAGGATTAGTAGACCATGTTTCAGGATCGGTCCTTCGTGCTGATGACCTGGGATGGAAAGAAATCCTGCCTCTCAAGACCATTGTTGAGCAAAGGACAGGGTTGCCCGTTTTCATTATCAACCGGTACCGTGCCAATGGATTGGCTGAAATCCGCTATGGAAATCATAAAAAGTTTCCAAACATCATTTATATTGGAATAGGAACCGGGATAGCAGGATCCATTTATCTTGATAACAAGCTGCTCAATACAACCAATTATCGCATTGGACATATCGTCATTGATCCTCACGGCCCTCTGTGCGGTTGCGGGCAAAAGGGTTGTCTTCAGGCTATGGCCTCTGAAGGTGCCCTGCTAATGTTTGCGCGAAGCCAACTGGAGAAGAATCCGGCCTTCCTATCCAAAACACATGGGAAGACGCTTACAGGCAAGCTCATTGCCAAACTTGCCTTGGATGGTGACCCTGATGCCCGTTTGTGTCTTGAGCACATCTCGGCTCCCCTAGCGATAGGGGTCAGCACACTGGCCAATGTGATCGCTCCGAACGAGATCATAATCGGAGGTCCCATTGGCGATGCCAGTACCTATTTGGTCGATTGTGTACGGAAGCGTGTAAAGGAATACCTCCTGGATTGGCAGAATGAAGAGATAATAATCTCTCAGGGGACCCAAGGCAAATACGGCTCAGCAATAGGAGCGGCCACCTTTATGCTTGAGCATAAATTGGAATTGGTAATGGATGGGTACTGCCATGACTAGATATGCAGCCACACCATTGTGGCCGCATACATAAGGACATTACAAGGGAAGGGTTACCTTCTTTCCTGATCGGGCACTCTTGTAAATCGCCTCAATGATTTCCACTGCATCCCTAGCAGACTCTCCGGTGATGGGCACCTCGGCATTGTCTCTGATAGCATCCACAAAAGCGCTGAACAGCTTCGTATGTCCATGATGACCCATCGCCATGGGATCCGAAGCTCCACCGCCTGTGGCGGTTCCTGTGAGATATTTGTCACGGATTGCCTGGTCTTCCGGACGTTCTTCTTCAAACTTCCAGAAGGTTATGCTTTCCTCTTCCATCACCACACTACCTTTGGTGCCTAGAATCTCAAGTTTTTTCAGGAATCCAGGATAAGCGCTCGTAGTACCTTCAATTACCCCCAATGCTCCGCTAGCGAATCTAAGGGCTGCCACTCCGGTATCCTCAACTTCGATCCTCTCATGGGACAAGGTATCGGTAAATGCAAAGAGCTCGGCAACATCACCCATGAACCAATGAAGCAGGTCTATCGCATGGATGGACTGGTTCATTAAAGCGCCGCCACCATCCAGGTCCCATGTCCCGCGCCACGCCCCACTGTCATAGTACTCTTGCGATCGGAACCATTTGACTTGAGCGTCAGCCATGACAATCTTGCCAAACCGTCCCTGTTCAATGGCTTTTTTAATAAGCTGAGGAGCTTCGTGGTATCTTGAATGAAAAATACCTGCCAATCTGACATTATTTTCAGCACACGTTTTGATTATCTGGTTGCACCGCTCTTTGGTAATTTCCAAAGGTTTTTCAACAATGAGATGTTTCTTTGCCTTTGCTGAAGCCAATGCCCCATCCAAATGGAGACCGGAGGGAGAGGCTATCGTTACAATATCTATTTCAGGATCTGCAAGAAATGCATCCAGGTCTGTATATGCACGACAGTTGTGCTTCTTTGCAAATTCATTGGCCCGCTCTTCCCGCAGGTGGAATCCAGCAACAAGCCGACACCCTTCTATCTCCTTGATTGCAGTGGCATGAACATTTGAGATCGAACCGAGACCAATGATTCCAAAACCTAGTTTTTTCATGAGTTCCTCCGATTGTACTAACTTAGATAACACAAACAATAGTACGCTAGCACCTTTAGTTTGTCAAATACTCTTACAAAATACTG
>DUPO01000056.1 GCA_012838275.1 Spirochaetales bacterium
AACCTCAGGTATGTGCAGGGGTATCCCTATGGAGGGGACGCGATAGTAGGGAACCTCTTGGTCGACTATGAGAGGCCAGGGTTCTGGAAAGCTTCCCTAAATACGATGTTTATGGCACACGGAGTTCTGGACTTCAACAAAACATGGGGTGAATATACTGGAAGTGAAACGATACCAATCACCCCGACTACACAGAACCCTTTTGTCCCGGGAGAGAACGGCCCTATAGAATACTCTTGGCTCTTCACCCTAGCAGGTGAGGTCAACCTGTCAAGGAAACTTGCGCTCTCTGGACATCTAGCCCTACCTTTTGTATGGAACAAGGGCAATGCAGCGGGCTCTATGGTATCAGACTACCAGTTGAGCGTCGGCGTGCACTATAGCATCTGATAGGTGTGTATCCCTTCCCTCCAGCAGAAATGCTGGGGGGGGGGAAATCCCTTACCTGATCCCTTACTCCTACAAAGGCGTACAGACATACCATGCCGCACGTACATCCGCATGTATCACCCGGACTTCTGAGAAGCAGGACCTAAGTTCAGATACACAACCCTTCATCTCTTTTTCTGCACTCTTGATAAAACGGAAGTAATCGCCACCCTCCATCCATTCAACCAAGGAGGTCAGCTTTGATCGTGTCTGGTTATAGTCATAGATGATCACATACTTGCTGCTTACCCTACCCATCTCCTTGTACAGGCGTTTGCGCTCTTCAGGAAGCAGCCCATGGGCGACATACGATGCAATGGAGATATCAAAGGCCTTATTTTCGAAGGGGAGGCCTTCGAGGACATTGGCTTGCAGAAGGCGGATATCCTGGCCACGGGTCTTCCGTCTTGCAATATCCAACATCTTCAGAGCAGGTTCGATACCTGTCACTTCAAGGCCCTTCTGGTGAAGGACCGAACAGAGTGCCCCCGTTCCACACCCCACATCCAGGATCGTCCTAAAGGTTGGAAGATTGAGTTCAGGCTTCACACGCTGTATCACTTCCATGAATTTTCTTTTTTGTCGATTAAAGAACAGGCCATATATTGGAGCTATGGTGTTGAACAAGAGATGATGAGCCTTGTCTTTTTTCTCGGTTTTCTTTTGGTCCACGCTTCTCTCCTTGTAGTTCACCCTTCATGCTAAACCACCCACTCTCCATAGTATAGGAGTCAGGCTCCCCTAATGCCCCAAGAACATTGCCTCTTTCCCTTTGCGATTGGGATAGAGAAGGAGGGCCTCCGCAAGCGAAGGCCCTCCTGAAAATCTAAATCTAATCCACACTATCCAAACTGGACACTATCGTGCCCTACCATTTAGAGAACGCGGAAAGCGTCACGACCAGCATACTTAGCAGTATCACCGAGGTAGTCCTCAATGCGCATCAGCTGGTTGTACTTGGACATACGGTCAGAGCGGCTCATGGACCCGGTCTTGATCTGCCCGGTCTCCAGTGCGACTACGAGGTCAGCGATAAAGTTGTCCTCAGTCTCACCCGAGCGGTGAGAAACAATGGCGGTATAGCCGTTACGCTTTGCAAGGTCGATAGCCTCGAAGGTCTCGGTAAGGGTACCAATCTGGTTAACCTTAATGAGAATGGAGTTTGCAACCTTCTTCTCAAGACCCATCTTCAAGCGTTCGACGTTAGTTACAAAGAGGTCATCACCTACGAGCTGCACCCTGTCGCCAATGCGATCGGTGAGCATCTTCCAACCTTCCCAGTCATCCTCATCCATACCATCTTCGATGGAGATGATAGGATAGCGGTTGCACCAGTCTTCCCACATGTCCACCATCTGGGCGCTAGTGAGCTTTTCACCAGTGGTCCACTTGAGGGTGTAGGTCTTGGTCTTTGCGTCGTAGATCTCAGAAACTGCAGGGTCGAGGGCGATCATGAAATCCCCATCACGGCCGGTGGTGTATCCAGCGTTCTTGATAGCTTCCATGATGACCTCAAGGGCCTCTTCGTTTGACTGGAGGTCTGGGGCGAACCCGCCTTCATCACCGACGTTGGTGTTATATTTTCTGCTTGTGAGGACTGCCTTCAGGTTGTGGAATACTTCAGTGGTCCAGCGAAGTCCCTCATGAAGGGAAGAGGCACCAATGGGCATTACCATAAACTCCTGGAAGTCAACCTTATTGTCACTGTGGGCGCCGCCGTTAAGGATGTTAGCCATCGGAACGGGCAGGACGCATGAGTGATAGGCACCAAGGTACTTGTACAGGGGCAGGCCTAGGAAGTCGGCTGCTGCACGGGCAACTGCCATGGAGACACCAAGGATGGCGTTAGCACCAAGCTTTGCCTTGTTTGGAGTTCCGTCAAGCGCGATCATGGCACGGTCAATGGCTACCTGGTCAAGAGCATCCATACCTTCAAGCTCGGGAGCAATGAGATCGTTGACGTTGTCAACTGCTTTCAATACACCTTTGCCCATGAAGCGTTTCTTGTCGCCGTCACGAAGTTCTACAGCTTCGTGTACGCCAGTGGATGCACCAGAGGGTACTGCTGCGCGTCCCATGGAACCATCCTCAAGAATGACGTCTACTTCGACGGTGGGATTACCACGTGAGTCAAGGATTTCCCTGGCTTCGATAAATTCAATAATGCTCATGAATACACTCCTAATATAATTCTGGATTACCCCTATAATATCGTATCTTTCAGCTGTAATGTCAAGGTAAGTGGGGCTTGTCCACCCTAGCCAAATCAATCATTGCATAGTACAATTCGCACCATGGATAGTGAAAAAACACCGCTAAAACTCCCTTTACTTACAGAATTCCTCCTGGACAACATCATATTCGCCATGGAGGACCAGAGCGAAACCTACTACCTCGATCTTCTCAAAGGTGAGGTCGTTTCCGACCAAGACCGATATTTGCTTGATTGGGAAGAGGACAGGACCGCCGAGAATGAGCGCTACATAGACATCCCCGACTGGCAGCCATCCGATGGGTTCCTGCTTATGGAAAAATTTGCGAACCAGGTCAGGAACCCCGTCTACAAAGGGAAACTGCTCGAGGCGCTCCAGGCGGGTAAAGGGGTGTTCAGACGGTTCAAGGATGTGATTGGCGAGCACGCTTCCCTCGAAAGGGATTGGTTTGCCTTCAAGGACGACCAGCTCAAACGGGAAGTATACGCCTGGTATCGGGAACATGACGGGGCCCTGCAACTGCTCGACCTCGACATTGAGCCGGAAGAGCTTACCGATGACATACTCCAGGAGGACTTTGTCATAAGCAGCTCGCTGGACGGGCTTCCCCTCAATGAGATACTGAGCTTGCAAACCTCCTTGCTGGAAGAGCTGGAACAGGGAAATGAAACACAAAGGAAGATTCTTCTGCTCCTGGATCCGAGACTCAAAACCATGGAGAAAACAACCCAATTCATCTATGCCAGGACAGGAGACGGTGAACTGGCTGGATATCTCGCCTATGAAGTCATAGGGAGATATACGGCAAAGGTGCTCTTTTTTGGCAACAAGGCACAATATCGTGGTATGGGACTCTTCAGATTCCTTTTTGACCACTTCTGCCGACAAGCTGCGAGAAGGGGCTACTCCTCAATCATAATCGAATTGGCAGGTGAAGCCCTCTCTTTGGAGAAGCTCTTCACACCTTTGGGAAGCACCACCCTATCCAAACAGATCCTCCTGGACACCAATGCGTGGAATGAAAATCACCCTTCAAGCGAGGGGGCCTTCCTCTGACCCCCCTATAACAAGATTTACGAATACGCTACCCTTGCAGGTGAGCAGAAATCTGCTGACACAAACTAGGATGAGGTAGCAATGCGAGTAACGATCTGTGAAAATAAGCAGGATTTGGGTTTTCAAGCTGCAAAGCTTGGTATCGATGCAATTCAATCTGCAATTGAAAAACAGGGAAAGGCTGTCGTGGTCCTCTCGACCGGACTGAGCCAGATCGTCATGTATGAGTACCTGGTCCAGGCATCCATCCCCTGGGAAAAAGTTGAAGTGTTTCACCTTGATGAATATGTCGGACTCAAGGAAAATCACAAGGCAAGCATCAGAGGGTATCTCAAGGCTCATTTTTTTGACAAAGTGAAGAGTGCTGGGACCTTCCATGCGATACAGGGCGACAGCAAGGACATCGATGCCGAGGTCCAAAGGCTGAACGCCCTCATAGGGAATAGGAAAATAGATCTGCTGTTCTTGGGCATCGGCGAGAACGGACATATAGCATTCAACGACCCCCCTGCCAACATCATGACAACACAACCATATATCGTTGTTGATCTTGACAGCAGAAACAGGAAGCAACAGGTACGCGAACAGTGGTTTTCCTCTCTGGAAGAAGTCCCCAAGCAAGCGATATCCATGTCCGTCCAGCAGATCATGAAGGCCAAAACCATCGTATGTTCAGTCCCTGACCAGAGAAAGGCCCGCTCAGTAGCCATGTGCCTGTATGACCAGATTTCCGTATTCGCACCCTGTGCAGTACTGCGGGGAAAAGAAGAATGCACCCTACTTCTCGACAGGCCCTCCTCCATGCTCATCATGGGTGACCGACGGTAAAGAGTACGGTCACTCGAACGGAAACAAAGCGGCGGACAGATACGGCTCTTGATACTAATATATTAGTATGTTAGAATGGACTAAGAAACAAAAACCCTTTGGAGGCTTAATTTATGAACATGACATTACGTTGGTACGGCTCGAAATTTGATACGGTCACCCTCAAGCAGATAAGACAGATCCCCGGTGTGAAAGGCGTCATCACGATGCTCTACGACATCCCTGCAGGAGAGGTTTGGCCTCTGGATAGGATTCTGGAACTCAAGGCTGAAGTCGAGGCTGCGGACCTCAAGATATTGGGCATTGAGAGTGTTAACGTCCATGACGCCATCAAGATTGGCAGCCCTGACCGTGAAAAGTACATTGCAAACTACATAACCAGCCTGGAGAATCTGGGCAAGGCAGGCATCACCACTGTCTGTTACAACTTCATGCCTGTCTTCGACTGGACCCGTACCGACCTTGCCAAGATGCGCAGCGACGGTTCCACCGTGCTCGCCTATGACCAGAAAGTCGTTGACTCGATTGATCCCCAAACCTTTTTCAACCAGACAAACGACAGTTCCGGCGGGTTTGCCATGCCTGGCTGGGAGCCTGAGCGCCTGGCCAAGGTACAGGAACTCTTCGAAGCCTATAAGGATGTGAATGAAGACAAGCTCTTTGACAACCTCATCTACTTCCTGAAGGCTATCCAACCGACCTGTGAAAAGTATGACATCAAGATGGCCATCCACCCCGACGATCCCGCATGGCCTGTGTTTAACCTGCCACGCATCATCACCAGCAAGGAGAAGATTCTCAAGGTCATGAAGGCAATCGATGCCCCATTCAACGGCCTGACCTTCTGTGCAGGTTCCTTTGGCACCAACCCTGACAATGACCTGCCCGGTATTATCAGAGCCCTTCCCGGAAGAATCCACTTTGCGCACGTAAGAAACCTGCATCACTTCGAGCCGGGAGTGTTTGAAGAGGCCGCACACCTTTCCAGCGACGGTTCCTTCGACCTGTATGAGATCGTAAAGGCTCTCTATGAGACGGGCTTTGATGGTCCTGTACGTCCTGACCATGGGCGCATGATCTGGGATGAGGTCGCAATGCCAGGCTACGGGCTCTATGACCGCGCAATAGGCGCTGCATATATCCTCGGCTTGCATGAGGCTATCGAGAAGAACGCTACAAGGAAATAATATGGCACATATCGTCCGAGTCACCGCTTCGGAGGAGATCTATCAGACACTACGCTCTGAAATCCTCTCAATGCGACTAAAACCCGGCGAGGAACTGAATCTGCAGCTGCTCAGTGAGCAGCTGCAGGTCAGCCGTTCCCCCGTCAGGGATGCGCTGATGAAGCTCAGCGGTGATAATCTTGTAGACATCTTTCCCCAAAAAGGAACCCGCGTCTCACCCATAGACCTCAAGCAGGTCGAAGAGGAGAGATTCCTCCGAAAAAGCCTCGAGGAATCGGCAGTGCGCAAGTTCATACACAGCTATACAGAAGACCATATCGCACAGATGGAAGAGAGCATACTCCACCAGGAAAAGGCTATGCAGAAAGGAGATTTTATAGAGTTCCTGGAAGCTGACAACGCTTTTCATGGAGTCATATTCTCCGGCATCAACATGTGCAGGATATGGAATATCATCTTAGGCCAGAGTGGCAACCATCATAGGATCAGGCTCCTCTCATTCTCAGAGAAGAATGTCCTTGGCAACATCATCGAACAACACCAGGGCATGGTGGGAGCCCTCCGTTTCAAGGACCTCAATGAGGTACTCTCCCTTGAGGACAAGCATCTGAGCAAACTCCTGCAGGAGACGGAAAACATGGTCCTGCGCTACCCCAACTACTTTAAAAAAGAAACAACCTCACAGCCTTTCTATATGCGAAACACTTACACAAAGGAGCTATCATGAAGTTAACGACACAAGGCATCCAACAAGAAACATCATGGGAAGAGAAGGGATTCACCCTTCCCTCTTTCGACCGTGAAAAAATGATCGCCAAGACAGTGCAGAATCCTACCTGGATCCACTTCGGGGCAGGAAACATCTTCCGAGGATTTCCCGCGGCTCTCCAGCAGACCCTGCTCGAACAGGGCAAGGCGGAGACCGGCATCATCGTCGGAGAGGGATTCGACTACCAGATCATCGACGACATCTACGCCAAGCACGACAACCTGACCCTCCTGGTCACCCTCAAAAGTGACGGTACGATTGAAAAGAAGGTAATAGGGTCCGTAGCAGAAGCCTACAAGTGCGATCCGCAGTTTAAGAAAGAGTGGGAGTTTTTCAAGGGCGCCTTCCGCAAGCCATCCCTACAGATGGTAAGCTTTACCATCACCGAGAAAGGGTACTCCCTGAAAGGCGGAAACGGCGAGTTCTATCCTGCCATCGCAGCCGACCTTGCCAACGGACCCGCCAAGCCTTCCATGTTCCTCTCCAAGCTCACCGCTCTGGTATATGAGCGCTATCTTGCAGGGAAAGGGAAACTCGCCCTGGTCAGCATGGACAACTGTTCCCACAATGGGGAGAAATTGCAAAATGCCGTCCTTACCCTCGCCAGAGGCTGGGAGACCAACGCACTAGTGGAGAAAGGCTTTGTCGCATATCTTGAGAAGGATGTCTCCTTCCCTTGGTCGATGATCGACAAGATTACTCCCCGTCCTGATGCAGACGTCGAAAAAATGCTCCAGAAAGACGGTTTCGAAGACACCACCATGGTCGTCACCGACAAGAATACCTACATAGCCCCCTTCGTCAATGCCGAAGAGTGCGAGTATCTGGTCATCGAGGACGATTTTCCCAACGGAAGACCTGCCTTGGAGGAGACCGGTGTCTTCTTTACCGACCGTGATACAGTAAACAAAGTCGAGCGGATGAAGGTCACCACGTGCCTGAACCCCTTGCATACGGCACTTGCCATCTATGGATGCCTGCTGGACTACAAGCTCATTGCTGATGAGATGAAGGATCCCCTGTTGAACAAGATGGTGCATACCATCGGATACATCGAGGGCATGCCAGTCGTAATCGACCCCAAGATCATCAATCCCAAGCAGTTCATCAAGGAAGTGCTTGAGGTGAGATTCCCCAACCCGTTCATGCCCGACACCCCGCAGCGTATCGCCACCGACACCTCTCAGAAGCTAGCCATACGCTTCGGAGAGACCGTAAAGGCATACATGGCAAACGAGAAGCTTGATGTGGCTGATCTCAAGATTATCCCTCTCGTATTCGCCGGTTGGATCCGCTACCTGATGGGCATTGACGATACAGGGAAGGTTTTCACCCCGAGTCCGGATCCCCGTCTGGCTGAAGTCTCTCTTCATGTGAAGGATATCAAGCTTGGCGACAAGGGGCCTTTCTCCGAACAACTCAAGCCAATCCTGCGCGATGAGTCGATCTTCGGCTTTGACCTCTATGCAAACGGAATGGCCTCTCTGGTGGAAACATATTTTACTGAGCTGGTCTCCTCCAAGGGTGCGATACGTAAAACTCTTGAGAAGTACCTGAAATAATCTCCTGGGGGATGAAAACACATGCATGTAAAACGTTCTGTGACTGAGATTCTGTATATGCTCATGGGAACTTGCCTAGCAGGCTTTGCAATAGCGACGTTTATCCTCCCAGCCAAGATAGCCAGTGGCGGTGTCAACGGCATCGCCACTATCATCTACCACCTTCTAGGATGGGAACCCGGGCTAGTCATGCTCGGGATCTCCATCCCTCTTTTTTTTCTGGGCATGATGGTATTTGGCAAGCTTTACGGCTTCAAGAGCCTTGGAGGGACTTTTTTGCTCTCTTTCTGGGTCAGCCTGTTTGGCAAGCTCACCGCCTACAATGGATTCTTACCCTATGTCGACCGCATGGACACCCTTCTCTCAGCCATATTCGGAGGGGTATTGCTCGGAAGTGGGATCGGCATCGTCATGCGTTCGGGGGCAAATACCGGAGGCACCGACATCATTGCCCAGATAGTCAGCCGTTTCACTCCGTTGGCTCTCGGTACCGCCCTGTTCCTTACCGATGCCCTGGTCATAGTCATCGGAGCGGTGGTCTTTGGTTTTGAGCGAGCGCTCTTCGCTGTAATTACGCTCTACCTCTCGGGGCAGATGGTTAACTTCATGGTTATGAGCTTAGGCACAAAATATGCCAAGACCGCCTATATTGTCAGTGAGAAACATGAGGCTATCGGAGAGCGCATCATCAGCGAACTCCACCATGGGGGAACCCTCATCAACGGAACTGGAGTGTTTACCGGACAGGACCGCCCCATGCTGATGGCTGTGGTGCACAACCAACAGATCAACGCCCTCATGCAGATTGTGCATGAGGAGGACCCCAAGGCATTCATGTTTGTCCACGAGACCTACCAAGCCTTGGGAGAAGGATTCGTGCCGATGCAACGCATCCTTACCCTACAGAAAAAAAAGCGGCGCGAGCAGGACGGTAAAAATTCCGGATAAGCTGATAGCAATGCTGCTCATCGCCCCTTCAACCTCACCTATCTCCAAAGCCTTGCTGGTTCCCAGGGCATGGCTGCATGAGCCGATGCCTACTCCATGAGCGATAGGATCTGATATGAAAAACATCTTGGCAAGCAGGGGGGCAAGGAGATTTCCTAGTGTTCCGGATATTACCGTCGAAGCGACTGTCAGAGCGGGGATGCCCCCGAACTGTTCAGTTATGGCAATCGCTATGGGGGTGGTGACCGACTTGGACATCAAGGAGGCAAGCACCACCCGGTCAAGACCGAGCAGGCCGCTCGTCCACTTGATGGAGAACAAGGATGCCACCGAACCGGCCAGCGTCCCCAACAGGACAGGCAGGAGGGAACTCATGAGCAGTGCCCTCTGGCGATAGATGGTCAGGGCCAGGACCGCGGTCACTGGAGCAAGGAACAGCGTGATGATCGCCGATCCCTTCTCATACATATCCAAGGGAATATCAAATAGGACCAAAAGCAACACGATGAGGGTCATCGCTATGAGCAGGGGATTGGCCAGAGGGTGCTTTATCTTCTTATTTACCCACATGCCAATCCTAAAAGCCAGGACAGAGAGTACGATCCCAAACATGGGGGTATTGAGTGCTTCAAGCATTGCGTCTTCTCCTCCAAAGCTCCTGTAGGCGTGTGATCAAGACTACAGTCCAGCTACTGGCGGCAAAACATGCCAGCAATGAGACTAGGTTGACTACCAACAGTTGCCACCAGACACTTTTGATGAGTGCGGCATAGCGCAGGATACCAACCCCAAAGGGGATAAAGAAAAAGGTCATGTTTGTGAGGAGGAAGTTTGCACTCTCCTCTATGGTCGACTCTTTCATCCATCGAGAAAGCAACAAGAAGAGCATCAGCAGCATGCTTATCACACTGCCGGGAAAGGCAAAGGGTAACACTGCGGAGATCAAGTCTCCCAGAATACAGACGCCAAACAAAAGGCCTAGCTGGATAAGTATTTTCATTAGTAACTACAATACCCTACCATGAGGGGTTGTGTGAAGTGCTTTTAAGAGAGTTCCCCTCTTCTTGTTTCCCAGATATACTATGCCTCATGTAAGGAGATCCTCATATGGCTGACAATAAGAAAAAAAAGAAGAGCATGGTGACCAAAAAGGTCGATAAAGCAAAAAAGCGAGGGAAAAAATTACTGATACTACTGCTTGTCCTCGCACTCCTCTGGGTGATCACCCTTATATTCGCACCGACGGAAGTTGCATACCAGAGCACAAGCACAACCTACATACAGGATTTGGAGCTGCCAGCCAATCCCGAAGGAAAGCCCATAACCCGGCATACCGGCTTCTCCCTCCTCTATGATGAGGAGCATGAACAACCTGTCTGGGTCGCCTACCACCTGACCCAAGAAGAGCTGTATGGCACTGCCAAGAGAAAGGACAATTTCCGCTCCGATGACTCAATCCCGACAGATTCCGCCACACTGGCAGACTACCGGGGCAGCGGATATGACCGCGGTCACCTAATCCCTGCAGCAGACCTGTCCTGGTCGGAAGAGGCCATGAGCGACTCCTTCTATATGAGCAACATGAGTCCGCAAGAGCCTCAATTCAACAGAGGCATCTGGAGCTCGCTGGAGGCGACAGTACGCAACTTTGCCGACACAGAGGGAGAAGTCTATGTGGT
>DUPO01000057.1 GCA_012838275.1 Spirochaetales bacterium
GCAACCGTATTGGTAAATCCCAGGCAAGCATGTCAAGATTTTACACGGTATTCATTCCCAATCAAAACTGCTGATTACATGTTGGCAGGTAAGCCTGTAATTGGATATCGTTTAGAAGCTATTCCCTCCGAATATGATAATCATATCATCTATGTTAATTCAGATACGATTGATGCATTGAGTTGCAAAATCATGAAAGTGTGTGAGCTGGATTTATCAACTAGACAACAAATAGGTAATCAGAATCGGGAGTTTATTTTGACAAAAAAAAATGCAAAAGTTCAATCTGCAAAGATATTAGATATGATGCGTCGCTTTGCGTATAAAAAAAAGAACAATTTGTCATGAACTAAATGTCAGTACGAAATACTTAGAAAACTAAGCAACCTGACCACATTCAAGTAAGAAACTCCTGGAAGCACAGTCATAAACAGGGCATCACTGCTCACTGATAAGCTTAGAAACTTCTCTAAGGTAGCAAGATGGAAGAATTTGAGAACTAAGGCTATCCTTCATTTTTATTAGTTCACGTAAGTCAAGGGCTATCTCAAAATAGTCTTAAATTGATTACAGCCTTGACTTTTGCACAAGAAATAATAGCCTATGTGCATACAAGGCTTGCAAAAGTTCAAGGCCATATTATAAGCTCTTATGAAAACTAATCGGCCAGGACAGTTTTCATGAGGGCTTGTAGTTTATACTTCCGTAGCTTCTCCTTTAATTTACCAATTCCATTCTCCATCATAGGTCGATAGAGCTCTCCTGATTCCAAGAGAGAGAATCCTATTCGAAGCATCTTGTTCGCGACTGCCACTGCGACCTTCTGCTTCTGCTTGCCTTCCTTCTTCTTGCGATAAGCATATTTTGTAATTGGGCAATTAGGCTCCAGTGTAGTTACCACCCATGCCCCTTGGACAATATTTCTTCGTATTGCCCTGTTGCCCCTTTTTGTTATGCCCAGATGCTTATCCGATTCCCCACTCTGATCCTGTTTGGGAACAAGCCCTGCATAGTTCAGCAGCTGATGGGGATTGGAGAACCGTGAACCGTCACCTACGTATGCAATAAGCGTTGCGGCATTGACCAGACCAATGCCAGGGATCGAAAGCCAAGACAGTGCCTGCTTGGGATGGGCAAGGCAGATCATCCTCAGACTTTCCACCCTAGCCTCCACATGCAGCTGAACCAGATCAAGCTGGTCCATCATCATCTCTGCATCATGAAGCGACAGAAGATGCTTTGAAATCAGTTGCCTTGCAAGAAGCCTCCTACCTTCAGGGTCTCCTCTCAAGACATCCCTCTTGATCTCCGGATATCCCAGGGAGTTGAACAGCCCATAGAGTCTGTTCACAAGTTGGGTCTCCTGCTTCTTGACAAACACATAGGAGTTTATGATCGATCGTTCGGCCTGCTCCTGTTCCGTCGGTATGGGAATAGTCGGCCATGCCTCCATAGCCATGTCGCGTGCGATGCAGGCGATCTTCACTGCATCCGACTTGTCATTCTTCCTCTGGCTCATCCAGATGACCCTGAGCATACCCGGATTGAGGACTACAACCCGTTGTGCTGCACTATGGGCTATCAGGTATCTTGCCAGGGAGAAGGAAGAGGTCCCTGCCTCCATAAGAACAAGATCATCGGTTTTAATCCTGCTTTGGATGTATTTCCACCCTTCCTCATCTTGCGTCATCTTCCCCGAGAACATCTGCTTCTGGACAAATCCCTCCCCAGAAAGGATACAGCCGACAAACGATTTCTTGGCTAAATCCAAACCGATTAGCCTAGACACTTCAGGAATGTTAATCTTCACGTTGTACCTCCTTGTTGAAGATTACCGGAGGTACCTGGAAGGCTTTATGGCAGTTCTATGTTCTTAATTTTATTACCGGGATCTAGTCAGGGATGGCCGGTAAGGACCATCCCATGGCTAGTCCCCCCTTATGCTTCAATGGCCAGCGCCTGTGTAAATTTTTTACAGAAATCACAGCTAGAATGCTGGTTTCACAAACGAATTCGCATGACCACTGGCTTCCAGACTCCGGTTAGTCTAGAATAACATTGAACCTTCCAGGGCGAAAGGTTGGTGGTTACCAACCCTTACGTGAACATCATAATTTTTTATGATGCACTTGATAAGATCTCAGAGGATGAGTTATCAACATGATTTGTCAAACAGAGCCTTATTTATTACGGTACCTTCGATCAGAAGTAACCGATGCATTGAAGCAATTAGATATGATTTGAAAAAACCATGGTGTAAAGAAATAATAACAATGCTGGATTTACTATAATACACAAGATTTTGTCATAGATGTTGTTGTACAGTAGGTATCAGAGGGCATGTTAGTTGAGTTTTTTATTTATAAGGAGTGTGAATGTATGCGGGTATTAGTTACTGGAGGTGCAGGATTTATTGGTTCAAATATTGTAAAATCACTTCTTGCAAAGAACTATGAAGTTACAGTTATTGACAATCTTTCATCGGGATACTTCATTAACATCCGAAAGTATGTTGAAGCTGGTTCTGTTCGATTCATTGAAGCTGATCTTTGTGATTCCATTAGGGTCAA
>DUPO01000058.1 GCA_012838275.1 Spirochaetales bacterium
CTCCCATCGAAATAAAACAAACCCCGCAGGGGTGCATAGAGGAGAAACATATGAGCGTGATGAGTTTTTCGATCCCGAGGACTATATATTATGGTGAAGGTGCTCTGGAAAAGCTCTCTTTGCTGAAAGGCAAGAAAGCCGCTTTGGTGACAGGTGGGAGTTCAATGAAAAAATTTGGATTTCTCGACCAGGCTGAAGCCTTATTGAAGAAAGCAGGCATCTCATCGATTCTTATCGATGGCGTGGAACCGAACCCATCTGTAGAGACCGTCATGCGCGGAGCAAAGGAGATGCTGGCTTTCGAGCCCGATTGGATTGTAGCGATTGGCGGGGGATCTGCCTTGGATGCTGCGAAGGTCATGTGGTGTTTCTATGAGCATCCTGAGATCAGTTTTGAATCAATCATCGAACCGGGTTCGATGCCCCCATTGCGGAACAAGGCTCGCTTTATCGCCATCCCTTCCACAAGTGGTACCGCTAGCGAGATCACCGCCTTCTCGGTTATCACCGATACCAAATCCCATATCAAATACCCAATAGTTTCTCCTGATATGGTTCCTGACATTGCCATTCTCGATCCCAACATTCCCATGACCATGCCCGCTCATATCACAGCGAACACCGGTATGGATGTTATGGCGCACGCAGTGGAAGCCATCGCTTCAGTTGCCGCCACATCCTTTACCGATCCGTATGCGATAGAGGCAATGAGGCTTGTCCTTGAGAACCTGCCCACAGCTTATAAGGAGCCCAAAAACATTGTAGCCAGGGAAAAGATGCACGAAGCATCCGCTCTTGCCGGCATGGCTTTCACCAATGCATCCCTTGGTCTTGTCCACTCAATGGCACATAAGGTTGGTGGCGAGTTCGGAGTGACCCATGGCCTTTCCAATGCCATCCTTCTTCCCTATGTGATAGCGTACAACCGCAAGGTATCAGATAAGTATGCATATGCGGAGAAGCTTTTGGGCATCAAGGATATCTCTGTTGAAATCCAGCGCCTGAATAAGGAGATGGATATTCCCCTTACCTTCAAGGATTGTACAGAAGTGGATTTTTCTGAAGAGAAGTTCCTTGCAGTCTTGGACCGCATGAGTGAACATGCTTTTGAGGACCCCTGCACATTGACGAACCCTGGAGCCCCTACTGTCGCAGATGTCAAGATGATTTTTGAAGCTGCCTATTACGGTAAAGCCATCAAATAATGGCATAGACAAACAAAAAGGCCGAAAGCAAGTGATTGTTTTCGGCCTTTTTTGGGTTCTGAATAAGTCTCATCTGATTACCGGAAGAATTCCCTCTTGTGTCCAGTTGCGAAGAACCGGTCTGTGCTCTGAATACAAACAGAACGGACTTTAGAATCTGAATTCAGGTTATAATTATTATTACTATTTTCTGTTTTCATATTGACATTGGTCTATCTGACTTATTAGTATATAGACAACCATCAATATGAGAGGTCATCATGGACATCACACAGTATGTGCTTATATGCAAGGCTCTCGGCGATCGAAACCGCCTGGAGATTATCCTGTTGCTCACCAAAGGAGAGCAATGTGCCTGTGAAATGCTCAAGCGTTTCTCCATCACCCAACCCACGCTTTCTCACCATATGAGGATTCTCACCCAAGCCTCACTGGTAGAGGTACGAAAAGACGGAAAATGGTCCTATTACTCCATCAACTGCCCGGTTCTCAAGGAATTCAGGGCTTTTGTCGATCAGATAACTTGTAGCAACAGTACGGAGAAGGGGGGCTGCTCATGTCGGTAGTCTGGGATTTTTTCCAAAACCAATTGCTCTCCATGCACTGGCTGAATGCCCTGGTGGGAAACATGCTTTCTTCCTTTGGTATGGACATTGAAAATAGGGTGGGCGCGAGCCTGCAGTTTTTCCTGTATGATACCATCAAGATTTTTGTCCTGCTTTCATTCCTCATTTTTATTATCTCCTATATCCAGAGTTATTTCCCTCCGGAAAGGACACGCAAGATATTGGGCCGTTACACAGGGATCAAGGCTAATACCCTCTCAGCCCTCCTGGGAACCGTCACCCCTTTCTGTTCCTGCTCATCAATCCCGCTCTTTATCGGATTCACCAGCGCAGGTCTTCCTTTGGGGGTCTCTTTCTCCTTTCTCATCTCTTCTCCGCTGGTAGACCTTGGATCCTTGGTCTTGCTTACCAGCATCTTTGGTTGGAAGATAGCTGTAGCGTATGTGTTGGTCGGCCTGGTGCTTGCAGTCTTCGGGGGAGGGCTTATAGAGAGAATGCATATGGAGGAGCATGTTGAGCCTTTTATCATGAATATTCAGCACGTTGAAGGTGAAGAGGAAGTCCTCAGCAGGAACGACCGGCTCACCTATGCCTGGGTTCAGGTCAAATCCACGGTAAAGAAGGTGTTCTGGTATGTCATTATTGGAGTCGGTATCGGGGCGGCGATTCATAACTGGATACCGGCCTCGGCTATCCTTCTGGTTCTGGGCGAGCACAACCCGTTTTC
>DUPO01000059.1 GCA_012838275.1 Spirochaetales bacterium
ACTTAGCCAAAGCAGAAAAGTAACACAGGCCCGGATTTCTCCGGGCCTGCGATACAATGTCAGCTGTTATTTAAATGAGTGAAAAGAGGAAGGAAACTCCGACCTTCCCACTGTTCAGAGGGGCATCGAAAAGGTCCTGCACCCTCTCCCAATTCTCAAAGGTGTAGGAGGTATCTACCGTGTAGTTGAGACCGAGCATCATACTACCGAGCTTGATGTCGGCAGTAGCACGGTACGCTACGGGGGACTTGATGAAAGCATCACCGAAGCCATCCAGACTATCCACATCATTTCCAGTGGAATCCTTCAGGGCTGCATTTCCATCACTATCGATAAGGACGTTGAAGCGAGGGCCCATGCCGAATCCGAGCCTGGCGATATTCAGGATGTCCAAGGAGATACCGGCGCTGGTCAGCACTGAAATGGAGGTATAGTCGATTGAGTTGACAGTCTCCTTCCCAAACATACCTACCAAGTCGATCTCTGCAAGCAGGATCTTCAAGCGGATATCAGCACCAAAGGCATAGTTCTCAATCTTGCCGAGCTCCTCACCGTAGGTGTCATTGTCTATGAATGACTGCACCTCTTCAAAACTCTTGTCATAGCGGGCTGTCGCTCCGATACTCAAATTAACCATTGCTGCACTCAGCGTTGCAGGAATAAGGACACATACTACAATAAGCGATACTAAAAATCTTTTTTTCATACTTTTACCCCTTTTGAACGGATGACACCCGTCATATCATTCTCCGAATATACAATAAAGTTAAAACATTCTCAGTGACAACGCAAGGGAGAGGGAACCGCTATTCAGCTGAAACAACTCCATTGGGGAGCGAGTGTCCATAATATTCTGTAAGGATGAGGCACTTTCGAAGAAATACCGCACTCTCACGCCCACTTTCCCAATCTCCACCCCCAAACCCAGCTGCACGTACATCGGACTCAGCAGAAGGGCATCGGTGAAGGTAATCTCCGACGCATCCTTTTTCGGATCGTCAGGCAGCACATAATATGCACCACCGTTGGTCTTGGTCGATGGTACATAGGTGACGCTTGGCCCCAAACCTAACTCCAAAAACAACAATGAGCCCACAACAGGAAGGTTCAGACTCCCAAAACCGAGTAGCAGGACTCCTTGTCCATTATCATCACATTCGATAGGGAAGGCCATGGCCTGTGCCTGCAGAACGGTGATACGGACAGCAACTTCCCCACCGAACATCCAGTTCTTGGGGTCCTTGATGCCCTCAGAAAAACTCATACCTTCCCGGTTGGTGAATGAACCGCCAAAACCAAGGCTTACGTCCAACAAACTTCTAGCGCTTAAAAAAGCAGGAAGTAGAAGAATCACAAGCAGGATTCCTAGAAATTTCTTTTTCATAAATATATTAACCCTCGCCTATATAACAGCACAGGGAGGAATTGGATACAAAAAGAGGATGAAATAATTTTTTCAAAACATGACTGTTTTTATTATTTTGGTCAAAGACCTTCCAACTCGTCCATCCAAAGACGAGCAGACGCATCACTGGGCATACGCCAATCCCCTCGGGGGGAGAGGGAGACCGAACCTACCTTCGGACCGTCGGGGAGGCAAGACCGTTTGAACTGCTGGCTAAAGAATCGCCGGTAGAAGGTCTTCAACCACCTTCTGATGATAGCACCATCATACTCCCCTTCAAAGGCCAGCAAAGCAAGCCGAAGTACCTTGGCAGGGCCAAAGTGCAGGCGGACCACCTGGTAGAGGAAAAAATCGTGCAGGGCATACGGCCCGACGACCTCTTCGGTAACCTGGCTGATCGTCCCATCCAGAGATGCAGGTAGCAGCTCGGGGCTTACCGGAGTAGCTACCACATCAAGGAGGACCTTCTGGATCTTACCCTCTTCCTTATGGGCAAAATGGGCTACCAGATGCCTGACCAGTGTCTTGGGTACTGAGGAGTTAACCCCGTACATCGACATATGGTCCCCATTGTAGGTCGCCCATCCCAAGGCGAGTTCGGAGAGGTCTCCGGTGCCGATTACCAAGGCGCTGTGCTTGTTCGCAAGATCCATCAGAACCTGGGTGCGCTCCCTGGCCTGACTGTTTTCATAGGTTACATCATGCACTTCAGGATCGTGGCCTATATCCTTGAAGTGTTGGGTCACGGCTTTCGCAATGGGTATGGTGAGCAGTGTGACTCCAAAGGCTTTAGCAAGGGAGCTCGCGTTATCCTTTGTACGTTTGGTGGTACCAAAACAGGGCATGGTAACTGCAATGATGCCCAAACGGTCAAGATTGAGCATTTCGAAGGCGCGGATACACACCAACAGGGCCAGGGTGGAATCCAATCCTCCAGACAGGCCGAGGACCACCTGCTTGATGGAAGTGTGTTCAAGACGCTTCTTCAGTCCCAGCGCCTGCAGGGTGAGTATCTTCTCACACCGCTCGGCTCTCAAGACGGGGTCGGCGGGCACGAACGGCGATTTGTCGATGAAACGCGTCAAGACGGTCTCATGCAGCTCCTTGAGGGTAAACTCCACCCTGGCATACGTGTTCCGGCTCTCTCCGAAGGTATGCATGCGAAGCCGCTCCCCCCCCAGGCGTTGGACATCCACCTCACTGAGCAAGAGGGTATCCTCTTGGAGAAACTGCTCGCCCAACAACTTTCCATTTTCATAGATGAGGTTGTGGGCGGCGAAGACAAGGTCTGTTGTCGACTCTCCCGGCCCCGCACTGCAGTAAAGGTATCCGCATACCAGCTTGGCACTATGTGCAGTGATAAGAGTACGGCGAAACTCCTGCTTGCCGACCAGCTCATCACTGGCCGAGCAGTTCGCTATCACTGTAGCCCCGGCAAGGGCCATATCGGTGGAGGGGCTTTCAGCAACCCATAGGTCTTCACAAACCTCAACACCAAGAACAAATTCCGGGATATCCGCACATGAGAAGAGCAAGTTGGTACCAAAGAGGGTCTTCTGTCCGGCCAGACTCACCTCCCTGACATCCTGAGGAGGAAGATGAAACCAGCGCTTCTCCTGAAACTCCTGGTAGTTGGGAACATGCCGCTTGGGAACAACCCCAAGCACCCTGCCACTCTGCATCACTACCGCACAGTTGTATAGGTTTCCAAAGAAGATGAGTGGGGATCCCACAACGACCACCATATCGCTGCCTTTGCTGTAGGAGACCAAATCCTCAACGGCAACCTTTGCGCCCTCCTGCAGAGTTCTCTGCAGGAACAGGTCGGCAGCCGTATAGCCTGTGACCGCCAATTCAGGCAGGACCAGCAAGGCGAGACGCGCCTCCCTTGCCTTATCGATTGCTTTTTTGATTGAGGCTGTATTGAAAACAGGATCCGCCACTCTGATCGTGGGGGAAATAGTGCCACAGGTCAGGAAACCGTCTTTCATAGGGTATGCTCCTCTCTGTCCAGGATTGCCACCACTTCCTGATGGAAGGTCTGCGGGTAGAGGTCAAAGACCTTTACCCTACGTACAGTGTAACCCTGCTGGGCGAACCGTTGCAAGTCTCGTGCAAGGGTGACGCTGTCACACGAGACATAGATGACCCGTTTCGCATTCCAGGAGGCGATGAGGGAGGGAAGGGACTCCTCCAGCCCGGTACGCGGAGGGTCGACGACGACAGTATCGACATCCTGATGCTGTCTTTTCGCCCAAAGCTCCACCTTATCGCTGTATATGGCAAGGCCAGGGACATTGCGCCTAGCAAGGGCAAGGCACTCCTTCTGCCTCTCCACTGCGATGAGGGAGCGTCCTTTTGCAGCCAAGAAGCTGCTGAAGGTCCCCACCCCGCTGTAGAGGTCCATGACAACATCCCCTGCCACGTGCTCTGCAACATATGCCGCCAGATCGGGAAGCAGAAGAAGATTGCTTTGGAAAAAGACGTTTGCAGTCACAAAGAAAGGGTGTCCGGCGACAGTGGTCACGACCGTCTCATCCCCGAAGGAGACCTTCTTGTCCCCGGCAAAAGCATTCACCTCAATATACTTCCCCTTCCTGGAACGTGAGGAGAACATCAGATTTCGTGCCGCCGCAAGGATCCTATCCTTCTTGGCAAGCTCCACATTGAGAGAGTCTACAAGGATCGGACACGTTGCGATGGAGACCAGATCATTGCTTCGTTTTGCAAGAAAGCCTATCTCGCGCGTGCCCATATCCACATGGAAGCGCACCCGGCTGCGATAGGCCCAGCTCTGAGCAGAGGCGGTCTCTTCTAGTACATAAGAATCCTGTGTAATCGATCCTATTCGCTCGAGATTCTCCAAAACCATCTTCTGCTTGGCCTCGGGCTGCTTCTTCGGATCAAGATGCTGCAGGTCGCACCCTCCGCATATGCCCCAGTACTGGCAGGGGGGGATCACGCGGTCAGAAGATGCCTCCAGGATAGTTTTAACCTGAGCCTTCGCATACCCTTTCTTCTCCTCGTCAATGACTACCTCTACCACTTCACCGGGCAGGGCCCCTTCGACAAACAGGCTCTTGTTTGAATCCAAGCGGGTAAAGCCACTACCCCCTTGGACCAGTTTCTCAATGGTCACTTGCATGGGCAAACTCTTGGGCATAGGAGGCGATGATATCCATCCCCTCCTGCCAGAACTTCTCACTTGCGAGATTGCAGCCGAGGACCTGGGCTACCTCTTGGGCAGAACTGCTTCCGGTCTTTTCCAACAGACTGCGGTACTTGGCAGCAAAACCTGTGCTGTCCTTCTCCTTCTGTGCATAGAGGCCGAGGGCGAACAACTGCCCGAACGCATACGGGTAGTTATAAAAGGAGAGATCGCTACTGTAGTAGTGTCCCTTCACAGCCCACATGTACGGGTGGTAGACAGAGAGGCCGTCCCCATAGCTACGCTTCTGGGCATCCACCATAAGGGAAGAGAGTTCATCGGCGATGAGTTCACCCTCTTGCCGTTTTTCGAACAAAGCGCTCTCAAAGTAGTACCGGCTGAGGATATCCACGCATACTTGGGTCGTATCCTGCAAAAAATGCTCTATGAGGGTAAGGCGCTCTTCAGCACTACAGTCGCTTATCGCCCCTTGAAACACGACGTACTCGCTGAAGATGGAGGCGGTCTCTGCAAGGGTCATTGGGTAACTTCTTAAAAGGTTGCTCTGCTCAAGCACTACGCTATCGTGGTAAGCATGCCCCAACTCATGGGCCAAAGTTGACAATCCATTAAAGGATCCATCAAAGTTGGAGAGTATCCGGCTCTGCCGGGCAAGGGGGAAGCAGGTGTCGTAGGCGCCTCCTACCTTCCCTTTCCTAGGCTCGGCATCGATCCAGTTGTTTGCAAAGGCCTTTTCAGCAAACACTCCCATCTCTTCGCTGAAGAGGGAGAACTGGCGGATGATGAAGGTGCGGGCTTGGGTGAAGGTGTAGGATTTCCCACTCTTTCTCACAGGTGCGAACAGGTCGTAGAATGCACAGCTATCAAGTTCGAGTGCCTTGGCCTTCGCCTTCAGGTATCCCCTGAACATCGGCAGATTCTTCTCCAAGGTAGTTATGAGGGCAGAGAGGACCTCAGGCTCAATCCTCGACTGCTTCAGGGAACGGTCCAGCGGGCTCTCGTAGCGGCGGGCCTTGTCCAAGGTGATGGTGGTTCCTTTGACTCCGTTCAAAGAGGCGGCAAAGGCCACCTCATGGGTCTTCCATACCTTGAGCTCCTGTTCAAAAGCCTTCTTGCGTACTGAACGATCCTGATGGAAGGCTTCATTGCGCAGCTGTACAACCGTCTTGTCATCCTCAGAGGAAGCACTGGAGCTTATAGCCTCCTGCAAGCGTGAGAAGGCATCAGTGCCTGAACGGGCAAGGTCCGAGGCCAGATTCTCCATCTCAGGGGTCATCAGATGCTCCTGTTCCTCCAGCAGCTCACCCAGGACATAGCGGTATGAGGCGAGGGCCCCTCCGTCCTTGGAGAGGCTCTTCACCTCATCCTCGTTTTGCTTGAGGAAGTTGATGAACACAACTTCCAGGCGCTGTACGACCAGAGCCTCTTCCTCCACCTGGTTAACTGCCTTGAGATAGGCCGGGTTTCCGGTCTCTGTGGTGAGCAGGCAGGAGGTGTAGGCTGAGAGATTCTCCAGGTAGTCAAGAACACGCTCATATGCATAGACTGCCTCAGCAATATCACAGGTTGCAGAGACAAGATTATTCTCCAGTTCATTGGAAAGCCGAACGACCTCCTTGAGGTCGTGTCTGAACTGCTCGCTATCCAGAGCAGGGTAGATGGGACTCAGGTCCCAACGGGGAATGGTAGGCATAGCTTGATACTCCTATAGTGTGTAACAGTTAAAGATCGAGATTGTTTTCCGCTATCTTGTTGATGAGGGTCCTGCGACTGATGCCCAGCTCTTTCGCTGCCTTGGTCCGGTTTCCCTCCCAGCGGTGCAAGGCCCGTATTATGGCGTCCATCTCCACATCCTTGAGGCTCTTCCCCTCAGATGCATCCATCTTGTGTTCCTCTTTCTCATGGGAACGCATGGAAACCGAACCCCGAAGGTCGAGATCCTCCACATGAATCTCATTCGTGTTGGAGAAGATGACGGCCCTTTCCAGAATATTCTCCAGTTCTCGCACGTTACCAAAGAAATCATGGCTGCAAAGCATGGCGAGGGCGTCGCTGGTGAACCCGCTTATCTTATTACCCATCTGCCTGTTGAAGCGTTTGAGTATTCCTGCTGCAAGCAAGGGGATATCCTCCCTACGTTCACGAAGAGGTGGGATGTCTATGCGCACCACATTTAGGCGGTAGAAAAGATCTTCACGAAACTTCCCATCCCGTACCAACTGCTCTACATCCTTGTTGGTAGCCGCGATGATGCGGGCATTGATCGGCATGGGGTCGGTCCCCCCGAGCCGGGTGATGCGCTTATCCTGCAATACCCTGAGGATCTTTACCTGCAGGGAGAGGGGCATGTCCCCGATCTCATCCAGAAAGAGGGTTCCCCCGCTGGCCAGTTCGAACATCCCCGTCTTGCGTGCCACAGCACCGGTAAAAGCGCCCTTTTCATAGCCGAAAAGTTCACTTTCCAAGAGATTTTCAGGGACTCCCCCGATATTTATGGCTACGAAAGGACCCCCCTTCACAGGAGAGGAGGCGTGAATGTCGCGAGCGACAACCTCCTTACCAGTACCGCTCTCCCCAGTTATGAGGACAGTGGAGTTCGTATCGGCGATCCTGTTGATGAGGTCTTTGATTTTCCTGATGGAGGGGCTCTCCCCTACAAATATCTGCTTGTCATCACTGGTGTTGCTGCGTGTCTCACTCTCCACCATGTTTCGCAGGTTTTGTGCATCCACCAGCTTCCTCAGCCTGATGACAAGCTCCTCGGGATCAAAGGGTTTGACTATGTAGTCCTGGGCCCCTTCCTTCAGCGCCGACACCGCATCGGAGATCTCCCCATGGGCACTTACCATGATGATGGGCATACGGAACCCTTCAGACCGGATCCATTCTATGAGGGAGAGGCCATCCATGCCAGGCATCTTAAGATCGATGAGGCAGGCATCATAAAGCTCTTCCTTGAGCATTCTCTGCGCACTGAGCCCATTTTCCGCGCAGTCACTTTCAATGTGGTCCAGCTGGAGATAGCGGTGCATAAGGTCCCGAATATTTGGTTCGTCATCAACAATCAGTATTTTCATCATACCTCCGATTCAAGCCGTTTGGTTGTATGTATGGAACGGGGAAGCACCACTTCGGCAACCGTTCCTCCCCCATCACGGGAATAGAGGCGGACATTGCCTCCGCGCGCCCTTACAAACTGACGCGAGATGGAAAGTCCTATGCCCGAACCATGGATTTTGGTGGTAAAGAACGGATCGAAGATTTTTTTCTCATCCTTGCTGTCTATGCCGTCTCCCCTGTCCATGACAAAGATATGGATCAGGCCGCGCTTACCGCCCTTTATGACCACCTCGACCTCAGGGTCCCCTTCGCAGCTCTCAACTGCATTTTTCAGCAGGTTTTCAAATACAGAACGGGCACGGTCCTTATCGATGAGTATCTGGGCCGATATCTCCGTCCGGAAGCGGATAGGCTTGTCGAACCGCTTGATGAGAGTGGAGAAAAGCTCATTGAGATCCACCACTTCCGGCATCCCCAAGGGATTACGCAAGAAATCACTGACCTTGTTCGTCAGTTGTGTAAGCCGGTCGACCTCCTGGACCATAAGATGCAGGTCCTCGAGGTTTTCCTTTGGAAGGGTCTTGCGCAGGAGGGCCAGCTGGATGGTTATTGCACTGAGAGGGTTCTTGATCTCATGGGTGAGGGTCCTTGCCGCCTGTCCCAGGTTCACCAGACTCTCCTGCTTTGCAATGGTATCACGATAACGTCGGTTGCTCTGGTAGATATTGAGCACCAGAAGAAAGAGACCTATCAGGATAAAGATCGAAAGGATGCTGACGAACATGATGACCATCAGGCGATGGTAGTAGTTCTCTCCATCAAAATGCAGGTAGAGGACATCAGGGAAATCAATGGGAGTTGGCAGAAGCCCACTTTCGGTCAAGGTGAGCTCCCCTGTATCCAGCAGGATGGTAAGACGGGAGAAGCGGATGTATTCGATCATCCCGGTCTCTTTATTGTAGGTAGCGGTTCCTGTGTTGGAGTCCTGCTTGCCGCCCTTGTTGCCAAACTTTGCCAAGGGGATGGTCAGGGGCACATTGCCCAGACTTAGGACCTTCCTTCCCATCGAACTGTACACACCGACGCCGCTCACGTTCTGTTCCTGCATGGTCTTCAGCGCCTTGGTGGTGCTGTCCTGCAGTGCAAGGAATACGGAGTTGAATGCACGCTCGGCCTCTGACTGCATCCTCAGCTCTTCCCGTTCAATTATGGCGGTAGCTAGAAACAACACCAGACCTATCAGGAGAAGAAAAGCCAAGATGAGAGAGCCGATGACAAAAAAAGGTTCCCTGCCATCGACAATCATCCAACGCTTTCTTTTTCTTTCCAAAGTACGCCCCCGAAACTTTTATTCGTAATTCAAGGCCTCAATAGGGTCAAGTTTTGATGCCTTCATGGCCGGATACCAACCGAAGAACACCCCGACAAACATAGAGAAACCCATCGCAAGTATGAACGAGGCATACGATAAATGCAACGACCAATCCATAAGATTGGTGACTGCGTAACTTAGGGCGGCACCCAAGATGATGCCCATGATGCCTCCAAGGATGGTCAGTGTGAGCGCCTCAGAAATGAACTGCCCCCGTATCACATTGGGGGATGCCCCTAAGGCTTTTCGGATCCCGATCTCCTTGGTACGTTCAGCTACCGACACCAACATGATATTCATGATGCCGATGCCGCCTACAAGCAGGCTGATAGCCGCAATCGCTGCAAGAAACGCACTGAAGGTACTGGTAATCTCCGTAGCCATCTCAGCGAGGCTTGCAGGGCTGAACAGGGAGTACCCATCCGTTCCGACCAGGCTGTCCAAGTCTTC
>DUPO01000060.1 GCA_012838275.1 Spirochaetales bacterium
TCTATTCTTTTATATTATCACACATTGTTTCATCAATCACTACAAATTCTCAATTATGTCCTGATTGGAACTTTAGAAACAACAACAAAAGTTTTCTTCATCCATAAAAGCCTGCAATCATGGATGGTTGTCTCCATAAAACTGAAAAAAGACCCTCCCTACTTTTAGGGTTATTTTTCCCTCTCCCTCCCAGCAATACGCCCCCCGGACAAACGTCCGGGGGGCGTATGGAAGAAAGTCTAATTCGTTGCCTTATTTCTTATTCTTGGCAATGATCGCAGCCTGTGCTGCCGCAAGACGGGCGATAGGAACACGGAAAGGGGAACAAGAGACATAATCCAACCCTACCGTATTGCAGAATGCAATACTCTTGGGATCGCCACCATGTTCACCACAGATACCCAACTTGATGTCAGGATTTGCTTTCCTTCCAAGATCACTGGCCATCTGAATCAGTTTTCCAACCCCTTCGATGTCAATGGTGGCAAACGGATCATAGTCGTAGATCTGCTTGTCGATATCATTGACATAGGGCCCGAGGAAAGAGGCCGAGTCATCACGGCTGAACCCACAAGCCATCTGCGTAAGGTCATTGGTGCCGAAGCTGAAGAACTCTGCTTCGAGGGCAATTTCATCAGCAGTCACTGCAGCACGGGGAACCTCGATCATGGTACCAATCTTGAAATCAATCTTCAGACTCTGCTCTTCGAAAATGCTCTCAATGACCTCGAGGGCTACCTTCTTACAGAATACAAACTCCTTGGAATTTCCTACAAGAGGAATCATGATTTCAGGATGTACCTTAAAGCCCTTGCGCTTCACATTGATCGCAGCTTCAATGATCGCCCTCACCTGCATTCTCAGGATCTCAGGATAGATAATGGCAAGACGACAACCACGGAAACCGAGCATTGGGTTGAACTCATGCAGGGAAGCGGACTTCTGTGCCACTTCCTCAACAGAGATTCCCATCTGCAGGGCCAGGTCATGGCGGCTGGTATGGTCATTGGGAAGGAACTCATGCAAAGGCGGATCGAGCAAGCGAACCGTAGCAGGCTTTCCATGCAACTCAATGAAGATCTCCTCAAAGTCCTGGCGCTGCATAGGAAGCAGTTCAGCCAGGGCCTTCTCACGTTCAACGACGTTATTGGCAAGGATCATCTTACGAATCGACATGATTCGTTTTCCACCAAAGAACATGTGCTCTGTCCTGCAGAGGCCGATCCCTTCCGCTCCAAGGGCAACAGCCATCTTGGTATCAGTGGGGGAATCAGCGTTGGCATAGACTCCAAGGGTCTTCAACTCATTCACATACCCCATGAAGGTCTTGTAATATTGGAAAAGCTCGGACTCCGATTCTTTCATGTTGCCGTTGAGGACCTGGACGATTTCAGAAGGCCGAACAGGTATCTTGGAGCCATAAATAGCACCGGTGAACCCGTCTATGGACATGAAGTCTCCCTCATTTAGCTTGGCGCCATTCACCTCTACAAATTTCTTTTCTTCGTTGATACGAAGGTCTCCGGCTCCGGAGACACATGGGCAACCCATGCCTCTGGCTACCACTGCCGCATGGCTTGTCATTCCACCACGACTGGTAACAATACCCTTGGATATGGCCATACCACCGATATCTTCAGGACTGGTCTCTGAACGAAGCAGGATGACATCCTTACCTTCTGCAGCCATCTGCTCTGCTTTGGCAGCAGTGAAATAGATCTGGCCTGATGCACCGCCTGGAGAGGCGTTAAGTCCGCGGGTAAGTTCCTTAAGACCTTTGTCGCGAATACTTTTCGTGTCCAGGACAGGGGCGAAGAGCTTGCCGAACTCGCCGGAGGGAACGCGACTTACTGCAGTCTCCTTGGAGATAAGGCCTTCATTGACCATATCGACCTGGGAGCGCAGCCAGCTGAATACTGTGCGCTTACCATTACGGGTCTGCAACATGTACAGTGTCCCTTCCTGGATGGTGAACTCAACATCCTGCATGTCATGGTAGTGATTTTCGAGTTTTGAGCGGATATCTACCAATTGCTGATATACAGCAGGATTGACGTCCTTGAGTGTATCGATCGTTTTGGGTGTCCTGATTCCAGCAACTACGTCTTCACCTTGGGCGTTCATCAGATACTCACCATAGAACTTGTTCTCGCCGGTGGAAGGGTCACGGGTAAAGGCTACTCCGGTACCACTGGTATCACCCATGTTTCCGTATACCATACTCTGAATATTTACTGCGGTACCAAGAAGTCCGCGGATGTCATTCATCTGTCGGTATTTTATTGCACGATCATTATTCCAGGAGTGGAATACGGCATTGATTGACTTGAAAAGTTGGTCAATGGGGTCTGTGGGGAAAGATTCGCCTGTATGGCGCTTGTAAATCTTTTCGTAGCGACCGATCAATTCCTGAAGATCGGCACTATCAAGGTCAGTGTCCAATTCCACACCCTTGGTTTCCTTCATATCATGAAGGGCGCTTTCAAACTCATGGTGGGGCACACCCATGACGACATCACCGAACATCTGGATAAAACGGCGATAACTGTCCCAGGCAAAACGTGGATTTTTAGTTTTTTCTATAAGAGCCTGTACAGAAGTGGGGGTAAGACCGAGGTTAAGGATCGTATCCATCATACCCGGCATGGATGAAGCGGCCCCGCTACGAACTGATACAAGCAAGGGATTCTTTCCGTCCCCAAGTTTGGCACCCATTTCTTTCTCTAGTTTGGCTAGGTTCTCAAGTACCTCTTCTCTCATCCCTTCAGGATATGTTTCTTTGTTTGCACTGTAATAAGCGCACGCTTCGGTACTGATTGTAAAGCCCGGAGGTACAGGAAGTCCGATGCTGGTCATCTCTGCAAGGTTAGCACCCTTGCCTCCGAGAATCTCCTTCATCTGGGAAGTTCCATCTACTTCTCCGGAGCCAAAAAAATAGACATACTTGGGTTTCTTCTTTGCCATGATTGACTCCTCATTTTTATTCTTCTTATTAACGTTGAAATCGTAGCTGTTAGAAAGGGAAGTGTCAATGAAAATATGGTCATAAACAGCTATTTTGATATTCCAATTGCTTATTTGATAAATATTTAACTATTTTAATATTGAAACAATATTTCAATTTCAGTAAAGGTTATAATATATATTTTACCTCTTTGACAAATTTAAATATATTCCTAAATTGCAAATTTCAATCTGATGTAAATTGTATTTTTATCAGAACAAATGCCTGTATATAGAGAATTTCAGATATGTGATCATTGAGAATCAGAATTATGAAAACCCCTAAAAAAAGCCTCTCTTTTACTCGTTGTATACGAAAAAGAGAGGCTTTGTAATCTAAACTCTGATATTTATGGCTGTTTTCCTATATAGGCAAGAATTCCCCCATCAACATACAAGACATGTCCGTTAACGAAATCAGAGGCTTTTGAAGCGAGGAATAGAGCCGGTCCGGTCAGATCCTCGGTTGTTCCCCATCGTTCGGCAGGAGTCTTGGCGATAATGAAACTATCAAAAGGATGACGAGAACCATCAGCTTGTTTCTCTCTGAGAGGAGCGGTTTGTGGTGTGGCAATATATCCAGGTCCAATGCCGTTGCACTGGATGTTATACTTACCATACTCACTGCAGATGTTTCGGGTAAGCATCTTGAGCCCACCCTTTGCAGCTGCATACGCACTTACGGTCTCGCGACCAAGCTCACTCATCATCGAACAGATATTGATGATTTTCCCGCCCTTCCTTTCCATCATGGAAGGAAGGACAGCCTTAGCAACAATAAAAGGAGCGTTCAGATCAATATCTATCACTCGGCGCCAGTCGGATACCTCCATTTCGTGCATAGGGGTACGACGGATAATTCCCGCATTATTTACCAATATATCCACAGCACCGAGGTCTTTTGTAATGAGTGCATTGGTCTTAATGACCGAATCCTCATCGGTGACGTCACACACATAGCCCTTTACGGCAATGCCTGCTTTCTTGTAGGAAGCAAGGCCCTTGTCAACCAACTCCTGATTGATGTCGTTGAAGGCAATCTTTGCCCCTGCCTGTGCAAATGCACTGGCAATGGCAAAACCAATTCCATAGGAAGCTCCGGTTACCCAAGCTACCTTTCCCTTAAGGGATAATATATCCGTATGGTCCATTAGACTCTCCTATCTTATCTCAAATCCTCGTTTTTAATACCATCCATGTCAGTATAGGTGCGATTTTCACCACACATTGACCAAATGAATGTATAGTTGCTTGTACCTGCTCCACTATGGATAGACCATGAGGGGTTGATGACAGCCTGTTCGTTATGGATTGCAATATGCCTGGTCTGCTTGGGCTCGCCCATGAAGTGGAATAAAGTCTGGTCACTTGGAATGTCAAAATAGAAATATACTTCCATTCTGCGCTCATGAGTGTGGGCAGGCATGGTGTTCCATACGCTACCCTTCGCAATCTGGGTAAGCCCCATGGAGAGCTGACAGGTATCGAGTACGTCCGGATGGATGTACTGGTTGATCACCCTCTCATTGCTCAAGTCTGCAGAACCGGCCTTCACATGCTTTGCATCTGCAAATACAATGTGTTTGGCGGGAAATGCACGATGAGCAGGAGTCGAGTTCATGTAAAACTTGGCAGGCTTTGAAGAATCCTTGCTCGAGAGCAGCACTTTCTTGGTACCCATTGGAAGATAGAGACCATCAAGGCTGACGATATCATAGGCAACCCCATCTGCTTCAACGATGCCATCACCACCGATGTTGATGATTCCAAGCTCCCGTCTCTGCAAATAAAAATCAACACCAAAATCTGCCATTGCATCAATGTTCATGGCGAGATCGAGTTTCTTCTTCACAGGCATTGCACCCATGGTGACAATACGGTCAATGTGAGAATAGACTCCGGTTACATCATCTTCCTTGAAGATGTCGGTGATGAGAAATTCCTCGCGAATTTCTTCTGTGGTCATTCTCTTGAATGCTTCTTTTCCGGTTGAATAACGAATATCCATGTGTATAACTCCTTAGTTATTAATCTTTAATTTTACCCCTGATAGGATCAATGGCATCTTGCTTCATAGTCTTCAATGCCTGTTGCAGGTGGTACATGTCATTTCCAAGTATCAACATGTTGATACCTCTTCCAATAGCTGCCTCAATGTTTTCCTTCGTTCCAGGAACGACAGGACACATGACGCCGATACCTCGGCTCTTACACCCTTCTGCCAGTTTCTTGTACGCATCAGCGACCCGGGGGTCCTCAGTGGCGTAGCCTACCTTGGCTCCAATGGAAAGCGAATAATCGATGGGACCAAAATTTATTGCATCGACACCAGGGACATCAAGGATCTCATCCAGGTTGTCAGTGAACTCAAAATCCTCGTCCATGGGGATGATCATCGTGTCAGCATTGCTTTTTGCGACATAGTCAGCCCAGGAGAAACCAGGGCCGCCAAAACCAGCGCTACGTACGTTGGACTCGCCACCTCGCCTTCCCATAGGAGGGAACTTGGCGGCATGGACCATCTCCTGCACATCTTCCTTGGTACGGGTATGAGGGACAACAATTCCTTCAGCACCCATTTCAAGGACCTTGCGGATCTCCACTTCATCGGTTCCAGTAACTCTGACGACCGAGGGGATGTTTGCAAGCTTTGCAGCCATAATGAGCTTTTCCATGTTGTTGGGCCCATCAAGCGGGCAGTGCTCAAGATCAAGGTAGACAAAGTCATATCCCCAGTTTCCAATTGCTTCGACGGCACAGGCAGCTGCTGTAAAGCAGGTAATGCCAAATACCGGGCCGTTTTTCATTCGTTCGCGCAGTGTCATATATATCTCCCTTGTCATCCCATGAGGGATGGCAACCATGTGCTCAATGCAGGTATGAAAGTGACAAGAACCAATACAATGACGTTACAAATAATGAATGGTATCGCGGCTTTAAATATTGCCACAATCTCCATATTACAGATCTTACTTGCAACGTTAAGGCACATTCCCACTGGAGGTGTAACCAAACCAATGGCAAGGCCTACGATGATAATCGCTCCAAAGTGAAGATTACCCATGCCAAACTGTTGCATCACCGGAAGCAGAATCGGGGTGATAAGCAGAATACATGGAGTGACATCAAGAAACGTTCCCAACAGAAGGATGAGAATATCGAGAAACAAGAATACCACCCAAGTAGGGACATTCAAATTCACCAGGAAAGATCCTATGGCTACTGGAACTTGTTCCACAGCAAGAATCCAAGTGAAGATCATGGTAAAACCACCGATAATCATGATGGAACTAGTCATCATGAATGTCTTTTTGAGAGCATTGCCCACTTCTTTCCACTTCAATTCCTTATACACAAAAAATCCAAGTACACTAGCATAGAGAACTGCAATTCCTGCAGATTCACTGGCTGTAGCAATACCAAAAGATACCGTTGCGATAATCAGTATGGGCATCAACATCGCTAGCGAACCATCTTTGGTAATCTTAAGGATGCTCTTACCGTCTATTTTCTCCTTAACAGGGTGATACCCTCTCTTGCGTGAGATCGCATACGTAAGGATCAGCTGTGTAAGACCCACCATGATGCCAGGGATAAGGCCGGCAAGGAAAAGTTTCCCTACCGAGGCTCCACTGACCATGGCATACATGAGCATTGGGACACTGGGAGGTATGATCATTCCAATGGTTGACGATGCTACGGTAATGCCCGCAGCAAAACTCTTGGGATACCCTTTCTTGACCATATCAGGGATCAGAATGCTTCCCAAAGCTGAGGTATCAGCTACAGATGAACCTGAAATACCTCCGAAAATCATAGAAGCTACAACGTTGACCTCACCTAGCCCTCCACCAAAGGGGCGAACGAGCAACATAGAGAAATCTATAAGTCTGCGTGTGAGACCACTATGATTCATCAATTCCCCAGTAAGCATAAACAGGGGCATTGCAATAATGATGAAACTCTCAGTACCCGACCATACACGCTGAGGGAATGTCATCAAAAAACTTGGATTGGTCAGCAACATATAGATAATCCCTGAGCTGCCGATGGCATACCCGATGGGAACCCCAATGACAAGCAAAACTACCAGACCAAAAAACATCATTGAAAGTTGCATCACGCATCTCCTTCTATAGTTACCATTTCAAGTTCAAAATCATCCTTATATCCTTTTATAGGATCTGCTATTGGCAGATACAACTTAGCAATATTCACTAAAGCATAAAAAATAGTGATGACAAACGAGACGGGCATCATTCCGTAGTAATATCCACGGGGTATTCCTGTGGCTACGGAGGGAACCTTTCCCACCTTCTGGATCATGCGAATGCTGTAATAGATCATAAAGAAAGAGACAACAATGATAATAACCTGTACAAGCAGGCTACATATCTTTTTCATTTTATCCGACATCATAGCTGTGAAGTTATTCACTGCAATATGTTCATTTTCACGAAGCCCCAGCGCAGCACCAAAAAAGGTCGTTGCGACAAAGACCATGGTCAATAATTCTTCCGATGAAACAAATGCAATGGAAAACACATATCGTAAAATAACTGATATGATGATACCAACTGCAAGAATTCCTACGAGAGCTTTGCCAAAAATCGACAAGACCTTGTCGACCCCTAGTATAAATTTATTCATACAAATCACTCTTCCATCCCTAGAACAGAGGCCCGCTTCTTTTCAGAGGCGGGCCATCCATACCTTTATTTGCTTACAATTGCACGCATTTCATCCAGATCAGCCTGGGAGAATGCACCCTTTTTAATGAAGTAGTCATATACAGGCTTACAAGCTTTGTTGAACAGTTCAACCTCTGCTTTCGTTGGTTTGTAAACTGTCACGCCACCATCCACGATCATGTCGTAGTAATAGTCGTTGAGTTCCCTTCTATGCCTGTTCTGCTCTTCAGTAAAGATCCATGCGCCATCCTGCAGGATCTCCTGCAAGTCAGCTGGGAGCTTGTTCCACATGTCCAGGCTAATGTCGATCGGCTCTGGATGGAACTGATAGTCGATCATGGTCATGTATTTCTGCACTTCATAGAATTTCATGTCCCCGATGTTTGCAAGAGGGTTCTCTTGGCCATCAGCTACGTTAGTCTTCAGTGCCATGTAGGTATCACCATAAGGAATAGAGACGGGGTTTGCACCTAAAGCTTCCATACTCTTGATGATAGATTCGATAGGTGGAGTTCTGATCTTCAAACCTTTCATATCAGAAGGAGTCCTGATGGGACGTGCGTTGTTGGTGATCTGGCGGGAACCACCATCACCGACAGCAAGCATCTTGATACCATACTGCTCAGCGGATTTCATGATTTTCTTTCCAAGGTCACTGCGGGAAACTTTCATCAGGTCTGCCTGGGTAGGGAAGAAGAAAGGCATGAGATAGATTTCCAGCATGGGTGTCTGTGAAGCAAATACGCCCCCTACAAACATCTCAAGCGTACCAAGTTTCATAGCCTCAATCATGTCATTCTCATTACCGAGTGTACCTGCAGGGTAGATCTCTATCTTCAATCTGCCAGCAGATTCTTTCTCAACATACTCTTTGAAAGTCAACAAAGCCTTATGCCTTGTTGCTTCTGTAGTCGAAGCATGCCCTACTTTTAGGGTATACACTTTGTCGGCTTTTGCTTCAGCTTCTCCAGCTGAGAACAAAAATGGGGTAACCAGCAGCACACAGAGTGCTATTAATACCAGTTTCTTCATCGAATCCTCCTAAACTTGTTCCACATTGTGGAACACAATATCATTTCCATGGGATATTTATCGTAATATATGAAGTTTTAGTCATATATCTTTAATAAATCCCATATGATGGAACTCCATTTCATTATAAGGCTCATTTAGGAGTTGTCAATACCTTTTAAATAGAATATATTAAACATAGGAGGCAACAGAGTGTCGGCAGTCTTGAAAGTACAGTCCGTAGATAGGACCTTTGATATATTGGAATTTCTTTCTGAAGAACAGAATGGAGCAACCCTCGCACAGATAACTGAACAGTTGGCACTACCCAAAAGCACAGCACACCGTTTGCTGGGCGTGCTGATGCAAAGGGAATTTGTCCGCAAGAATACCGATAACAACAGGTATCGTCTTGGTCCTGGTTTTATTTCGCTTTGCAGCCACTACCTTAACAGCCTCGAGCTAAAGACAGAGAGCTCACCTTTTATGGAGGAGTTATCCGTAACTACAGGAAATGTAGTTTTTCTTGGCATAAGACAGAAAAACAAAATGGTCTATATCGATAACAAGGAACAGATCAATAGCTTGCGTAAGTATGAGATAATTGGCCAGACAAAACCTCTTTACTGCACATCTTTAGGTAAAGCCCTCCTTATGGGGCTTGAAGATGAAGAAATAAGGTTGCTGCTAAAAGACGAAAAATATGAAAAAAGAGGACCTAACACCATTACCAATATTGAGAGTCTTCTTCAAGATATTCGGGAAAGCAGAAGAAGAGGATGGGCCTTGGATGATCAGGAAGCAGAACCTGCCATCAACTGTGTGGCTGCACCAGTCTATGATTATCGTGGTCAGGTCATTGCATCAATCAGTACCTCTTGGGTACTTGCACAGCATCCAGAGATGAGACCCGAGAAAATGGCAGAACAGGTCATGAGATGCGCTGCTAACATCTCATTTAATATGGGGTATATTGGAAGTTCAACTAGATCTTAGGATTTCTTTACATCGCACAAGCATGAAAAAATACACCGATAGGAATTATGGGTGTATTTCGTTGTAACATTTATATGTGTATTGTTATATTAGATCTAAAGCTCAAACATGATACTCCATCAGATCTTTTCTAATAATATATGATTCTTGCTCACGGGTTGAATAGGATAATCGAACTTCGATACCTAACGAATACCATTCGGTTCCAAAGCAAAATTCTGAATAAACCCTTGGCCTATAGCGATGCATGCTACATTGCTCTTCCCATGAGCTGGAGGCTCTGCCTACTGGCAGTACTGCAACCACAGTGGACTTTCACCACCTCTAGTTATTGCCCATGCTGGGCAAATCCTAAAGGAAGGCCGGACAACTTTATGTTGACCGGCCTCTTTTTCTATATTAATCACACCACAATGGGGTGCTGGTTACGCTATGTAGCTCTGAAGGATCTTACTCTTCTGAGGTGCTCTCAATCTTTCAAGGGCTTTCTTTTCAATCTGACGGATTCTCTCCTTGGTTAGGTTGTAGATCTCTCCTATCTCCTTGAGTGACATGGGAATCTTTCCGACCAGGCCGAACCTCAGCTCAATAATCTCTCTCTCCCTATCACTTAGGGTGGAGAGCACCGTGTTGATGTCATCCTTCAAGGCTACGTCCAGCAGAAAATCCTCTGGGGACTGTGCATCATCTTCAATGAAGTCTCCGATGCTGCTGCTACCCGCTTCACTGAATACCGGGGCATCCAGGCTGACCAACTCACGGCTGATGCTCAAGAGGTTGTTCACATGATCAGGATCAAATCCTGTAAGAGTGCCGATGTCCTCTGCACTAGGATCTTCGGTGCTGTTGTCGTTCATAAGTGAACGTTGGGCCTTCTGAATCTGAAAAAGCTCGTTGGTCCTGTTCAGAGGGAGGCGAACTGCCCTACTCTTCTCATTGATAGCTTTCATCACGGACTGTCTGATCCACCAAACAGCATAACTGATGAAGTGGTATCCCTTATCCGGATCGAATTTCTCAAGGGCGGTCATCAGACCGATGTTCCCCTCATTAATGAGGTCGATAAGCGGCAGGCCCTGGTTCTGGTATTTCTTGGCAACATTAACAACAAAACGGAGATTGGCTTCAATCATCTTTTTACGAGCCAACTCATCGCCTTCAACAACACGTCTTGTAAGATCAAGCTCCTCTTCTCTGGTGAGCAAGGGGATTCTGCTTATGTCCTTCAAATAAAGGGTAAGGATGTTTGCATCGTCATAGGACATGGTATCTTTTTTATTATTTAACATTGTATTTGAGTTTTTCATTAGCAATTGCCTCCAATTGGATATACAAAGGTAACTGCATATAACGTGCCAACTCGTAATTCTATTTTTTTAATTTGTTATATAGAAAGATATTATAATTTCAGATTTTATCTAATATAGATTATTCGTTCAAAAAGCCCTTTTTTGCCAGCAAATAAGATCATTTTAGTATCAAAACGACACACAAGAAATAATATGATCAAATATAGGGACAATATGACCCTACCAGTTTGCTATCCTTTATCCGTTGGCACAATCCGACTCATCTTCTTCGACACACCAGGGAAAATCAAGCTCCAAGGAAGCAAACCAAGCTGCAAGATTTTCCGAGTGGAAAGGCAGTTCGCTCTCAGCCAGGGCAACTCTGATGGATTCGTACTCATCCTTCAAGAAATCATGAATCATATCCCCTTCACAGAGAGAGCAACTGATTCTCTTCTTGCCCATCAGATAGATGGCGAACTGTCGCCTGAAGAAATCAAGCCAATCCTTGTCAGAGGAATGCATCGCATTTCCTCTGATGAGGAACGCATCGGTATAACAGCCAAGGGAACTGACAAGATTCTTAGAACGTGCAAACAGATATGCCATCTCATAGAAATACTGCCAGAGCTCCTCTAGCGTTGGGTTCTCAGGTAGGAATTTGGGAGCTGTTGGTTTCATAAGCTCTTTGTTGTCTCTTTTAGCACTGTCCATAAGTAAGATGCCTCGTTCATCCGTCTCAAATATAGTAACGAGTTAGCGTATAGGCAAGTGCCTAGAAACAGGATATTGCGCACTGTGCATAGTTTGCGCAGTCATACTGAAATCCTTCTCAAAGGAAGGTGTAAAAAGCAAATAAAACCATGAAATGGGTAATCGTATAAAACACCTTGCCTCTAGGGTTGTTATTCACTATATTATCACAGGCGAAGGTAATGTTTCGCAAACATAAAGCTATCTATTTGTTTGGAGGAAGATACACATGAAAATCAAGCCATTGGCAGACCGGGTATTAGTGAAGATCGAAGAGGTGCAAGAGAAGACCGCCAGCGGGATTTACATTCCTCAGACTGCACAGGAAAAGACACAGATCGGAAGCGTTGTTGCAGTAGGTGAAGGAACTGACAAAGTTAAGATGACCGTCAAAGTCGGTGACAAGGTCATGCACGACAAGTATTCCGGAACTTCAGTCAAGGCTGATGGTGAGGAGTTTCTTATCCTCAACATGAAGGACGTCTTGGCTATTATTGAGTAGCATCTTTTCTTTGAAACCCAAAAAGGTGGTGTTGGTTCGAACCAACACCACCTTTTTTGTGTACATCCCATAGCTACACGTTTTTTTCGTATTCTTTACAAAAGATACAGATAGTAGATATCAGTCTGCATACAGGAAGTTCTCTATCTTGTCACAAACTGTGGAAGTCTCTGTCTCAGGATGGAAACTCTCAGGTAGGGAGCGCATCATGAACACGCCGTAGTTCTTCGTTACCACACGGCTGTCCAAGATCAGGACAACTCCCCTATCACCGGTATTGCGCATCAGACGCCCAAATCCCTGTTTCAGCTTCATGGTAGCTTCCTTGAGGGCCAGATGGTAGAAGCCGCTGCTACCGCTGTTGTCCAAGGCATCACATCGTGCCTTGAAGACAGGGTCGGTAGGGACACTGAAAGGGAGCTTGACGATGATGACCATTCGCAGGGTATCTCCTGGGGCGTCCACCCCTTCCCAGAAGGAGGATGTGGCGAACAGTGTGCTGTTCTCATCTTCTATGAAGCGATTGAGCAGGGAGTAGCGGTCCATATCACGCTGACAGAAGAGAGCCAACTTCTCTTCAGCGAAACGGGGCTTCAGCCGTTCGCTCACCTTTTGTAACATTGCATACGAAGTGAACAGGACCAGGGCCCCTCCCCCTGAGGAGAGGACTGCAGAGAATACGGTCTCACACATGTAGGATACGTACTCTTCCTCATTATCCTTGGTAAGCAGGGGCGCATCGCTGGGAGTCAGCAGCATCAGGCGGTTCTGATAGTCAAAAGGTGAAGAGAAAGTAGCCCTTTGGTAGGGTCTTTCCTCATCGTAGGGAAGCCCTACCCGACCTCCCCAGAAGGCGAAGTCGTCATTCAAATCCAGGGTAGCTGAAGTGCATACCACTGTGGCAAGCTTCTTGAACAGCGCTTCGACCAGAATAGGAGCGATCGACAAGGGCGTGATGCAGACCTCAACCGATCGGGTGTTCCGGTAAGACTCCGCATTGAACCAGTGCACCTCATCTCCCCATAGGGGGAAATTGCAGAACTGTGAAAGCACCTCGCTCATCTGGGCTATCCTTGTACCACGCACCATAAGCTCATTCACTTTGGTGGCATACTCCTCAGGGGCCTTCTGGTGTTCTATGAAGTACCCTATCTTAGCAGCTAGCCGCCCGCTGGCCTGAGAGACCTTGGTTGCCTGGTCGACAAACTCTGCAAGCCTGTGCTGATGCTCGGCTCTTATCAGGACAGGCTGGAAATTATTCTTTTGGAATACAGCCATCAGGTACTGGTCCAGGGTGCCGACCTCTCCGCTCAGCAGATGAATGTCATCGCGTATGCGGTCAAACAGCTCAGGTTCGGGGGAGAACTCACCCAATTGGTCGAGCAGGGACTTGGCGGCAAACCTGCCCGAACGCTGGATCCAGGATATCTGACGCAACATCTCCTTGGAGGTGTACTCTGCAGTAAAGAAACTTGAGGCATTCTGTTCGATATTATGCGCCTCATCAATTATGAGACGAGTATAGGAAGGAAGTACAGCCTCCTCATCAAAACCGATGTCGCTCTCAAGTCGGCTGCGGGCATCTGTAAACAGGAGATGGTGATTGCTGATGATTATCTTAGCTTCCTTGATCTTCTGTTTGGCCTTGAAAAAGAAGCACTCTTTGAAATACTCACACTTATGGGAGTTGCAAAGATCCCCGTCACAGAGGACCTCCCCCCAGAGCTCACCGAGTCTTCCGGGGTAATCACTACGCAGGCCTGTCTCAGTCTTCATCGCCCACTCATTGAGCTGGTAGAGCTCACTCTGGGGATCCTGGGCGAGCAGGGATGCGTTATTGCGCACCTCGATGAACCGCTGCAGGCAGAGGTAATTCCCCCTCCCGACCGCTAAGGCAGTCTTGCAGGAGAGGTTCAGTATCCTGAAAAGCATCGGAATGTCTTTCTCGTACAATTGCTTCTGCAAGTTGATGGTGGAAGTGGCGATGACCGTCCTCTCATCGGGTTCCTGCATGGCGTGGTATAGGGCTGGCACCAAGTAGGCAAAAGATTTTCCTATTCCGGTACCTGCCTCTATGGCTGCTATGGCGTGCGAATCGTAACAGTCACGCACCAGGTCGGCCATCAGAAGCTGGCCTTCACGGTATTCGTATGTGGAGAAGCGCTTCTCCAGGCTTCCCCCCTTGTCAAAAATCTGATAAATGTCATTCTTGGTCAATTTGATATTCCTGTAGTTTCCTGTGCAGTGTCTTTCGTCCGATGCCAAGAATCTCAGCAGCCTTGGTCTTGTTGCCTCCGCTCATGACCAGGGTGGACATTATAAGCTGCTTCTCAGCCTCGGCAAGGGTGATGCCCACGTCAAGGGAGAGCTGTGCGGAGTTGTCTGCAAGCCTGATTGCAGGGGGAAGGTCATCAGCCTCTATTACTGAAGAGCGGGAGAGCACAACAGCGCTCTCTATGGAGTTGCGAAGTTCACGTATGTTACCTGGCCATTCATAGGAGAGCAAGGCCTTCTTGGCCCCATTGGAGAATCCTTCGATCTTCTTGTCATTCTCCTGATTGAACTGGGTCAGGAAAGTGGTCATCAGCAAGGGTATGTCGTCCTTTCTCTCACGCAAGGGAGGTACATCGAAATGCACGACATTGAGCCTGTAGTATAGATCCTCACGGAAATTACCCTTCTCTATCTCCTTGAGCAGGTCTCGGTTGGTTGCACAGACTACGCGAACATCGACTGTTATGGATTTTTCCCCCCCGACCCGTTCAAACTCCTTCTCCTGCAGCACCCGAAGCAGCTTTACCTGGGTGGCGGCGTCAATCTCCCCGATCTCATCAAGGAAAATTGTCCCCCCGTCTGCAAGTTCGAAGCGTCCCTTCTTCTGGGAGACAGCTCCTGTAAAGGAGCCTTTCTCATGACCGAAGAGCTCGCTTTCCAGCAAGGATGCGGAGAGGGCTGCACAATGGACCTTGATGAAAGGACCCTTTGAGCGGTTACTCAGTTCATGGATGGCATCTGCCACCAGTTCCTTGCCAACCCCGCTTTCACCGGTAATGAGAACCGAAGCGCGTGTTGGGGCTACCTGGGCCACAGTCTCCATCAAAGAGACCATCTTCTGGCTCTTACCCACAATACGATCATAGCGGTTGCGTGCCTTAAGGGTTGCAACCTCAGCCTTCAGCCTTTCATGTTCGGCATAGAGGTCGGTCGTTGAGAGCGCCTTCTTTACCACCAGGGAGAGGCGATCGAGTTCTACGGGCTTGGTAAAGAAGTCTATCGCTCCCTTACGCATCGCATCGACTGCCGTCTCGATGGTCCCGTGACCGGTGAGTATTATGACCGGCAATCTGGGATAGGCCGAATTGATCTTCTGCAGAAGCTGTTCTCCACTCAGGTTGGGCATCCTCAAGTCGGTAATGACGAGGTCCACATCCTTCTTGCCCATAAGGCTCCAGGCTTCAGCGCCATCTTCAGCTGTGAGGGTTTCATACCCTTCCAGCTCCATAGCCATGGCGAGGCCGTTTCTGATATTTTTCTCATCATCGACGATGAGGATACTACGTTTCATAAGAACCCTCCTTATCAGGCTCGACCAGGCTGAGGCGCTCACTCTTGGGAATGGGGAATGAGAGGGTGAAAGTAGAACCTTCGCCCAGCTTGCTCTCCACAGTGATGTCACCACGGTGTTCCTTCATGATCTTATATACTACGGTGAGGCCCAGGCCGGTACCGGTTGCCTTATTGGTATAATAGGGCTCAAATATCTTCTGCACCATCTCCTCATCCATACCGACGCCGGTGTCCTGCACGCTGATCAGCACATCATTTCCATCAGGACGCGCAAACAAGGTCATCCTTCCCCCCTGTTCCATGGCGTTCATGGCGTTCTTTATGAGATTGAGCAAGACCTGTTTGACCAGATTCTCATCAAACTCCAGCCTCGGCAGCGATGTGGAGCAGTTGCAGGTGAGTTTCACCCTATGCTCAGCAAGCTCAGGCTCAACAAAGGCGATGACCTCGTTAAGGGTTTTCATTATGGAACCCAGGCGGAGGCGGGTATCCAGGGGCCGCACTGCAAAGAGGAAATCCACAACAATGCCATTGAGACGGGTAATCTCCTCCTCCAAAACATCAATATAGCGCTGTGCATCGTCAAAGGTTAGCGCTTCCTTGCGCGTAAAAGCCTTTTTAAGAAGCTGCAGATGAATCCCCATCGCAGCCAAGGGGTTCTTGATCTCATGTGCGACACCTGCAGCCATCGTTGTCATCGATGCCAGATTCTCCGAACGCCTCATCCTAGCCTCATTGGCATTATGCTCGGTCACATCACTGAACATCAGCACATAACTTGAGAGGGCATCCTTATCTTGCATCTTGTATGTGTAGACAGTCACGGCAATGGTCTGCACCCTGTTTCCCCGTTGGAAGGTGAACTCATTGTCCAGGTCATCCGCCCTGTTGTAGACAGAAAGGACGATATAGCGCAGCACATGCTTGTCCTCTATCACCTTGGAGAGCGGATAGCCTTCGTAGGAGCGGAGCCTGAGCATGGGGATCAGGTTCGGGCAGTGTGTATTCGCATAGTTTATCGTCAGGTTCGCATCAGTGAGGATCACCCCATCCTCAATGGTATCAAGGACATTCTCCAGCATCTCCAGTTCTCTGGACTGGCTTTGGAGGATATCGACTATCTGTTCGGTATCAAGCTGGTCTATCTTCTTGATCGCCCGTTTGACAAAATTCTTCATGCTACCTCCATAAGCTTAAGATAGAGGGCTTCGAACATAAGGCGCTTGTTCTGATTATATAGGGTCGCACTGCTGTAACTGCTTGAAATCAGGGATGAAAGGGCCTTTGCCCGTTGCCAGGAGAGCTCCCCCCGTGCCAGCAGGTCACCCAGGCAGGAGAGCAGTCTCTTAAGAACATACTCATAACTGCCTTGGGCATCAATGAAAGAGAGCAGCTCATTGAACTGTTCCTCTTTGAGGTAGGAGTGGTTGGCTATGGAGGTAAGCAAAACTTCCACTATTTCAGCATGGCGGGCAAGATCGAGCCCTCCCCCTTGCAGGAAGAAGGATTCAAGGTTTTCAAAGCGTTCCTCGCCGAGGAAGAAGGGCGTTAGCAGGCTGTTGACCTCCCCTTCCTTGAGTGGGGGGAAGCTGTACTTTCGCACGCGTGAGAGTATCGTCTGCATGATCCTGTTGGGGTATTCGGAGATGAGAAAGAAATAGACATCCTTAGGAGGCTCCTCAAGCAATTTCAACAGGCTGTTGCGAGCTGAAGCTCCAGTCTGTTCCAACCCTTCAATGATGATGAAAATCTTCTGATCTCCCATGCTGGTGCGGTTCACCCACTCCTCCAGGGAGCGGACCTGGTTGATCGATATGGTGGTATTCTTTCTTGAAGCTGCGAGAAGCGGCTTCAGGGCGGAACGAAGACCCTGGACAAGGCTTTTTGCCCTTTTATCCGTAATGTCCCCATCCTCTTGGGCCAGTTCCATCAGCAGGTCACTTACCCCCGAAGCACTATCATAGTTGGTGCTCTGGGCAGCGCTCTGGGTGTCCCCTAACAGGGATGCATGGTACTGCAGCAGCAGGATGCGCACGCTGCGCAGCAGAAAGAACCTGGAGAAATCATTCTTGAGACGCAGGAAACTGCTCAATGCTGTCTCGATGACGCTTGTATGGTCACGATGGCTGACTATGATGAGATTCTGCATCGTCAGGGTTTCGAATTTCCTGCAGCTGGAACAGCGACAAAGCTGTTCGCCTCCCTCCCTACAGGAAAGGGCGCGCGCTGTCTCAATGGCTGCGGTCATCCTGAGGGAGTACCGGCTGCCCCCAAACAGGTTCACCTGGGTAAATGTCTTGCTTTGTATCTGGTAGGAGAGCTGTGTCGCTATATCCTTTTGGCTTTTGGCTAATTCATCAAACATGGGCAGCATTCACCGTCAGAGTAAACCAATTCACCGTCTCAGGAACCAGAGGCCTGACCAGGCGCAGGACAAACTGGCTCCTGTCCAAGACAGAAGAGAGGTCAAAGGCTGTCTGCAGCTCCAGGACATATAGGATGAAGGCGGAAAATACCAGGACCTCTACAACACCCCATATGAAACCCAACAGGCTGTTAATAGCCCTGAGTCCGGTTACATTCAAAGCGGTGTCGAGCAGGTTGCCTATCACCCTCATCAGGATATACCCTGCAAGGAAGAGCAGGACGAAGGATATGAGGCTTGAAAGGAACATAGACAGGCTGAAGGCCGCCAACAGGACCTCTGCAAGCATCTTGGTAAACATCAGGGAGAGAAAGAACCCCACTATGAAACCCGCCCTATGGGAGAAGGAGTCGGCAAAGCCGGTTATCGTGTCGGCAATCCCACCGACAATGGCCAGACAGAACACGATGATATCCAGCGAGTTGAAATATACTGATCCGATTGTCATTCCCCAATCCATGTCTATGCTCCTTGTAGTATGAGGGAGGCGATCATTTCAGCGCTCCCTGTCACAGCCAGTCTTTTTGCATTCAAGGATAGGATACCCCTTTTTTCAGGATTCTCCAACAGGTCCCCTACTTCCTTCATGAAGTTCTCCTTGGTCACTTCCCCAAGCATCGCCCTTGCCCCTCCCTCCTGAACAAGACGCTTTGCATTTGCAACCTGGTCCCCCCTGCTACTCTCCATGGAGAGCGGGATTATCAGCGAAGCGCAGCCGAAAACCAGAAGCTCCGATATGGTGCCGGCTCCACCCCGACTGACCACCAGAGCACTTTTTCTGTAAAGTGTGCCCAGCTCCGGGCCTAGAAGGGGGACTGGGAAGTAGTTTTCCATTTCGATGTCCTGGTAATCGTTCTCACCACACTGGTGTATGACGAAAGCCAGGGAACAAAGAAGCGGCAAGTTCTCCCTTACCAGGGTATTTATCTGCCTTGACCCCTGGCTTCCCCCAAGGACAAGCAGCAAGGGGATGTCGCCGGGAATATTGAAATGAGTGATGTCCCGGTCTGAGGACAGCTCCTTTCGGATCGGGTTTCCACTGACCACCACCTTGGCTGGATTCAGGGAGCCTTCACTTCCTGCAAAGGGGATGCAGACAACCGATGCGCATACGCTGTTCAGACGTGTCGCAAGGCCTGGGGTAGCATCACTTTCGTGGGTTATCACCCGTATCCCGAGTAATTTTGCGGCAAATACCGGTGGTACCGATACGTAGCCCCCCTTGGAAAAGAGCACATCCGGTCTCTTTTTGCGTAGGAGGGATAGGGCTTGGAAAAATGCCGCGATGAGGCGGAAGATGTCGGAAAAGTTTTCCCAAGACCAGTAGCGTCGCATTTTACCGCTCTGGATCGGGTAAAAGGGAATCCCTGCCCGTCTGACAGCTTCCCTCTCCCCTTCGTTGTCCCTCCCTATCCAGAGGGCTGAATAGCCCTCTGTCTCAAGAAGAACGTCGTGTACGGCAAGAGCCGGATAGATGTGTCCGAGGGTCCCTCCCCCAGTAAAACAGACCAACATGAGCTGAGTATATCATGCGTGATGGACCTAGCATAGCTATTCCGTATCATTATGATACACAGCGGGTATATTTGGCTCACAATTTAAGTGAACCTATGCTTTTCTCTGACCCCTGTTATGGGTATACTTGTGAGGGACATGTCAAGGCATGCCTAATACCGCAGAAGAGAGTCATCATGGGAACGTCAATATTTACCAAGTTGTTCGGAACTAAACAAGATAAGGACCTGCGTACGCTCATGCCGGTCGTGGAAGCTGTCAACAAAGAGGACGCTTGGGCAAGAGCCCTCAAGGATGAGGAGTTCCCCATCCAGACCGAACTGTTCAGGAAACAGGTCAAAGAGGGAGCGTCACTTGATTCCCTGCTCCCCAAAGCGTTTGCCCTGGTCAGGGAAGCCGCAAGCCGTGTTATCGGAGAGAGGCACTATGATGTCCAGGTCATGGGAGCTGCCGTCCTGCATCGGGGACAGATCCTGGAAATGAAGACCGGTGAGGGAAAGACCCTCAGCTGCGTACCTTCGGCCTACCTCAACTCCCTTGAGCAACAGGGCGTACACATAGTTACCGTCAACGACTACCTGGCCCGTCGTGACTCTGAGTGGATGGGCCCGATCTATGAATTTCTCGGCCTCACAGTAGGAGTCATACTCTCTGACATGGACAATGAGGCCAAGCGCCTTGCCTACAATGCTGACATCACGTATGGAACCAACAACGAATTCGGATTCGACTATCTGCGCGACAATATGAAATGGTCGGCTGAGGAGAAGATCCAGCCCAAGCACCACTACTGTATCATTGACGAGATAGACTCCATCCTGATCGATGAGGCCAGGACCCCGCTTATCATCAGCGGGCAGAGTGAGGATGATTCAGCCCAAGTCCTGGGGGCCGAGAAGATAGCCTCCTTCCTGGTTGAGTGCGAGAAGGATCCAGCTACCAATGACTACTACGAACAGGATCCCCTAGCCCGATTTGACCGCGGTGCCCAACCATTTGAGGAGAAGGGTGACTACAAGCTGGACGAAAAGCAGAAAAAGGTTTCCTTCACCAACCAGGGCATGAACCATATTGAGGAGCTTCTCAACAAGCACAAGGTCATCACCGGCAGCATCTATGATGATGACAACTTTGAATATGTGCATTATGTGACCCAGGCTGTGAGGGCCCTGAAGCTTTATGCCCATGATGTGGACTACGTGGTAGTTGACGGCCAAGTGCAGATAGTCGACGAGTTCACCGGACGCATCCTCCATGGCCGACGCTATGGGGACGGCCTCCATCAGGCTATCGAGGCTAAGGAGAAGATCAAGATCATGGGCCAGAACAAGACTCTGGCCACAATCACCTACCAGAACTTCTTCAGAATGTACGACAAGATCAGCGGCATGACCGGTACTGCCGATACTGAGGCTCCCGAATTCCTGAAGATATATGGTCTTGATGTTGTGGTCATCCCCACCAACAAGCCTATCGTCAGGAAGGACCATCCGGATCTGGTCTACTTTAACGAACAGTTCAAGATTCAGGCCATCTGTGAAGAGATAGCCCGCGTCCACAAGACCGGACAACCCATACTGGTTGGTACCATATCGATTGAAAAGAGTGAGATGCTCTCCCTCCTGCTCAAGAGGATGGGCATTCCCCATGAAGTGCTCAATGCCAAGAACCATCTCCGGGAGGCGATGATCATTGAAGAGGCAGGGGCAAAGGGCGCGGTCACTATCGCCACCAACATGGCAGGCCGCGGAACCGATATCAAGCTGGGCGGCAGCCTTGATGCCAGGGCCCGTAGGATCTGTGGCACCGATGCGAGCCCTGAAGAGTTTGCCGAAGCCTTGCAGAAGGTCACTCCCGCGTGGAGAAAGGACTATGAAGAGGTCAAAAGCCTTGGTGGTCTCTATATCATGGGAACCGAACGTCACGAATCCAGGCGTATCGACAACCAGCTGCGCGGACGCTCCGGACGTCAGGGCGACCCCGGAACCAGTCGCTTCTATGTCTCCCTCGATGACTCGCTGATGCGTCTATTCGCTTCTGAAAATATCAGGGGAATCCTAGGAAAGATAGGGATGCAGGATGGGATGCCCATCGAGCATCGCATGCTTTCAAATGCTATCGAGAAGGCACAAAGGCGTGTTGAGGACAGAAACTTTGAAATACGGAAGCATCTGCTTGATTATGATGATGTGCTTAACGAACAGAGGAACTACCTCTATGACGAGCGTGACACCATCCTGAGTGAGGAGAACCTCCTTGAAAGGGTGCGTGCCAGCTGTCATGAGATAGCCCTTGAAATTGTTGATTCCGTGCCTAAGGACATCAAGGAAAAGGATATGGTACTGAAGATCCTTGAGGATGTGCAGGCGGAGTTCCACCTTACCATCACTCCCCTTGAGAGCGGAGCAACCAGGGAGGAGTACAAGGCACATCTGAAGAAGAGCATCGATGAGGAGATAGATGCAAAGGTAGGGCAAACTGGAGAAAAGCCGTTCAACGACTTCCTCCGTTTCAACTACCTCCGCCAGATCGACATCCGCTGGCAGGACCACCTCATGGCACTCGAAGATCTCAGGGATGCTGTGGGACTGCGCTCCTATGCTCAGAAAAACCCCCTGGTAGAGTACAAGGTCGAAGGCTTTGAGATATTCACCGAAATGCTCGACGGTATCAAGCGCTTTTTGGCCAATACCCTTGTCAGAGTGCAGATATCGCAGGCAGAGGACAAGTACAGGAAGAAGAGTTCTGCTCACAGGACTGTGGAATCCCACGGAGCCCAAGGGGCATTTGCCAATGCTGCAGAGCAGGGAAGAAAAGTCCAGGGCGGTGGTGATGTCACTCCGATAACAGTCAGGCGGACCTCCCCCAAGGTGGGACGCAACGAGCCCTGCCCTTGCGGAAGCGGCAAGAAGTACAAGCA
>DUPO01000061.1 GCA_012838275.1 Spirochaetales bacterium
AAAATGCAAGCTCTAAGGTTATTAATTAATAACAGTATACATTAGAACCAGTTATCAAATAATGTATTGTTTTTTGCGGTCTAAATATAACAAGAACTCCTTCAGACATGCTTACCAGCGTGCGATCAGATAAGGTCCGATGGATTGTGAGAATAGGGTGCTTACCATGCCCATGGACTCACTATGGGTGGAGTACTGGAGGTTGATCACCGAAGGTGCCTTGACGGCGAAGGGTTTCAAGGCTTCAGAAAGGAATGCAGAGAAATATTCTGCTGCCGTGACATCCACGAAAGGGCTTAGGATATAGATGATGTCGGGAAAGAACGTGAGGTGGAGATTTCGGATGACCTGGGCGATGATCTGGTGGATCTCATCCAGTTTCCCTTGTGAGAGAAATCCCTCTTGGATACTCCTCTGGATGGAGGACTCGTCAATGGTTCCACTCCAATCATAGGATTCCATGAATTTGGGTACGGAAGCGAGGTTTTCAATCGTCTGGGTCTCACAATTGCCAAATGGGACCGTCCAGTGGCCAATCTCGCCGAAGAGCCCTCCCCCAGACTGCAGGGGGGAGCCATTTGATGCAAAGGAAATTGCTATCCCGTAACCCCAGTGCAGAAGCAGGGAGCTTTTCTTGTATGCACCCGGTTCTGCAAGAAGACAGTAATTAAGGATGGCATCAATGTTACGTTCAAAGAGCACATTACCATCAGAGAAGCCCGTGATATCTTCAAATTTCAGATTTCGCATGTTGGGAAATCGCGTCACCATCCGCCAGAGATTGGCCTTCTTGTCAATGAGACCCGGTACAGCAATCCCGTACCCAAGCAGGTGTGTGCCTTCAGGCACCTTGGCGGAACACTCTGAGATAAGGCTGTTGAGGATGCTAACCATCTCTGATGCTGTCAGGGTTTTGTCCAGGGTGAGGATCTGCTCATCAACAACCTCTCCTCCGAAGTTCGCGATGGTAGTGATTAGCGACATGGACATGATCGAGAAGGATATGACCCAAAACCTGTTTGCGTTGATGGAAAGGAACCATTCGGGCCTTCCTCTCCCTGAGTTGGCTCGGACACTAAGCTCGTTTACCAAACCATCTTCAATTAGCTCCCCGATGGATTTCGAGACGGTGGAAGGGCGAATATCCAAAGATTCAATGACCATTTTACGCGAAGCCGTTTCAGTTTCAGCGATATACTTCAAGATCAGTATCTTAACCCTGTCTTTCTCTCTTGTGCATGCCTGCAACAGCGAGCGGTAGTCGATTACTGTTTTACGGTTTGTGTTCTGATTGTTTGGCATATGGTCATTATAGGCATAGAATCGTCAAATTTGAAAGTAAAGAGGGAAACGGCCTCGTAGTGAGCTGGAAAATAGTGATGAACAGAGGGGGGTATTGTCCTTTACCTGTCTTTGGGGAGGAGGTAAGCTATAGCTAGCAACTGTAGGAGGTATTGCGAATTGGATTACACAACAAGAATTCTTTCCCGGCTTCGCTGCATACCGATGGCCAAAGCTATCAGACCGACCCAAGCCCCTTCCTTGGCTGCTGCTCTCAGAGAGAGTGGGCTGAAGGTAATCAACATATCACAGCAGATGCAGGAAGGGAGCCTTTTGTTACGTGCGCTAGTCCAGGACTACCCTGATATCTTGGCTGGGGCCGGCAATGTGCAAACGCTGGAAGAAGCCCAAAAAGCTGTAGATGAGGGCGCGAAGTTTATTTTCTCCCCTGTTTTCAATGAAGAGATGATCAAGCTCTGCTTGAGGAATAAAGTTTCCATATTTCCTGTCACTACCGATGGCTCACTTTGCAGGAAGATGAACCTGGATGTCATAGGCTTCTACCCCGTAGACAAGCTTGGGGGATTTCCAGTCATCGACAAGCTGGGAGAGGAGTTTAAGCTCCAGTTTATCGTTGCCGGCCACATTACAGAGCAAGAGATGGCTACCTACCTCAATCACTCCCATGTCCTGGCCATGACTGGAAGTTGGATGTTTGATAAGGGGGCCATCGCGGCCAACAATTGGAAGGAGATCACTGAAAATTTGAAAAGGGCAAGAAAATGGGTGATTGAGTA
>DUPO01000062.1 GCA_012838275.1 Spirochaetales bacterium
GCTACCGTATGAGGAATATTGGAACAATCCTCCTTTCGGCAGGGGTGTTGCTGGTGGGATTTTCTTTTCTTTCGCCTCTGCTCTTTTTCCTCATCGAGGCTACGCTCGGTACGAGCGGCGATACGGGTATGCTGCTTGAGATGGAGCATGCTGCCATCTCTTTCGTAGGACTGCTCCTTCTTGTGCTAGGTTCCGTTTTTTCAGAGAAGAGATCACCGCTCATCATAGCATCCTCCTCCCTGGCAGGCTTGGCTCTAGTGAGTTCGTTTTTCGTCACTGATCCCAAGGGAGCGTTCAGGTGGGTGGTCACTTGCTGCTATTATTTGGGTATTCTTACTGCTTTTGGTGTTGGGATTGCGACCTTGCATAAAAAAGGCTCCAAAAAGAGGTAGGGAAAATCTTGGCTTTGAGCTTTTTCTCTTTGCATCGAGAAGAGGAAATATAATATTTATACAACAAGCATGAAAGTTTATGCATGAACACTGGTAAAGATTGCAAATTTCTGTATAATTATACCAAAACTACCCCATGGAGTAAGTAATGGTAAAAGCCGGTGTCATCGGATCTACAGGATATGCAGGAGCTCAACTTGTCTCTTTGCTTGCAAACCACCCCCACATCTCACTGACCTACCTGGGTTCGCACTCGTATGTGGGAAAGCGATTTTCCTCCATATATCCTTCGATGCAAGGTAGCTGTGACCTGGTCTTGGAAGAAGAGGACATAGAGGGGGCCAGCAGGCGTTGTTCCGTACTCTTTCTCGCCCTTCCCCACGGCATGGCAAGCAAACTTGTCACAAAAGAGATACTCGAGCGTTGCGTCATCATAGATTTGGGTGCTGACTATCGCCTCAGTGACGTCTCTGTCTATACCCAGTGGTATAAGAGCGAGCATACGAGCCAGCACCTGCTACAGGAAGCTGTATATGGCCTTTCCGAGCTCAAGCGACCGCTGATAGCCAAGGCGAACCTCATTGCGAACCCCGGGTGCTATACCACCTGTTCGATTTTGACCCTGGCCCCTCTGGTCGCGGAAAATCTGATAGAGAGGACCTCTATCATCATCGACAGCGTAAGTGGGGTGACCGGAGCCGGAAGGGTGGAGAGGACCGACTCGTTGTTTTGTGAGTGCAACGAGTCCTTCAAGGCGTACGGGGTGACCGATCATCGCCATACCCCGGAGATCGAACAGGAACTCTCTGCACTGGCTGGGCAAAAGACGGTTGTTCAATTTACCCCTCACCTTGCCCCGATGAACCGGGGGATACTCTCCACCTGCTATGCGAACCTCAAGGATGGGGTAGGAGAAGATGAGATCGGCGCGGCGTATGCGAAGTGGTATGCAGAGGAGTCGTTTATCCGTCTGATGGGCACCTCCCTGCCTGAGACTCGATTTGTTAAAAATACCAACACCACAGCCATCGGCTGGAAGGTTGATCCGAGGACGAGGCGGGTCATAGCTATCGGTGCTCTGGACAATCTCATCAAAGGTGCCGGAGGGCAGGCAGTGCAGAACATGAATATCAGGTTCGGTTTTGCGGAGAATGCCGGTTTGGCCTCCACCGTCGTCAACCCCCTGTAGGAGAAAAGGAACAATGAAGATACTGGAAGGCGGAATAACCGCCGCTACGGGTTTCTCTGCCAATGGCATCGCCTGTGGCCTGAAGAAAAGGAAGAAGGATCTTGCCTTGGTGGTAAGTGAACAGCCCTGTTCGTTTGCAGGAGCCTTCACCACGAACCTGGTCAAGGCGGCCCCAGTGTCGTGGGACCAGGACCTGGTGAAAAACCAAAAGACGGTCAAGGCAATATTGATCAATAGTGGCAATGCAAACGCCTGTACCGGGGATCAGGGGATCAGGGATACCCATTCGATGGCCTCTCTTGCTGCGGCGAGCCTGACAAGTGTGGACATTCCTACGACAGAGCGGGAAGTCCTGGTCTGCTCCACCGGGATCATAGGGCTTCCCCTTCCGATGGAGAAGGTGGAAAAAGGCATAGCCAAGATAGCAAAAGATCTCAAGGCGGACAGGGAAGCGGCACAAAAGGCAGCTCAGGCGATCTGTACCACCGACACTTTTACCAAGGAGGTTGCCGTCGAACTCATGATAGGGGACAAGCCTGTACGCATTGGAGGGATGGCAAAGGGTTCGGGGATGATCCATCCGAATATGGCCACCATGCTCAGCTTCATCACCACCGATGCCTCATTGTCCAAGGAGAGCCTGCAGGCCCTCCTTGGAGAGAGTGTGATCGACTCCTACAATATGATCAGCGTCGATGGCGATACCTCCACCAACGACACTGTCCTTGTGCTTGCTAATGCGATGAGCGGATCACCGCAACTTGACGAACAAAGCCCCGACTGGGAGAGCTTCAAGGAGGCATTCCTTTTTGTCCATACCGCCCTTGCCAAGGCAATAGTGCGTGATGGGGAGGGAGCGGGGAAGTTCATTGAAGTGACGGTCACCGGCGCTCTGGACAAGGCGAGCGCGCAAGCTCTTGCCCGCTCGGTGGTGTCGAGCTCCCTGGTGAAGGCAGCCTTCTTCGGTAGTGACGCGAACTGGGGGAGAATCCTCTGTGCGATGGGCTACAGCGGTGCTGAATTTGACCCGGCCAAGGTGAGCCTCTCCTTCAAGTCGGAGAAAGGCAGCATAGAGGTGCTTTCCGGCGGGCAGCCTGTGGGCTTTGATGAGAAGAGGGCCAAGACCATCCTCCTGGAGAGAGAGGTGGAGGTGCATGCCAAGGTAGGGGAAGGGAACGGGAGTGGGACTGCCTGGGGATGTGACCTCTCGTATGAGTATGTGCGCATAAATGGAGATTACAGAAGCTGATGATACATAAGATGAAGAGCGAGATCCTCAAGGCTGAGGTTCTAATTGAGGCGATTCCCTATATCAGGCGGTTTGCCGGTAGTGTGGTGGTGGTCAAGTATGGTGGGTCTGCCATGGTTGATGAGGCGCTGTGCGCCTCGGTCATCCAGGACATCGCCATGCTCAAGTACATCGGGCTTAAGCCTGTTGTGGTGCATGGTGGTGGCAATGAGATAACTTCAATGCTAACAAGATTGGGGAAAAAGACAGAGTTCATTGATGGCCTTAGAATTACTGATGCCGAGACTGCCAAGATTGCCGAGATGGTGCTTTCGGGCTCCATCGGCAAGAGCCTGGTTGAGAAGCTTCAGAGTGTGGGGATCCAGGCAGCCGGTATCAGCGGCAAGGATGGGCGGACGCTGCTCTGTTCAAGGAAGAAGGATGACAAGGAAAGGGATCTGGGATTTGTAGGGCAGATCGACAAGGTGGATACCACCTTGTTGAAGACCCTGATCGACAACGGGTTCGTCCCGGTCCTTTCTCCTGTGGGAGTTGATGAGGAGAGCCACACCTACAACGTCAATGCCGACTATGCCGCCAGCGCGGTAGCGGGCGCCCTTGATGCGCAGAAGCTGATATTCCTCACTGATGTCGAAGGGATACTGAAGGATAAGGATGATGCATCCACCCTGTTCAGCTCCCTTACCAGAAGAGAGGCCCTACAGTATATAGAGGATGGGATCATTGTCGGGGGGATGATCCCCAAGGTGCAGTGCTGCCTTGATGCACTGGAGAAGGGGGTACAGAGTGTCCACGTCCTTGATGGCAGGGTCCCCCATACCATCCTGCTTGAGATTTTCACGGCCAAGGGCATAGGTACCATGGTCACAGAGGAGAGGGTATAGATGAATATGAAACAGAAGATAGAACAAGGCAGGGAATACCTGCTAGGGACATACAGCCAGGTTCCTGTAGTCTTCTCAAGCGGTGAGGGTTGCACCCTTACCGATACTGAGGGGAAAGAGTATCTGGATTTCGTCGGGGGGATTGCAGTCAATGCACTTGGCTACGGGGACAAGGGCCTGACAAAAGCCTTGAATGGTGTCCTGGACAGCGGTCTGCTGCATTGTTCCAACCTTTATTACAACAACCAGGCTATCGAAGCAGCAAAAGCTATCTGTACCTTGGCTGGGATGGACAAGGTTTTTTTCTGCAACAGCGGAGCTGAAGCCAATGAGGCAGCCCTCAAGCTTTCACGCAAGTTCGGACACAGGAGTTCGCCTGCCAGGACCCGTGTCATTACAATGGTCGACTCCTTCCACGGCAGGACTTACGGCTCGGTCGCCGCCACAGGACAGGCAAAATACCATCAGAACTTTGATCCGCTCCCCCAGGGTTTCCAGTATGCGCTTTTCAATGACCTGGGCAGTGTTGAGGCCCTCATATCAGAGCATACTTGTGCCATCCTGGTCGAACCTATCCAAGGCGAAGGCGGGGTGGTGCCTGCAACCAAGGCCTTTTTACAGGGCTTGAGGGAGCTCTGCGACAAACATGACCTGCTTCTGATCTACGATGAGGTGCAGTGTGGGATGGGGCGTAGCGGCAAGCCTTTTGCCTGGCAGCTCTATGAGGTGAAGCCCGATGTCATCACCCTGGCGAAAGCCCTTGCCGGAGGAGTCCCTTGCGGGGCAATGCTTACCTCTGAGAGAGCGAGTGATATATTTTCCCCAGGCGATCATGCATCGACCTTCGGCGGCAATGCCCTGGCCATGGCAGGGGTTTGTGAGATGACTCACAGGTTAAGCGAGACCGGGCTCTGCAATGAGGTGAGTGAGAAGGGTGCATACCTGCGCTCGAAGCTCGGGCAGCTGGTCACAAAGTATCCGGACACATGCAAGGCTGTCAGGGGCTTTGGCCTGATGAACGGCATGGTTTTGAGCACTCCTCCCAGAGAGGTTGTTGAAGCGTGTTTTGCCAAGGGGCTTCTCGTCCTGAGTGCGGGGTCGGATGTCCTGCGGTTTGTTCCTCCTCTGGTCATCAGCAAGGATGAGATCGATGTTGCGGTGACGATTGTCGATGAGGTGCTTGCAACGCTGAACTGAAAACTGAAAACTGATACTACCAAGGCGCCCCACGTCCTAGCGATGGGGGCGCCTTGGCACGTATTCGGAAATTCTTGAAAACCGTTGAAGAAAAAGGGGATTGTCGCTTGACATTATGTAACCTATTACCTATATTAGGCAATAGGTTACATAGTAGGGAGGCCCCATGGATATGCAAGAGATGAAAGCAAAGATATTCAGTTCTTTCTTTACCCTTTCCAACCGGTTGCAGGTTGCCGGCGATGGCTTGGATGCTGAGATGACACTCAAGCAGTGGCTATTGATAGCTGTCCTCATAAAGAGTGAGGAGGAAGCTCTGCCGGTCAGTGAGCTCGCCCGGAGGATGGGCTCTTCCCGCCAGAATGTGATGAAGATGGCCCAGCTGCTGGAAAAGCAGGGGTTCATCACTATCGGGAAACGCGAGGACGACAAGCGGTTTTCAGATTTTAGGGTGACCTCCAGATGTCTTGCTCACTGCAAGGGCAGGCAGGAGAGGGAAGAGCATTTCATAGAGACACTCTTCTCGGGTTTTTCTTATGACGAGCTTGCTATGCTCTCAAGAAGTTTTGCAAAGCTCGCTGAAAATATTGCACTGTTGGAAGAGACGTATGCATAGGAGGAGGCCCCTGATGCTACTGCTTGGCGGTATTGTCGCTGTTGTCTTGTTGATTCTGGTTTTTTTCGCCCTGCCAGGCTCGAAGACGCGAAGGGCGTTTTCAGAGGCCGGTGAATTGCTCATCCATGATGCCGGGTACAGTGACGCCCTGTTCACCCTGGAGGACATTGCCTCCCTTCCTCTTCCCGTGCAGAGATACTTCATATACTGCAATTTTATAGGAAAGCCCAAGATGACCCACATGAAGGGCACCTTCAAGGGTGTCGATTTCTCCTTGGGCAGGGGCAAGCCGACCATAAAGATCGACTACGTGCAGCGCAATGGGATTACAAAGCCCCAGCGTCTGGCATATATCGACTCCTCGCTATACGGAATTCCCTTTGAGGGGTTTGACTCCTTTTTGAAAGGGAAAGGTTTTATGAAGGGTGTCGGAGCAAAGCTGTTTACCCTGTTTGATGAGCGGGGTGAGGATATGGACCGCGCCTGTCTGGTCACCTTCCTGGCAGAAGCCCTGTTTATGCCTTCAGCGGCTCTCGAACCGTATGTGAAGTGGGAGGCTATAGACGATACCCATGCAAAGGGGAGTATCGAGGCGTACGGGCTCTCTTGCAGCGGTATCTTTACTTTCAGTGAGGAGGGGGCGATGCGGAGCTTTACCACCGAGGACAGGATGGCGACTGGGATGGACGGCTCGAGGCAGAAGGTCCGATGGACAGCGATCCTTGCCGACTACCGGAGGCAGGGGGAGTTGTTCCTCCCATCCACCCTGCAGGCGGTCTGGAATTATCCTGAAGGGGACTTCCTCTATTTTGACGGGAGGGATGTGGCCATCGAGTACTTTAACCGATAGTGTTCTTCAAGACTCCAAGGCCCTCGATCAGGATCTCTACGGTATCGCCGTGATGCATCCCGCTGATACCTCCGGGTGTTCCTGTAAGGATGATGTCCCCTGGCAGCAGGGTCATGATGTTTGATAGGTAGCTGACCAGGAAGGTCGCACCGAAAATGAGGTTCTTGGTATTTGACTTTTGCATGGTCTTGCCGTTGACCCGGCTTTCGATCGTGAGGTTGGAAGGGTCGACCTCGTCGCTGATGAACGGCCCGAACGGGCAGAAGGTGTCGAAGCTTTTGGCCACTGTCCACTGCCCTTGCTTGGGTTGGAGGTCCCTTGCTGTGATGTCGTTGGCACAGGTATAGCCGAGGATGTAGTTCTCCGCATCCAGGATGGGGACGTTCTTTGCCCTCTTGCCGATGACTATCGCCAGCTCGGCCTCATAGTCGAGACGGTGTGACTGCTTGGGGTATCTGATGACTCCAAGGTGGGCAAGTGCCGCTGTGGAAGGTTTCATGAATACCACAGGTTCGGTAGGGATGGGTAGCTGGAACTCTACGGCATGGTCGCTGTAGTTCAGTCCTATGCAGATCGCCTTGGAATATTCACAGGGGGTAAGCAGCTCGACCTTATCCAGAGGAAAGGTCTTTCCTGTGGGCGAAAACTCACCAAAGGGGGTCCCTTTGATAGCCTGTATGGTGTCCTCCTCTAGGAGGCCGTAACTGGTGGTGCCCTGGTAGGCGAAACGTACGTATTTCATATGGTAAGCATACCAAAGAGAAGGATGAAAGACAATTGACAAACCTCATGTTTGCGGTCACGGTAGGAATCATGAATACTTATAAGAAATGTCCCTTGGATAAAGATTGCGGAGGATGTGCCCTCATGTCCTATCCTTATCCCATACAGCTGGAGTACAAAGAGGAGTTGGTCGAGGACATACTCGGGCAGTTCGGTCCGATCGCTCCCATTATCGGCATGGATGATCCCACTCACTACCGTCATAAGGTGCAGGCTGTTTTTGGCTATGACTGGAACCGGAAAGTCATCAGCGGCAACTACCGTGAAGGTACGCATCATATAATACCTGTCATTGAGTGTCTGGTCGAACACCCGACTGCAGACGCCATCCTAGCTACCATACGCAGTCTGATGAACCGTTTCCGCATTGAACCTTATGATGAAGATGCTCAGACAGGCTACATTCGTCACGTGCTGATCAAGATCTCCCGCTTCACGAAAGAAGCGATGGTGGTCCTTGTCTGCGGGCAGTGGCCGATCCCCAACAAGAATGATTTCATCAGCATCCTGCGACAGCGTCACCCTGAGATAACGACCATATCCCTGAACATGAACAACGAAAAGACAAGCATGGTCCTCAGTGAGATCCCTGAAAAGCGTCTATATGGAAAAGGCTTCATAGAAGAGAAGGTCTGCGGCCTTACCTTTCGTGTCTCAGCCAAATCCTTCTTTCAGATAAATCCCGGACAGGCAGAGATCCTGTACACCATTGCAATGAGGATGGCAAAGCTTACAGCAGGGGACAGTGTCATCGACGCCTACTGCGGTACCGGAACCATCGCCCTCATTGCAGCCAGCATGGGGGTGAAGCAGGTCCTGGGAATCGAGTCCAACCCTGATGCGGTTGAGGATGCCGTTCGCAATGCCAAGGCCAACAATCTTGATAACGCAGAATTCATCTGTGCCGATGCCTCGGTCTATATCAAGGAGATGGCCAAGGAGAAGCAGAGCTGCGACGTCCTGTTCCTCGATCCTCCCCGTAGCGGCAGCGACGAGAGGTTCCTCGCTGCCGCCCTCAAGATGGCTCCGAGGAAGATCATCTACATATCCTGCAACCC
>DUPO01000063.1 GCA_012838275.1 Spirochaetales bacterium
CTGACTATGTGTTCCCAGCTCTCAAGGCAAATGCTATCTATGAAGGCACCTATATGCTGGGCACCTCCCTTGCCCGCCCCATCATAGCCAAGCGTCAGGTTGAAATAGCCAAAAAGGAAGGCACGCTTTATGTTGCCCATGGAGCCACCGGTAAGGGTAACGACCAGGTCAGGTTTGAATTTGGCTACTATATGCATATGCCGGAGGTAAAGATCATCGCCCCTTGGAAAGATCCTGAATGGCTCGCCGAGTTTGAAGGTCGCTCTGACATGATCGCCTACGCAAAAAAATATGGGATATCCATCAAGGCCTCTACCAAAAAGCCTTTCAGCGAAGATGAAAACCTCATCCATATCAGTCATGAGGCTGGAGTCCTTGAGGATCCTTCCCTACGTTGCAGCGAAGATGTGTACAGCATCACCCTCAGTCCCCAGGAAGCTGCCGACAAAGAGACTACCCTCAGCTTTGAGTTCAAGGATGGCATACCCCTCTCCGTTACAAATGAAGAGAACGGGACGGTGGTAACCGACCCCCTGGAGATGTTGCTCTACTTGAACAAGGCAGGCCATGATAACGCCATCGGCCGTGTTGATATGGTGGAGAACCGGTATATTGGAATCAAGAGCCGTGGGGTGTACGAGACTCCGGGTTGTGAGATCCTCTGGAAAGCCCATCGCAATCTCGAAGGCATCACCATGGACAAGGAGGTCATGCACCTGCGTGACTCATTGATGCCACAATATGCCACACTGATCTATAACGGGTACTGGTTTGCCCCTGAGTTTGAGATGTTGACCGCCGCCTTTGAGCAGAGCCAGAAGCATGTGACGGGCATCAGCAAAGTGGTCCTCTACAAGGGAAATGTCATCTTTGCAGGGGTATCAAGCCCTGTTTCCCTCTATGATGAGGCATTGGGCTCCATGGAGAAGGCTGGCGGATACGAACCGGTGGACTGCAAGGGATTCATCAACATAAACGCGATTCGGCTGATGGCCAACTCCCAAAGAGGATAGGTTAGCCCCTCTTTAGCAAACACGAGAAGGTGGCATAAGATCCGATTATGGAAGATAGAGCTCGCTAGCCACCCGCTCTTGACAATTAGCCTCAAGATATCTGGTGAAATTCTCAAACCAAGGATCCTCCATATACAGAGTGTTGTTGGAGTCCTTGATGCAGGCACAACAGTGGATGCAGATTGAAGGCTCGCCCTTAGCAAGGGAGCCGGTGGGACAGACAGCGTAGCACTGGGCATTGATCTTCCCTTTCTTATCTTTGAGCACCGGCATGTAAGGAGGGTCTGCAAGAGGCATTGCCTGCCTGTACGGTCTGTTCCCAGGAGGGGACACCCGAGAGGTCTTGCCGTTGAGATAGACAGCCAGTCGGTCAAGGATCTGGAAGTCTTCAATGTCCGGGCGCTTCGAGCCGACCTTTTCGGTGTAGCTATGCTGGCATCCAATGGAAGCCGCACCGATAAGGGTAACGTTTTTTTCCAGCAGGATGTCCTCCATCTCAACCAATGCATCTTCAAATGCGCGGTTGCCAAAGCTGGCGATGGCCAGGGCCTTGCAGTTCGTACAGGTGACCTGCTCCTTGAGGAACTCGGCAAACAAGGTAGGGACCCTTCCCCCATATACGGGATAGGAGATGATAAGTGTAGTGTCAGCCAAAGCCAGAGGCTTCCTCCTTTGGCTGAAGTGGGTGACATCAAGTTCGAGGAAATCTTGTTTCGTAGCTTTGGCTACAGCAAGGGCACATGCCTTGCTTTGGCCGGTAGGACTGAAAGTAAGGA
>DUPO01000064.1 GCA_012838275.1 Spirochaetales bacterium
AGAAGAATGTCCCTTTGAGATTGAGGTCCATCATCCAGTCCCAATCCTGTTCGGTGACCTTCTCTGCAGGAATAGGATTTCCCATACCCGCGTTGTTCACCAGGACGTCTATGCTTCCCATCTTACGTTCGACCTCTTTAACGCACGCATTGATCGAGGCGACATCCCTGAGGTCAAGAGTGAAGGCCTCGCAAGTTCCGCCCTCCTTCTCGACCTCTTGGGCAAGGGTCTTCAGTCGTGCCACATCTCGTGACGCCACTGCCACCTTTGCACCTTCCCGGGCAAATATCTTTGCAAGACCATAGCCAAGTCCTTTGCTGGCGCCGGTGATAAGGGCGACCTTGCCCTCCAAATCCGATCCGAATCTCTTATGCATACGAGCCTCCTACTGTAAGTTCACCCTACGACAGGAGTCTCGTGCAGTCAAGTTTAGTGCTGCCCTAAAAACACTTGGGCCCCTTACCCTTCGCTTGCATCACCCCTCTATGTTTAGAACCCACTGTTAAAGGAATGTCCTACGCTCCTGATATTCGCACTCAAGATCTGGGAAAATGAGATTGACATTTGGGGTGTAAAAGGAACATAGTCATTAGGACTGATATCAAGTGGCAACAAGGACTAAGCTCATGAACACCAGAACTCAAACCATCTATCGCAAGGGACTGGAGATTCGCCCCTTCCTATTCGCTATACTTTTCAGCGGCCTCGCCTATGGGTTCTACCGTGGAGTGCAGGACAACTATCTGGCAGAGATAATTCAGATCACCAAATTTGAAAGGGGTATCGTAGAATTTTTCAGGGAACTGCCCGGCCTGTTGCTCATATTCATCCTGGCGGCGATGTATCGTTTCAGTGAAACAAAGGTATTCAAGATTGGGACGGCGGTCATGCTTGCCGGGGTGGTGGGACTCCTATTGGTCGGGACGTCCAAGGTTCTTGTAATACTGAGCATGGTTATCTTCAGTTCAGGCGAACATATTGTCATGCCGATGAAACACTCCCTCTCCCTGACTCTGGCCAACAAAGGCAAAGGTGGAGCTTCCCTTGGAATCATCTCAAGCATCAGCCATGGGGGTAGGATCGTAGGGTTTCTGGCAGTTTCCGGCCTGTTTTTGCTTTTTGCAGCCATGGGGGTCCCCAAAGGCGCAATTACCGGCTTCAGGGTCGTATTCATCATCTCGGCAGTACTGCTTGTGCTCTCCACACTCATTGCCCTCACCATGAAGGACCAAGGAAAGAAGGTGCAGCGTAGCCGCTTCTACTTTAACAAGAAGTTCTCAAAGTACTATATGCTGGAGATATTCTATGGGGCGAGGAAACAGATATTCCTCACTTTCGCTCCCTATGTGCTCATTCTCTTCTATGGGGCCGACACTTCAGTAATAGCATTCCTGCTGGCCATATGTGCAGCTTTTGGCATGGTGCTCTCCCCTTTGATCGGGCGTCTCATCGACCGCCTCGGGTACAAGACGATCATGATAGGCGACACCCTGATCCTTATGGTCGTATGTTTTTTCTATGGATTCGCACACCGTCTATTCCCTATGCACATAGCCTTTATCGTCGTGTGCATAAACTTTGTCCTTGATTCGATCATCTCACTGGCAAGCATGGCATCCAATGTCTATGTGCAGGACCTCTCCTCAACACCTGAGGAGATGACAGCCACAATTACCACCGGTATCTCGGTAAATCACCTCATAAGCGTCATTATCGCCCTTCTTGGTGGGCTGATCTGGGAAAGGCTTGGCATAGAGGTCCTTTTCTCCCTCTCCGCTCTTCTTGGATTGGCGAATACCTTTTATGCCATGACCATAAAAAAACCGTTGCAAGAGATGGAGTGCACGCAAAGCTCAATTCAGTAGGTGCGCCACCAGAAGCCCTAGGGAAAAACAGAGACTGAAAACAAGATAGACACGCCCGATCGATCCCATATTCTGCTGTTTTGTCTGGTTGGAGAACCCTCTCAGCACCATCGCCCTAAACTCCAATGACCCAACCATCACGAAGGGAACTAGAGCTACGAGCAGGATCAAGGGGTATATGCCCCGTACAAACAGCATGACAAACGACGCAAGAATTAGCACTGCCTCAAAGCCGAGCAAAAAGGTCGTGCCCCATTTCCCCAGTATGATAGTGAGGGTTTTCCTTCCAGCCAGGGCATCGCTCATACGGTCGCAGCTGTTATTGACGGAAAGTATCATGCCGATCAATATGAGGGAGGGAATGGAAGCGAGCAAGGCTTCGCGTGTAACCGTCCCTGTCTGAACAAAGAACGAAATGAGGAAGAGTGTCGTACCCAAGAAGAATCCGGCAAACAACTCTCCAAAGGGTGTGCGGGATATAGGGAACGGGCCTCCTGTATAGGCAAAACCTACAAGCATGCAGATGCCCCCCACTACCAGAAGCTTCCAGCTGGTCATGTAGGCAAGGACAAGGCCTAATACACCGGCAGAGGCAAACAACAGAAGGCTGACAAGCAGGGCGAGCAGCGGACTGACTCCCTGATAAACCAGAACCTTGTCATCCTCGCAATTGGCTTCCTTGGTGTCCGTTCCATTACGATAATCGAAATAGCTGTTGAAGCCTGTTGTCCCCATATCTACGAACAGCGTGGCGAAAGCCATAAGGAAAAGAATGGGCAAGCTGAGTCTGCCCTCCGCATAGAGGGCGAACAGGGTACCGCTGGCGAAGGTTCCCATGCTGATGATTTTGGTGCGAATCTCTACGATTCGTAAGAATTGGGTCAAAGTCATGCCGAATCATACCATTTACTACTGATTTTTATCCATACTTTGCCAAAAAAAGCAGAAAACCCATAAAGGTGCCGATAATCGCCTAACTGCATATTGATGCAACCTATATGCATCCTCTATACTCTCATACAAGAGAAGGTTAGCCTACTGTTTGGCAAGTTTTATTGAAAGGGAGCCAGGACAGGTTAAATAATTTTCCCTTCTGCAAAATATTTACTGCACAGGAGAGACTTTATTATGCGAAAAAAGACAATCT
>DUPO01000065.1 GCA_012838275.1 Spirochaetales bacterium
AACTAGGCCAGCTATTCCTCATCAATCGGCACCACCTCACCATCGCCATTTACCATCTTTCCCTTCCACTCGTACTTGATGCCAAAGAGGTCGAAGATCAGTCTTTGAGACTTGGTCGGAACAGAGGAGACATCCTTGTATTTGCCCCTATAGTGGATTTTCGAATAGGTGGCCACCTTGTGCAGAATCATTTTGTGGTTCCAATACTTCCTCTCCTTGGCAGGAATGGCAGCTATGAAACGCTTCAGCTCGTTGATCACAATCATAGCTAGAAAGTTTATGAACACCCGTCCCTGCATCACATCCTCCGAATGGACCCGGAGGCGCTTGCAGTCCATGAGGTTCTTCAGATCGTCAAAGTGCAACTCGATGTTGTTGCGTTGGCGATAATGGAAGAGAGCCTTGGCTGTATCCTTCTCATGGGTGGACAGAAGCACCCAGTAGCCACTGTGCCCGTTGATGTAGGCATCAACCTCATCTTCCTTGAGCGTGACCTTCCTTCCCCTCTTGGGGGTCTCCTTCACCTCAAAATACCGTTCGTAGTAATGCTCTCGGCTCTTGAACAGGCGTTCATCTTCAAGCTCATCCTGACATTTCTTCAGAGTTTCCATCAGGCGGGCGACATCGCGCTCCTTTCTGACGGCATCATAGTAGAGATGAATCCACATCCTGCCATATTTGGTTGTCTTTACGACAGTCAGGCCGTAGATGATGGAATCCTTGTCGTCAGTCTCGATTAGGTTGGCAGGACGCTGGAGAGCCCCGCGGTGGTTGTCGATGAAATCGTTCTGCCACCTAATGTGGGAAGGGACAGGCATGGTGAACTTATGATTTTTCTGGGTAAGGTTGCTTATGTTGTCTTCGCTGTAGAAGCCCCTGTCTAAGAGGAAGCCTGCCTTGCCGACATCCAGCTTCTCCAGATGGCCCAGAACATATTCCAAGGCCATCTGGTCGGACATGCTCCCAGGAAGCTCTGTGCACCATAAGGGTGTATTGGATTCGTAGGTGCTGATAAGGGCAATGTTTATCTGCTCAAGACTTTCATGATCCCTATTGTATCCCCGTTCCACATAAGGGTTGTCCCTTGCATAGCTGGAGATGCTGCTGATATCAAACAAAAGGCTCTTCTTTTCAGCTTTTTTTGCAATCCATGCAGCATAGAAGGTGTTCTGAATGTCTTTGTCCAGAAACCTGAGAAAGTCTGTGATGCGTTGGGAACAGAGGGAAGCGCCATTGAACCCTCGAGCATCAAGCCAATCCTCGGCATAACAAAGGGGCTTGCCCTCACAGACAGAATACCGCACCAGAAGCAAGGCAAGGTCAGCCTTTTCCTTACCAAGAGTTTTGGCCAGGACCGGCTTCAGGCCGGTGTCGGCAATTATCTTATCTAGGATGAGATTCTCTCCTAAAAGGGTTGTGGTGGACACCACCCGCAGGGCCACATCTTTATCGGTCTGTTGCTCAAGCCGACTCAGATAATAGTCGTTGTAGATAACTTTCCCTTTGGCATCTAGCTTGCCTATGCACTTGCGCTTATGGCGCCCCTGCTTGAGTTCAGGATCCCAGTAAGGGTAGTTCTCATACAGGTAGGTGGTCTTGGATTTCTTGTTGTAGACTTGGATAACCTTGGGTTTCTGCTCTTGCTTAATCATAGTT
>DUPO01000003.1 GCA_012838275.1 Spirochaetales bacterium
CTTTAGATGTAGGGTCTTTCGGATCGGGGTTTTCTGTAACCCACTCCTTAATGTCCCGACCTACAATCCGCTCTTCACTGTTCATGTAGGTGATGGAGCTCCGCAGAAGCGCATCCACTCCCTGCGCCCTGAGCATGCCGTACGCATCTTTGCCGCTCTTGCCCAAAGTGAGATATGCATCAGTGGTCTCATGCGGCATAATGGTGAAGTAATCGGTGTTTACCATCGCATCCACGAGATAAGCGGTGCTGGTCGCAGCTACTTTGGCATTGAGGTCCGAATTGAACCCGCTGTTGAGTGTAAAAAAAGTATCATTGTAACCCCGTATCCAAGGGGGAAGCATCCCGCTGCGAGGATATAGGTACATATCCGTGGAAGCGATCGCTATGTTTCGGTGATTGCTTACATCAACATCACTGGGAACGAGGTGACGTACCCTGATGGATGTAGCACATGAAGTGACAAGCAAAACCGAAACCAGACCCAAAACACCTAAAACTGCACGCTTTCTCATGAGAGCCCCTCCTCAGAAGCCAGATACTCAGAAGCCACCAGTATCGCACGGGCCATGCCTTGGTTATCCGCCATGCCTTTGCCTGCGATGTCGAATGCCGTCCCATGGTCCACGCTGGTACGTAAAAAGGGCAGACCCCAGGTAATCGAGATGGTCTGGTGAAAATCCAGGGTTTTGGCAGCGATATGTCCCTGGTCATGATAGAGGGAGATCGCTGCCCTATACTTCCCTATTTTTGTCTGGTGAAATACCGAGTCGGCTCCGATAGGCCCTACAACATCGATGCCTTTAGACCTAGCCTCTTCAATTGCAGGTTCGATGGCAAGAGCCTCCTCATCGCCAAACAGGCCGTGCTCCCCGCAGTGGGGGTTGAGTCCGGCAACAGCCAGAGGCAAGGTCCGGTCAAAAAGGGCATTGGAGGAGCTTATGGCTTCACATTGGAGAATGGTCTCCAACAGGCTCTCCTTTGTGACAGCCTTACATGCATCGGAAAGGGAGAGATGTCTGGTATGGAAGAATATCTTCATACCCAGGGTATCAAACATGGTCACAGCACTTTTAGCTCCCGTTAGAGAGGCCAGAATTTCCGTATATCCGATATGCTCAATCCCTGCAGCTTGCAACGCTTCCTTATGCAATGGCGGGGTCACTATCGCCTTGCAGTACCCTTCGTCGACCAAAGAGACACAACGCTTGACCGATTCGTAGGCAGCCTCACCACACATGGCACTGACCTCTCCATAGGCAAACCTGGCAAGGTCCACCCCTCCAATATCATAGAGGATACGTCCCGAGCCCTCCTGCTGGGCACTCAGTAAGGCGGCAAGGCTCGTTACCTGAGCATCAAAGGCTCCCTCAAGCTGAAGGTCCTTAGCTGTCTGTGCGAACAGGGGTGCGGACCCTATGACCACCACGTTCAGCGATTTCGATCCGCCGACAAGCGTTTTAAGGACTATCTCAGGGCCGATACCTGCAGGATCACCCATAGGAACAGCCAAATAACCATCTCTGTTTCTCATATGGGCCAATCATAACAGTGGTAAACATGGCTGTCCAGAGTAGCTGTAACTATCCGGGAATGACTCATAACCAATTGACAAGAGAATGAGCTTCTTTTACTGTTGTACTCATAAGGGAAGAGATGTTTTGCAAGGAGTATTACCATGGCTAAATACCGTGATGAAGAAGATCTCGATGACGAAGAAGAACGATACTTCCGTACACTCGAGGACGAGGAAGATGCTTATTTGGCTGACCTGTATGATGCGCCGGAAGTCATTGAATTCGGCGATGACGATGACGAACCCCTCGACGATGTAGAGGATGAAGAGGATCTTATCGACGATGCATTCATGATCGAGGGTGATGAATCATACGAGGAGATTGTCTTTGACGATGAGGATGAAGACTTTGCTTTCGATGAACTCGATGATGACGAGGAATTGTAAGGCATAGGCCCTCTTCTGAGATGCCTCCCTACTGAACCGACCCACCTATATGATAGGGTTTGTTCTCTAGGGAGGTTTTTTTTTGTCCGAATGCAGAGGGGAGAACCAATAACCACAAGCCAGAAAAACACAATCCAGCCGAGAATACCGTAATGAAAATGTTTCATGTTTCTATGCAAAGATACTTGCATACGAATAAGTTTCTATGTATAGTAACAAAACCTTAAGGAGAAACGCCATGAAAAAACTTACATTCCTACTCATCTTGCTGATCCCCACCCTCTTATTCAGCCAACCGGCCCAAGAAACACCACAGGGAGAAGTTGCGATCGGCATCTCCAAGATGGTAGCACACCCCGCACTCGACGCCATCGAGCAAGGGATACAAGACTACCTCAACTCCACTGACATAAAAGCGTCCTTCGACCTGCAGAACTGCAATGCAGAGATTGGTACCGCAATAGCCATAGCCCAGAAATTCAAGAGCGACAAGAAAGACCTGGTCATTGGGATAGCCACCCCACCGGCTCAAGCCCTGGCTCAGGTAATCACCGACAAGCCGGTAGTCTTTGGAGCGATAACCGACCCCTTGGCAGCTGGTCTGGTAGCAAATTACGATAGGATTGAACCTACCAACATCGCAGGAATCTCAGACCTCAATCCTGTCGAATTGCAGTTGGATACCTTTTTCTCCATAACAGGAGTCAAGAGGCTGGGGATGATCTACACCAGCGGGGAGGCAAACGGGGTGGCCATGATGGAGCTTGCAAGGGATATCTGCAAGGCACGTGACATTGAGTTTGTCGCTGCAGCCATCAGCAACTCCAGCGAGGTGAAGATGGCTGCCCAGTCCATAGTCGGTCGCATTGACGGGATGTATGTCGCCATCGACAATACTGTCGTAAGTGCCATAGCAGGAGTCAGTGACGTGTGCAAGAAAGCCGGCATCCCTCTCTTCAACACAGACACCACCAGCAGTGAGAATATTGATTTTCTGATGAGCTGGGGCTTCAATTACTACACCGTGGGCATTGAGACGGGCAAGCTGGTGGAACGGATCATCAACGGGGAGGACCCCAAGGACATCGGAGCTGTCTTCTTTGAAGATCCCACCCAATTCGAACTCTGGTTCAACCTTGATGTTGCCAAGAAGCTGGGAATCAACATAGATGAGAGGTTACTCTCCTCAGCTGCAGTTCTGTTCAAGGATGGGAAGAAAATACAGCGCAAGTAAGAGTACCTTACCGTACGCAGTAGCATTGGGAATCTGGTCTGAAAGCCAGGTTCCCTTTTTGTCCGCCAGAAGAAATACTGAAACATTGAAAAAGGTACAAAAGATTGTGTTATAATCACATACGTAGAAAGGAGGCCTTATGGTACATTCTAGACAAAGAAAAATCTGGGGAACAATAATTCTGCTGCTCACTCTCGTATGCGTGCTCACCGCTTGCCTTCCAGGCACTCTCATTATAACCGAAAAAAAACCTGCCGGGTTCTTTTTCGGTATCTGGCACGGGTGGATCGCCCCCATATCCCTTATTGTTGGCATATTCGACCCTCAAGTACGAATATATGAACAGTTCAATACGGGCTGGCTCTATGATTTCGGTTTTTACATTGCCATAATAAGTGGTTTCGGTGGCATCTCGCTGGCTAGGAAAACAGGACGGAAAGGCAAGCGTAATTGAACAAGGAAAGTCGAAATACATAACCGGTGTCTTACAACACCATACCATCCACTGCAGAGGATTTTATATTCATATGCATAACTTATGAATTTATATTCATTAATATGCATAATACGATTTACAAAAGCCAAGAATAGAGCTATAGTTGCGCAAACACAGTTTTCATTATCTGGAGGATACTTACATGAGAATCAAACTTCGCACTACAGTGCTGTTGCTAGTTTTACTACTTACAACCATCTCTTTCACCTTTGCAGGGGGTGCGGCTGAAAAGCCAACACCTTCAGGCTATAAGATTGGAGTTTCGAAACTTTTGGCTCACCCGGCCCTAGACGCAGCAGAAAAGGGGATGATGGACTACCTTGCTACAACAGGCCTGGAAATTACCTTCGACCTTCAGAATGCCAATGGTGACATCTCCACAGCATCCTCCATTGCCCAAAAGTTCAAAAGCGACAAGGTCAATGTGGCTGTCGGTATCGCAACCCCGTCTGCCCAGGCCCTTGCCCAGGTATTCCCTATCACCTCCTCCACCCCAGTGGTATTCAGTGCAGTGACTGATGCCGCTGAAGCCGGCCTCGTCGCTGCTAACGTAGCAGGTGTATCAGACAAGAACCCGGTCGAAGAGCAGATCAAGCTTCTTGTAGATATTACAGGAGCCAAGACGATTGGAAACATCTACGCTTCGGGGGAGGCCAATGGCGTCATTCTGATGGAGATGGCGAAAGCGGCTTGCGAGAAACTCGGTGTTGACTTTGTCGCTGCAGCTATCAGCAACTCCAGCGAGGTTAAGATGGCAGCCCAGTCCATCATCGGTCGGGTTGATGCCATTTACATTGCAACCGACAATGCAGTCATCAGCGCCCTCTCTTCTGTTGATGATGTCACTACCAAAGCCTCCAAGCCGCTGATGTGTGCAGACCCCTCCGGTGTAGACGGCCTCAATGCCATGATCGCATGGGGTTTTGACTACTACAGTATCGGACAGGAAACTGGAAAAGTGGTAGAAAGGCTGCTCAAGGGTGAGGATGCCGGATCCATCGGGACCGTCTACATCACCGACCCTACCAAATTTGAACTTTGGTTCAATCTTGATACGGCAAAGAAGCTTGGATATACTATTCCGCAGTCACTGCAAGACAGTGCGGCTGTGCTCATCAAGGACGGAAAGACTGTCAGACAGAAATAGTCTGAGTCATTGCAGAACCGCCGCTCCTGTTTGAGTGCGGCGGTTTTTTTTCTTGTTAAGGGGTTTTTACATGTTAGAAGGAATTTTCGTAGATGGCCTGGTCTTTTCACTTATGGTCATAGGCATTCTCATCTCCTATAGGATTTTGGACTTTGCTGACCTTACGTGCGACGGCTCTGTCGCTACAGGAGCGGCAGTGGCGACGATGGCCATTGTAAACGGTCTGCCTATAGCACTAGCCCTGTTGCTCTCCTTTATAGCAGGAGTCCTCGCAGGTATGGTTACGGCGGCCATTCACAACAAGCTCAAAATCCCGGGACTTTTGGCAGGGATTCTCACCATGACGATGCTCTACTCGATCAACTTGCGCATACTTGGCAACAAGGCTAACGTACCGCTGTTGCGAGTCGAGACGATCTACACAAAGCTTCCCCAGTTCTTTACCGTCTTTTCTCCGGAGTGGGCATCCCTTATAGGGACCCTTCTGGTAGTCCTGTTTGTAAAGGTGCTCATAGACATCTTCTTCCGCACCGACTTGGGAGTCTCCATGGGAGCCATGGGAGGCAACGAGCAGATGGTCATAAGCCAGGGCATCAACCCTGAGGCGCTCAAGCTCATGGGTATCGGCCTCTCCAACGGGCTCATTGCGCTCTCTGGCGGCATGCTTGCCCAGTACCAGGGATTTGCTGATGCAAACCTCGGCCAGGGGATGATTGTCCAGGGCTTGGCCGCGATCATGCTCGGAGAGTTCCTCTTTTCCACCAACAGGATATCCCTGCTCACCTTGCGGGCGATCTTTGGAGCCATCATGTACAAGGCCCTGATGTTCTTTGGCCGGAAGTACGGCTACTTGATCCACATCACCCCCAACGACTTCAAGATGCTTACGGGTATCCTGGTTATAGTCTCCCTATTCATAGCACAAGGCAGAAGCCTCGCTTCCTCCAAGGGAGCCAAGAAAAAAGCCATCGCACGCTCGATAGCGAGACACGAAGCCACCCTGAAGGAGGAGAACTGATGCTAGACATAACCAATATGACCAAGGTCTTCTACCCGGGGACTGTCAATGAAAAGATGGCCATCGATGATGTGAGCCTCCATGTGAACAAGGAAGACGTAGTATGTGTGGTAGGGTCCAACGGATCAGGAAAATCCACCCTGTTCAACCTTGTAAGCGGAACCTACCCCCTTACAAGCGGCAAGATAATCTTTGATGGCACTGACGTAACAAACAGCGCCGAGTACAAACGGGCGATGACCATCGGAAGGATCTTCCAGGACCCTACCAAGGGGACCGCTGCAAACATGTCCATCGAAGATAACATGATCACTGCCGCAACGAAAGGCATGAAGGGCCTTCGTATCAGCCTAAACAACGAAAAACGTGAGATGTTCAGACGCCTTTTGGAACCAATAGGGTTGCAAGACAGGCTGAAGGACAACGTAGGACTGCTTTCTGGCGGCCAGAGACAGGCCCTGACCCTGTTGATGACAGTCATGAGCAAACCCAAGATGGTCCTCCTCGATGAGCATACAGCCGCGCTGGATCCCCGAAACGCACAGATAGTCATGGACCTGACCGAGCGCTATATCAAGGAGTACAAGCTTACAGCACTGATGGTGACTCACAACATGCAGTTTGCCATTGATTTCGGCACTCGTCTTATCATGATGGATGAAGGGAACATCATCCTTGACGTCTCAGGGGAGGAAAAATCCAAGCTGACTGTCAACAAGCTGGTCAGGCTCTTCAAAAGCCTCAGGAACAAGACCTTCGATAGTGACCAGGGCCTTCTTACAAAGGGCTAGCATAGCTTTGCAGATACGGAGGGTCCCATCAGGAGGCCCTCCTACCCTTACTAGTGTTCGGCCCGAAAATCGGGCAAAGGTTTCTGGTAGTGAAAAAAATGAAGAATCGGCCTTTGGGAGAACTGATGTTCTCCCGTCAGTTTCTTTTCAGGCTCATACTGCCTCTGATCGCAGAGCAGTTCCTTGCCGTGACCATCGGCATGGCCGACACCATGATGGTGGCGTCAGTAGGGGAAGCGGCAGTAAGTGCCGTCAGTATTGTTGACGGCATATCCTTTCTCATCATCCAGCTCTTTGCCGCCTTCGCCACAGGAGGAGCTGTCGTGGCGAGCCAGTACCTGGGAAGAAGAGACCACGCTTCAGCCAATGATGCGGCCAAACAGCTATTCATCCTATCCACGGTCGTCTCCACCCTACTGCTAGTCTTATGCATACCTGTGCGCAAGAATATCATCATCCTCATATTCGGCTCCCTGGAAGCGGATGTCCTCGCCTACAGCACGACATACTTCCTCTTTCTCCTCCTATCGCTACCATTTCTTGCCTCGTACAACTCCTGTGCCGCACTTTTTCGCACCATGGGGAACAGCAAGGTTTCACTTGTCGTCAGCACCCTGATGAACATAACCAACATAGCCGGTAACGCCTACTTCATATTTGGACTGCACCTGGGAGTCACCGGGGCGGGTCTGGCCACCCTGATCAGCAGAATGGTCGCATCCGTCATCATGATCATACTGATCAGCAACAAGAACAACATCATATTCATTCATAAGATCTGGAAGTTCGAATGGCATTGGGAAAGGGTGAAAAAGATTCTCCAGATAGGTATTCCCACAGGTATTGAGGGTAGCATGTTCCATATCGGAAGGCTGATGGTACAAGGCTTCATCGCATCGTTCGGAACCGCAGCACTCGCAGCGAATGCCATAGCCGGTTCGGTCTCATCCCTCGCAAACATTCCCGGAGGAGCCATCAACATGGCTTCCATAACCATCATAGGCCAGAGCATAGGAGCGAAGAAACCGGAGCAGGCCGTTCACTACGGCAAGAGACTGCTACTCTTCGCATATATCGCCATGGCCATCATAGCCATCCCCATCTTCATCTTCGCCCCCCAGATAGTTTCTATCTTCAACCTGTCACTTGAAGCCACTGTCATGGCAAGCAACATTATCAGGACAGCGATGATAGCGACAACCCTTATCTGGCCGATAGCTTTCACCATCCCCAACTTCCTCAGGGCCGCTGGAGACGTGAAGTACACCATGCTCGTCTCGATGTTCACCATGTGGGTCTTCCGTGTCGGATCCAGCTACGTCCTCTCCTTTCATTTTGGCTTCGGGGTCTATGGGGTATGGTTTGGCATGTATATCGACTGGATCTTCCGAGGACTGCTCTTCGTCATCCGTTTCGTACGGGGCAAATGGAGATTGATAAAGGTCATTTAGGAAAACAAACTCTTCTGCCCACACAAAGATCTGTCGGGAAAAAGACAACCTACGCTGTAAGTGCTGAATTTATGCCCTTGTTATATCCTCGGTTCGCCCCTAAGATAGAGAAGAGGTTTTTTAGTGTCCAGATCATCACACCATTCCCTTAGGGAACCTTTGTTCTCCCGCAAGTTTCTCTTTATGCTCATAGTCCCCCTGATAGCAGAGCAATTCCTTGCCATAACCATCGGCATGGTCGATACGATGATGGTTGCCTCAGTGGGAGAAGCAGCGGTAGGAGCGGTCAGCATCGTCGACAGCATCTCCCATCTCATGGTCCAGCTTTTCGCTTCCTTTGCCACCGGAGGTGCTGTCGTAGCCAGCCAATACCTTGGAAGGAAGGACCAGGTCTCAGCCAACGAATCCGCCAAACAGCTATTTATACTCTCTTTGAGCGTCGCTACCCTGTTGCTCATCCTCTGCATGCCGATACGAAAGAACATCATATCCTTCATATTCGGCTCGATCGAGGCTGATGTGCTCCAAAACAGCACTGTCTACTTCAGTTATATCCTGCTCTCGCTGCCATTTCTCGCCTCCTACAATGCATGTGCGGCACTGTTCCGTTCGATGGGAAACAGCAAAGTATCCCTTATAGTCAGCACTCTGATGAACATCACCAATATAGTGGGTAACGCCTACTTCATCTTCACCCTTAAGATGGGTGTTGCAGGTGCAGGCCTTGCTACGCTGCTCAGCAGAATGCTCGCAGCTACCATCATGATCATACTGATCAGCAACAAGAACAACATCATATTCATTCATAAGATATGGAAGTTCGAATGGCATTGGCACAAAGTGAAGAAGATCCTCCAAATCGGCATCCCAACAGGGATAGAGGGAAGTATTTTCCACATCGGAAGGCTGATGGTGCAGAGCTTCATCGCATCCTTCGGAACGGTTGCCCTGGCAGCCAATGCCATCTCCAACTCAGTGGCCTCCCTGGCAAATATACCAGGCAGAGGGATAAACATGGCATCGATTACCATCATAGGGCAGAGCTTGGGTGCCAAAAGACCGGAAATGGCAACATTCTACGGGAAAAGGCTCCTCTTCATGGCGTATGTCTCCATAGCTTTGATCACCATCCCCCTATTCATACTGGCTCCTTCTGTAGTGCAGATCTTCAACCTTTCTGCAGAAGCGACCATATTGGCAAGCAATATCATCAGGACTGCAATGGTTGCAAGCACCTTGATCTGGCCTTTTTCCTTTACCATCCCCAACTTTCTCAGAGCGGCAGGCGACGTAAAGTATACGATGGTTGTCTCTATGTTCAGCATGTGGGTGTTCAGGGTAGGTTCGAGTTACGTGCTCTCTTTCTACCTAGGTTTCGGTGTCTATGGGGTCTGGTTCGGTATGTATATCGACTGGTTGTGTCGGGGAATTTTCTATATCATCCGATTCTCACGGGGCAAATGGAAAACAAAAAAGGTGATCTGACGAACAGAACACCTTTGATGATTGAAGGGAGGCTTGTTGTTACAGGTCCTCTTCCTCTTCCTGTGACTCCTCTGTTTCCGTATCTGTATCAACGGATGCGCGGCTCTGCCAGAGTTTCTCCAGGGAGTAGAATTCCCTCAGCTCCTCACTCATCAGGTGGATCACAATATCCCCACAATCCACCAGCTCCCATCCGTCACCTTGGGGTGACTTGTGGCGATTGGCGACAGTGAGTCCAAGGTCGTTGATTTCGCCCCACAACTCATGGGCGACACCCTTGAGATGCCCCACGCTGTTTACCGTTGCTATGATAAAGCAATCGGCCCAGGAACACTCTCCTGCAATATCCAGGATATTGACATCTGTGCACCTGTGGTCTTCCAAAAACTGGCCAAGCTTTTCCGCATTGGCCGCTACCGTCTTATTCATCAAATCATTCTCCTTCACTCGAGAAGCAAGGCACCGTCGAGCCATTGGCCCAGGTAACCCTTCAATAACTTCCAATCAGTGTCTGAATCTATCGTAACGAACTGCCCCACATCATAGGTGTGGCAAGTTTTCATTTTCTGCAGCAAGGTCAAGCCGTCAGGGAGACCTGTCAACATCTGCAGTGTACTGACGAATGGGGTTTTCCTCAAGTCGCCGGCTTTGCTTTGCAGCACAGCTAAAGCCAGTTCGCCAGTCACTTCAGACCGTGCGATACCAAGGCTTTCACTGGCCACTGTGGTGATCAGGGAGCGAACTTCGGCCAAAGAGGCCTCATCCGTTCCAAAATAAGCTTTGGCAGGGATTCCCAAGAGGTCAGCCGGAGCTTCCGTGCTCTTTAAGTCCTTTGCTTTGGCATACCCTTCCAGCAGGGAAGCATGCATGGATATCACCACCAAGTGTTTGCCCTCTATGACAAGGGCTATACTCTCGGAACCGAAAAACCCATAGTATGCCTCACGCTTCTGTGAGGTACAGCCCGCCGTCAATAAAAAAATAAGCACAAGCAGTGCTGCAAGAACCCTCTTCATAAGCGCCCGTCAGCAAGCAGGAAATGTTTCAGCTCCACCGAGCACCGTGCAGGGAGTTTTCCTTTCTTATGCAGGTGGAGCTCCTGCATCCCAAGAATCTCCAAGCAGACCATTTCCAGCGAGGGCAATGATCGCAGGTCCTTCCTTGTCGTTTCATTCAGGTGAGTCCTTCTCTCCTCGATGTAGTCAGCGATGAACAACACCAGCCCGAGACGGCCCATGGCTATGCTTCCCAGCGTATGATATCTCACAGCGAGGCAGAGGGAGCTCTCATAGCCTTTTTCACCCAACAGATGGGCCCCTACCGGAGCGTGCAGAAGAACAGGGTCCTCCCTCTCCTCCTCCTCAAGAAGCAAAGAAAATTTCTCTGCATAGGCTTGAAGCTCAAAATCGCTCCACTCCCTCGCAATATCATGCAAGAGAGCTGTTTTGTAGCAGAGTTCAGGATCGAGCTGTTCTTTAAACTGGCACACAAGGCTTAGGGAACTTTCGGCTGTCGCCTTGCTGTGCAGAAACCTAGCTTCGCTCATTATGGAGGAGAGATCCTCCTCAAGAGCGATAAAGCCTGTTCTGCTGGACATAGGCAGCGACCTCCTCATTCATCAGGGAACGGATTTTCAAGGGGAGCTGATCATCCCCTTTCAAGGCTGCACAAGCCTCCCGGATGGTTGTGGAAGATTCCTCAACCAGGACATTGTCAATGTATTCAAGATCCACGGCACTATCATGAAAAGCTGTAGCTTCCTTGTCACGACGGATCACCACAAAGGAGACCAGCTGCTTCAAGGCATCATACTCATGCCACTTATCCAAGGATCCGAGCAGGTCATCACCCATCACCAGTCCCAATCTGCCTTTGATCCCATACTTCAGATAGAGGTGTCTTACCGTATCGTAGGTATAGGAAACCCCACCTCTTTCTATCTCACAAGGGTCGCTCAAAAGCTCAAGTGGAGGATCATCCGGGTAGAGTTTTTCATAGGAGGCAAAGCTGAGATGAAGCATGGTAAGGCGATGATGCGCATCAGCAAGGTCAGCATCACGCTTAAAATTGTTCTGAGCTACAGGAATGAATATGAACCGGCGGTACCTGGTTGTGGTAGCCACCGTGTGGATCAGGTGCAGATGACCAAGATGTACCGGATTGAAACTTCCGCCGAACATTGCTGTGGCGACTCTCTTGACCACCTCTTCCCCCTAGAGTTCGAAAGGCTCGTCAGGATACTCGGCATCCATATCCACAGTGGTTGAAAACCCACCGACGGAGCTGTCTCCGAGTGCCTGGAGTGTCGGGTTTTCCGTGTCCCCTACCATCTTGATGAAGGAACGTTTGACCTCATCGAGGCCGATGTCCAAGTAGACACACAATCCAATCACCTCTTTATCAGGGTACTTAGCCTGCAGTTCCGCAAGCCTTTCTTCAGTTCCCGGCTCATCGAGCTTTGTTCCCAGAATAACCTGTTTCTTCTCCAAAAGCAAAGGCTCGAAGGCCGCAAGCTCATTACAGAGGATATCGTAGGCATCGAGATAACGGTCGTCACTGAGGTCAATGAGGAAAGCGAGACCTGTAGTGCGGTTGATGTGCCTGAGGAATTTGATCCCCATGCCCGCGCCTTCACTCGCCCCTTCCAGAAGTCCGGGAATGTCAGCAAGAACAATGTCGTGATCGTCATAGCGGAACATACCCAACTGGGGAATTTTTGTCGTAAAAGGATACCCGGCCACTTTTGTGCGGGCATTTGTCAGCATATTGAGCAGGGAAGATTTTCCAGCGTTGGGAAATCCTACAAAGCCTATATCGGCAAGTACCAGGAGTTCTACGCCGATGCGCACCTCCACACCCTTTTCACCCGGCTGGGCATAACGGGGGGCCTGCCTTACTGAGCTCTTGAAATGATAGTTTCCCTGGCCACCGCGGCCACCGGTAAGATAAACCCAACGCTCCTCACCTGTGAGGTCCTTGATGAGTTCTCCGGTATTGGGGTCCTTCAGCACTGTCCCGGGAGGAACGGGAATCTCTATATCGTTGCCATCGCGTCCATAGCATCGATCCCCAGAGCCATTACGGCCGTTTTCTGCCCGATAGGTGCGCACCATCTTCAGATGGCCAAGGGTCCTCAAGTTGTTTTTTACAACAAAGACAACATTGCCGCCACGTCCGCCATCGCCGCCGTCCGGCCCACCCTTGGGTACATATTTTTCCCTGCGGAAGGAAACACAACCGTTGCCTCCGTTTCCGGAGGCAACATCAATATAGGTCTCATCTGAAAATCCAAACATGCGTTCGTCTACTCAGGCCATAAGGCCAATATTCGGTAGGTAAATCTACTCAGTTATGATGCTGATGTACTTACGATTGTTCCTTACGTGGAACAGTACAGTACCTGCAGCCTTTGCAAAAAGGGTATAATCAGAACCCAGTCCTGCATTCTGCCCAGGATGGAATTTTGTCCCATGCTGACGCACGATGATCTCACCGGCCTTTACCTGCTGACCGCCGAAGCGTTTGACGCCAAGGCGCTGTGAGTTGGAATCGCGACCATTGCGGGTGCTACCACCACCTTTCTTTGTTGCCATATTCCTTCCTCCTTAAGCGATAATCTGATCAATGGAGATCAGTGAATACTTCTGTCTATGACCCTGGGTCCTAGTGTATCCTTTGCGGCGTTTCTTTTTGTACACCCGAATCTTGTCACCCTTGAGACTTCCCTGAAGGGTTGCCTTGACCTTAGCATCTGCTACATAGGGGGTGCCAAACTTTGCATTGTCCTCATCCACAATGGCGAGAACTGTTTCGTACTCGAGGGAAGAGCCTTCCTCTTTCTGGCTGATATAATCAACCCGAACGGTCTGGCCTTCGACTGCTTTGTACTGTTTACCGAGAATTTCTACAAGTGCATACATATCGATTTGCATCCTTACGTTTAGTTTGTGCCTTACCCTTATACCATGCATCAAATATAAACTTCAAGGTTATTCTCGAATAAATGATTGAAAAGTAACAAAAAGGGAGTTGAAAACCTACCGACCGATAGGTTAGTATAAGGTATGAATACCACATCAACCAAACAAAAACTGATCTTATCCCTATTGGAACTCGGCTCTAAAATGGGAATAGACAATGTCTCCACCGCCATGCTTGCAAAGGAGAACGGCATATCCAAAGCATCCGTCTTTCATCATTTCTCAAGCCGTGATGCCATGGTCTCGTCCCTATTCGGCTACTGCAAGAAGCTCGCCTACTCACAGCAGATAACCATCTCCTTCACGGGAAAAGCCAGTGATGTCCTCTTCAGGGCAATGGATCACTGGCACGATGTCTACACAACCGAACCGCTCTGCTGGTTCTACAGCATCATAGAGGCGGAGAAACTGATCCATGCGGAAGCCTCTTCCATTGCAAGGACCCTATCACAGATGTTCGACGCGCAGAGCAGGGTCCTCATCGAGGAGCTCGCTGAGACCGGTCGGCTGGAAGTTGAGGATTTGGATCTGGCTATCGAGATGTTCAGTGCAATGGTGCAGAATCTCCTCACCAAGACACTGATCGGCAAGGAGACCGACCTGCCTTGGAGAGAGGAGAGGTTCATCAATAGTTTTTGCACCCTTTACAAGGGGCAATAGCCCTACATTGAATGCAGGAAAGGAATGCCTACCAAGGCGAACGCATTTTTAAGGACCTGCATCACCATGTAAGAGAGTTCAATCCTTGCGCGGACAAGGCTCTCGCTCCCTGCCTTGAGCACCGGGTTGTCATGGTACCAGCGGGAGAACAGGCGGGAAAGTTCATACAAGAATGCACAAATGAGAGAAGGGTCGAATTCTGCTCCGCTGCGAGCGACCACCTCAGGGTACAGGGCTATCTGCTTGATCAGTTCACGTTCGTCACTGAGGGTAAGCAGGCTGCTGTCGAAGGTGAGCTTGGTCCTGTCTCCCCCCTCATTTTTATACCTCTCCAGCATGCTGGAGATCCTTGCTCCCATATACTGCAGGTAGGGTCCCGTATTTCCATTGAATGAGATGGACTCCGCTGGGTTGAATATCATGTCCTTGAGAGGATTTACCTGTAGCAGATAGTAGTTCAAGGCTCCCAAGGCTATTGAGGAGGAGGTTTTTGCTACATCACCCACCTGATCTTCACGTTGTTTTGCACGAATTTCACCGGCAGCAAGTTCCGTCAGCTGGGCAACAAGCTCATCTGCATCGACTACCGTACCTTCACGGCTCTTCATCTTTCCGTCAGGGAGGTTGACCATGCCATAGGAGAGATGGTGCAGGTCCTCAGCCCAGGTGTAGCCAAGCAGGGCCAGGACATGAAACAACACCTTGAAGTGGTACTGCTGTTCGCTGGCAACCACATAGATCAGGGAATCAAACGGCCAGTCCTTGTGCCGCATGATGGCGGTCCCCACATCCTGGGTCATGTACAGGCTCGTACCATCCTTGCGGAGGAGCACCTTCTTATCAAGTTTGACCGCCTCGAGGTTGACCCAGACAGAGCCGTCCTCCTCGCGGTAGAAGACGCCCTTCTCCAAACCTTTGAGAATTTCATCCTTACCATATTTGTAGGTCTCAGACTCATAATAGTAATGGTCAAAACTGATGCCCATCGTCTCATAGCTCTCAGCAAGACCGTCGAGGGTCCACTTGTTCATCCTGTGCCAGAGATCCATCACTACAGGATCATCCTCTTCCCATCTCTGCAACATCTGCTGAGCCTGCTGTTCGGCACTCGGATCCTCTTTTGCCCAAGCGGCAAACTTCACATAGTACTTGCCTACAAAATGATCGCCTTTCATGCCAGTCGATTCTGGTGTCTCACCATTGCCGAACTTCTGGTAGGCAAGCATCGATTTACAGATGTGCACCCCACGGTTGTTGATCAGGTTCACCTTGCGGACCGTTGCCCCATTCGCTTTCAGGATGGCGCTGACGCTTTCACCTATACTGTCATTGCGCATGTGCCCCAAGTGCAGCGGCTTGTTGGTATTCGGGCAGCTGAACTCAACGGTAATACGTTTCTCACCAAGGCTTTTGTTCGTCCCATAGAGGGAGCCCTGCTCTTTTATAGCTGAAGAGAGGGAGGTGGCCAAAGCCGCCATATCAATGCGGATATTTAGATACGGCCCTGCGACTAGCAGATCGCCCAAAGGACGGTCCTCCAGTTTTTCCAGGCGGCTTTTGAGCTCTGCTGCAAGCATAGGAGGTGCTGTTTTAAGGATTTTCGCATAGGCGAACAGGGGGAAGGCCAGATCTCCCAACTCCGGTTTGGGAGGGGTCTGAACGGCCAAGGGGGGCAGATCGACCTCTTTTCCAAGGATTGTAAGGGCATATGAAGCAAGCTCCTTTTCAACAAGGGCTTTCCAGGATTGTCGTACCGTATCAAGCATAGTATATTCCTTTTCGTGCAAGTAGAAGAAACTATACTATAAACCAAACTCATGCATCAAGGCCGATGCTGATCTCCCCGCTACTGAGTATTTCCTCTTTCCCCTCTTCTGTAACCACCACCAGGTGAGCATCCTCATCGATCGAGACAGCTCGTGCTTTGCGTTGTTTCTTCTGTGTCCTGATGAGAATATCCCTACCCAGAACAATGGAACGGGAGCGATATTCAGAAAGGAATGCACGCTCAGAAAGAGCAGAGGAGTAGCCGATAAGCTTCTGAACCAGGCGAGCCACCAACAAAGAAGGGTCGACATCTTCAGGGACAAGGGAGCTTTTTTCATAGAGGGACTTTACGATAGGACGAAGAGCAGGGGGATAGGCCTGGTGGGGAGTGGAGAAATTGATACCGATACCGACTACCATTGATGAGAGTTTTCCGCTCTCAACATCCATCACACCTTCGGTAAGTATTCCACCAACCTTGCAGCCGTCAAGGAACAGGTCATTGACCCACTTGATGCCACAAGAGAAGCCGCAAGTCTCCTCGATCGCCTGAGCGGCGGCAACGGCCGCGGCTGAGGTGATAAGGGAAGCTTCCGTGACTGACGCGGGAGGAGAGAGTATCAGACTGAGATAGATACCACCCTTGGGGCTTGAGAAAGAGCGTCCCAGCCTCCCCCTACCTCCGCTCTGGCTGTGGGCCAGTACCAGCGCAGGAGTCAAGCACCCTTCACTGGAAAGTTGCTTGGCATAGCGGTTGGTGGAGTCTATGGTATCGAAGAGGTGGATAGGGACAGACGGCAAGAGCTTTTCTAGCATCCCCTTGTCAAACAGTTCGCCCTGATGTACCAGGCAGTAGCCCCGGTTGGTGACTGCATCGATGAGATGCCCTTCATCACGAAGGCTTTCGATCGCTTTCCAGATGGCCGATCGGCTGACGCCAAATTCAGAGGCAAGCTTCTGCCCTGACACATACCTGTCTTGGTGGCGGCTCAGGTAGGAGAGCACCGCTAGGGAAGTATTCATGGGGGAAGTTTATATTGATTGTCAACCAAATGCAAGTTTACAATATAAGAACTGTTGTGATAGGCTCCCCTTATGAACACAAGAAAAACAGTCCTTACAGCCCTTTTCGCTTCACTGATAATAGTCGGGGCATACATTCGCTTCCCCCTTCCCCCTGTACCCATCACACTGCAGACGCTCTTTGTCATCAGTGCAGCTCTGCTTGGCGGGACAGCGATCGGGATCGGCAGTGTCTCCATCTACCTGCTGCTGGGCGCCGTAGGACTGCCGGTCTTTACTGCAGGAGGCGGCCTTGGCATCCTCCTGGGACCCACAGGAGGCTTCCTGTTCGGCTTGCTTCCTGCCGCACTCCTTGCAGGCATCGCCGGCAACTATGTCAAGAATTTGCAACCCGGGCAAACAGACAATCCAAAACATACAAGGACCTATCTGATCCTCTCTATCTTTTTTGGGATAATGGCAACCCTTGCCATCTACGCAGTTGGTGTTCCTTTCCTGAAATACAACCGCTCCCTGTCATGGAAAGTCGCAATCCAAGTGGGAATGCTTCCCTTTCTCATCGGCGACACAATAAAACTAATAGTCTCCGTACAGCTTTCCCAGATGTTTGCTCCCAGGGTCAAGGAATTTCTTCAAGGAGATAATCAGTAACACACACTGCCTTGTTTTCTGGCAGGGATTATCCCTTTTTTCCTACACACTGGAAATTGCATCCTATATACTGAGCGCTAAGGAGTACCCAATGAAATCCATCACAGCAGCTTCAGTACAATTCAACCACAAGCCTGGTGACAAAGCATATAACCTTTCAGTCATTGAAAAATTCGTCCGGGAAGCATCCTTGAAAAATGCAGACCTGATCATATTCCCTGAAATGTGCATCACCGGCTACTGGCATGTACGTAACCTCTCTGAGCCTGAGGTCAGGAATTTGGCAGAGAGCGTTCCTTCAGGCCCCTCTTCCCAAGCTCTCATCGCCCTTGCAATAAAGCATCAGATGACCATCGGAGCAGGCCTCATTGAGATATCTGAAGAGGGTGATCTGTACAATACCTATATAGTAGCGATGGGTGACGGCTCCTATGCCAAACATCGCAAGCTGCACTGTTTCATCTCTAGTCATATGAAGAGCGGCAATTCGTATACGGTCTTCGATTCGCCCCATGGCGTGCGCATGGGCATCCTCATCTGTTATGACAACAACATCATTGAAAATGCAAGAATAACGGCTCTGATGGGAGCCGAGGTTCTCCTTGCCCCTCACCAGACCGGCGGATGCAAATCCGCCAGCCCCAAAGCCATGGGACTGATAGATCCCCAGCTATGGGAAGAGAGGGAGGAACGCCTACCGGAACTTACCCAGGAGTTCCTAGGGCCTAAGGGCAGGGGCTGGCTGATGCGATGGCTACCTTCCAGAGCGCATGACAATGGGATGTTCCTTATTTTCAGCAACGGGGTAGGTCGTGACGACAATGAAGTGCGCACAGGGGGAGCCATGATCCTAGATCCCTACGGAGAGATACTCAGTGAGACAACAAAGGCAGGCGATGACATGGTGGTTGCTCGCTTGGACGCCTCATTGTTGCCGTTCTCCAGCGGCCAAAGGTGGATGAAGAGCCGCAGACCAAATTTATACGGCCTAATCACCCAATGGACAGGCATGGAAGAGGATACCAGGAAGGTAAGGTTCACCTTCGAAGAGGATATAAACAAGTAGAGTCCGCCCTGTATTGTGACAAGATGCATCATCACTGCCTCATATACCTTGAACATCACACCAAAATAACCGTATGGTAGGAGTATGAAAGAGTGTAAAGAACAAAACTTTGATGCCACAGGCTTTCTTCCCTCTTTTTTGGGAACTTTTGAAAGAGTTAAAGGCAACGCCAATTTTTATGGCATGAAGCAACTTCCCCAGATGCTTGAGCTCGGGGAGATCGCCAATGAATATATCGAGCTGATGTTTCCTGGCCGCTGCGGACGCGAGCGAGTGGGCCTCAGCTTGCAAGAGATACTCCTTGACCAGCTGAACCTGGTCTCATCCGGTTTGATGAACCAGATTTTCCTCGCCCTTAAATACGAACATCCTGAAGAGGAGGAGGAAAAACTCAAGGAGAAAAGCAGGCATATCATCAATAGCATCAATGCTTTGCTTCCCCAGATCCGCCTCAACCTGAAACTCGATGCGAAGGCAGGATTTGAAGGGGACCCCGCAGCAAGGAATATTCGGGAAGTGATCCTCTCCTACCCCTATATGAAGACCTTGGTCATCCACCGTATCGCCCATGAACTGTTCAGGATGGAAGTTCCCCTCATCCCACGCATGCTTAACGAGTATGCGCACAAGGAAACAGGAATAGACATCCATCCGGGCGCACAAATTGGAAAGTCATTCTTCATCGACCATGGTACGGGAGTGGTGATCGGGGAGACTGCAGTCATCGGGGACAATGTGAAGATTTACCAGGGAGTCACTTTGGGAGCACTAAGTTTTCCCAAGGATGCCTGTGGTGAGCTTATCAGAGGGGCCCGAAGACATCCCACCATTGAGGACAATGTCACCATCTACTCAAACGCTACTATCTTGGGAGACATCACCATAGGAAAGAACGCCATCATCGGATCCAACGTCTGGATCAAGGAAGATGTGGCTGCTGACACCATGGCCGTAATCCAGGAACCCAAGCTCACCTTCAGGGAACTGAACGGACGCAGGCGTTAGCCTTTTGTACCTAGCGGGTGCTGCTCGTTGAGCAGCGCCAGCTGGTAGTAATCCTCCCACCTTCCCTGCACAAGCAAATACTCCCGGCTTATCCCCTCTTGGACAAATCCCAATGAGGTTGCAAACTCAAGGCTAGCCTGGTTTTTTATCATGATGGTCGCCTCGAGCCTGTGAAGCTTAAGCTTCTCAAACCCATACTCCACCACAGCCTTCACCGCCTCACTACCAAACCCCTGCCTCTGCCACCTTTTGGCAGTGCTGTACCCTATGCGTGCACTGTAGGAGGCACCGTAGGTGATCTCGCTCAGATAGACCTGGGCAACAATGGCAGAGTAGCCTTTTCTGGAAAAAACCAGGGGCAGCTTTCGCCTCTGTTCATAGAGAGACACCTGCTTGTCACAGATATGTTGGAAGTTGGCCAGTGTATAGTAGCTGGCGTTGCGCTGCGGTGCGTACTGGTCAAAACACTCTCTGTTCTCCATCTCATAGGCAAATAGCTGCCGTGCAGACGATTCATCCACAACGAAGGCACAGAGCCTCTCGGTCTCAAAAAGCTTAAGCATGGCATAGGACGAGAGGTTTCCCTCCCTTCTCGTCATACGGTGCGAAATGTCCCTGCACCAGAAGCCCTTCACGTGCAAACAAGGGAGCATTGAGGAGTTTCACTTCAAGGTAGTTGCCAGTAAGGCCATACCATGCCCCACCCTTGCGATTCTGCAGAACCACCTCTGTTTCCTTACCGCTTTGCCGTTTCACATACGCACGGAAGAGTTCGTCGGAAAGGTCCCTGAGCCTCTTTGCCCGTTCGTCACGCACGCTCTCCGCCACTCTATCCTTAGCCTTGAACAAAGGGGTGTCAGGGCGGGGCGAGAAGGGAAACACATGCATCTGGGCAAACTTCTGGTCCTGGAAATATCGGAAAGTCGCCTCGAACTCCTCTTCCCCCTCACCGGGGAGGCCGGTGATGACATCACCAGCGATGAAAGGATCGTCCTTGGCTTCACGCAAACGGTCGAGGATGGTAGAGAGCCCTTCAATATCATAGTGACGGTTGACCCTAGCCAATACCTTGTTGCTGGCACTCTGCACCGGGATATGAAAGTGCGGTTGCATCCTAGGGTCAGCGAGAGCCTTGAGCAACCTGTCATCAATATGGTCAGGTTCCAGGGAGCTAAGTCGCAAGCGGATACCGCCCCCTAAAGAGGCAAGCAACTTTTCAAGAAGACCTCCCAAGCCTTCCCTGGTATGGTCATACATGGTGAGGTTGACTCCGGTCAACATGATCTCGCTGAAACCGGCAGCCTCCAGGGCCAAGGCCCTCTCCACCACAGTGGCACTCTCAAGGGAGACCGCCTTTCCCCTGGCAATGTGCACCCTGCAGTAGGAGCACTCATTGTCACAGCCATCCTGCACCTTCAGGTACGCACGGCTATGATAGGAAAATGAGGCGGCATCATAATCAAAGACGGAAGCAGTCCCATCGCTGAAGGAGAGACAACCACTTTTCAAGTCAAACCCTGCGACAAGCGAGGCTTTCAGATGTTTTGCCAACTTCAAAAGATGGGCCTTCTTCTCAAGAGGGACCACGATCACCTGATCGGAGAGGGTCTTGAGCTCCTCCTCATTGACCTGGGCATAACACCCCGTGGCCAAGGTAGGGGCTGAAGATGCGAACTTACGGATCATCCTGCGGGCTTTCTGCTCTGCCTTTGAAGTGACCGTACAAGTATTCACTATATAAAGATCGGCCTGTTCACGCTCACCTACTATGGTAAACCCCTCTTGGGAGAAGGAGTCAGCGATAGCTTCACTTTCGCACTGGTTAAGCCGACAGCCCAAGGTATATACACAAACGTTCAAAATCCACCCTCCTGGTCTTTCAAGGTCTGCATTATCGTATCGACAGCACCCTTGAGCCCCATACGCATCTGTCTGGCGTAGGGATTGTATCTTTGCAAATCATAAAATAGCTGAAGCGGATCGTTACAGGTCTGCTCCACTATGGAGGTGAGGCTACGGTAGCCTGTAGTGGCCAATTGGGTCTCCCCAAGGGAGAGTTCAGACAGGGTCCTCCCCACAAAGTGGGTTATTCCCTGAGACCATGCCGCCTCACGGTCATGTTGGTCACAACTCATCCGGTGTACTTGGAGGCCCCAGCGTGCAAACTCCTCAACCCACTGCTGGACAACACTGTCATGAGCATTGACTGCACAGATAACCAGAGGCAAGCCGGTGATCCCATCCTTGCCTGAGTCAGGACCGAACATTGGGTGGGTGGCAATACAAGGGACATCCGCACCAAGATGTTCGCGCATGAGCTTCGCTGGATAAAGCTTGACCGAACAGGTATCCATCACCAGGGTTTTGGCTGTGATCCTAGGAGCTGTTCGCTTCAGCACCTCTTCAAAGGCACTGATAGCGACACAGTAAAAAAGCACGTCGCAGTCGAGGACGTCGTCCTCGGATACGAGCGACACACCCTCTGGAGCCTGTTTGGCAGAGCGCCCATATCCATAGACCTGGTAACCATGTCTAGCGAGTTCCCTTGCCCAAAAAGAGCCAAAACGACCCAGGCCGTATACACCAATCTTTATAGAAGTATTCATTGCCGGCATTGTACAGAATATGAGCATTGCTAGCAAGAACGTGAGGTTGAACGGATAAAGAGCAGCAAGGAGGCCAAAGCGATGGCCATGCTGAAAACAAGTACCAAAAGCCCGCCACGCAAGGTGTAACGCAAACTTACAACTCCAATGAGAGCCGGCAGGGTAAGCCGCCCAAAAACCATACTCACTGAGTGCATGTTCGCTATCTGAGTCATATCATGGGGCCAGGTATGAACCTCAAGCAATTGCGCCGCAGGATTGAGAGCTCCAAAGGAAAATCCCAGGAGGACCATTGCGACAAACGCAAGGAAGAGGGTCGGAGCGGCTACCAACAGGGCCGCTGAGAAGATACCCAAGATCGTCAGGGAGAGCAACAGAGGCAAAGGATTCTTCGCCCTGTTGGCAAGAGGTATGACCAGGAACCTGCTGGCAGTACTGCCGGCAAAAAGCAATGACAGGGAAAACCCTACCTGGGTGGCACTAGCTCCCCTGTTTTGTTGCAGATAGAGCAAAGGATAGACAGTGCAACAGTATTCGACAGCATTGAAAAGGATGAGGTAGAGGAAAAAGAATCTGAAACTTTTCTGCCTCAGAAGGGAAAAACTCTGGAGGAAGGAACCGCTGACGCCCTTATTGCTGAATAGTTGGGGCATCTTTTTCGCCCTTGGAATATAGGCGACAAAGATGATGCACATCACCAGATAGACACCGGCTACCTGATAGTATCCAAGATACCATCGCTCTCCCTTGACGAGAGAGATATAAAAACCCGCAACGATACTCGCCAGACTCCAGATAAGATGCATCAAGGGAATGTTTGTCTTTTTTCTTTCGGGGTCGGAAAGAACCAGAACACTAAAGCTGTTAGTGCCATAGAAATACCCTAGCCAAGCTTGCACGAGAAAGAAGACAGTTAAGGAGAGCGCGCTACGGGAGAGGCCCATTCCCAAGAGTCCCAAAGCCGCACCGAGAATTCCTACGATCATCAGCAGATAGGGACCCAAGCGCTTAACCAGAAAAGGAAGCAGCATGAACGAGATTAAAGTACCCACCTGACTCAGACTCATTAGGGCGCTGAGCTGGCTCAAGTTCAATGAGCAGGCCTGTTGGATCTCCGCGCTCAGTCCACCGAAGAGATTTGAACCAATTGCAGTTATCCCGATCATGACGAATAACAAGACTCGGATGTGCATACGGTCTTTAGAATACCATATCCGGGATGCCAAACCCAGTCTTTGCTTGTACTTTCACAACCCGGGCAATCGTGGTATCCTAAGGAAGATATCAATACATTTACAGTCAAGGAGCATGACCATGACGTTTGCTGAAAAAATGAAGGCCCAAGCCATTGAGGCCAACAAGAATCTTGTACTTGCGGAGGGAACAGAGAGCCGCACTATCCAAGCCGCACGAAAGATAATTGACGAGAAGATTGCCAAATCAGTCACCTTGGTAGGACAAGAAGATGCCATTAGAAAAGCTGCTGAAGCAGTAGGGACCTCACTGGATGGAATCATCCTGGAAGATCCGCTTACCAATGCCGACAGGAAAAGCTTCGGACGTGCCTACTATGAGCTGAGAAAACATAAGGGAATGACAGAAGAAGAGGCTTTTGAAGGGATTGCAGACCCCTTACGTTGGGCAGCCATGATGGTTCGTCTGGGCAAGGCCGATGCTATGGTAGCCGGAGCTGAAAACACCACCGGCAGTGTGCTGGTTGCAGCGTTCAACATCATCAAATGCAAACCGGGGATCAAATTCGCCTCCTCTTGCTTTGTGATGGCGACAGACAAGACAGATCTTGGCGCAAACGGCTCCTTCATATTTGCCGACTGTGCCACCATTCCCAACCCCACAGCCGAACAGCTTGCTGAAATTGCAGAAGCCTCAGCACTCTCCTGCAAGACATTCTTGCAAGCTGAACCCAAGGTGGCGATGCTCTCCTATTCGACTAAGGGCTCTGCCAAGGGAGACCTGGTGGACAAGGTGGTAAAGGCAACAGAACTCATCAAGGCCAAGCTACCCGAGCTTGCAGTCGACGGCGAGCTGCAGCTTGATGCGGCCATCATCGGAAGCGTAGCCAAGAGCAAAGCTCCCGACTCAAAGGTTGCAGGTTCTGCAAACACTCTTATCTTCCCAGACCTGCAAGCTGGAAACATCGGATACAAACTGGTGCAGAGACTCGCAGGAGCTGAGGCATATGGACCTATCCTTCAGGGATTCGCCAAACCTATCAGCGACCTTTCTCGAGGCTGTTCGATCGAGGACATCATAATCACCTCTTCGATTACCCTCGCCCAGGCAGCAAGTATCTGAGACAAATGAATTCCTAAATTTTGTTAGGGCCCGCAAGGGCCCTTTGCTATATATTGTCTTGAGTATTTGTTAGTATGTGCGCATTTCCAAGGAGCTTGCCAACCATGGGCCTTTCCAAAAGACCACTTGACCTATTCGACCCCACCCTCTCTCCAGGGACCATTATCTGGGCCTTGGCCTGGCCGACCATCGTCGAACAGATCCTTCAAGTCACCGTAACATTTGCGGACTCTGCAATGGTAGGCGCCTTGGGCGAGCAGGCCACGGCAGCCATCTCGGTTACCAGCTCGACTATCTGGCTGGTGAACGGTTGGATGAACGCCCTAGCCCTAGGGTTCGGTGTCCTGATGGCAAGAGATCTTGGAGCGGGAAAACAGGATCGTGCGAAGCTTGTCGTTCGTCAGGCATTGCTAACTGCAATGGGATTCGGGCTCTTTCTCGCTCTGATTTTCATGCAGATTTCACGCATCCTTCCCTCTTGGATAGGGGCAGAGGAAGCTGTAAGACCCTTGTCGCAGAGGTATCTCTTTATCATCGCTTTGGGGTATGTACCCAACCTGCTGATGATTACAGTCAGCACCCTCTTGCGTCTCAGCGGGGACACCAAGCGGCCTCTCTACCTAAACGCCTTCAACAATGCTTGTAACATCCTTTTCAATCTCTTCTTTATATTCCCCTCCATACGGATAGGGAGGCTGCTGTTGCCCGGTCTCGGCCTTGGGGTCAGCGGTGCGGCTATGGCCACCACTCTTGCTTGTTCCCTGACAGCAATCCTCTTGCTGCTTGTCCTTTTCAAGGGCAACCATAAGATAAGAATTTCATTCAGACAGCGATGGGCATTTGACGGACAAATCCAGAAACAGGCCCTTAAGCTGGGAGTTCCCATCGCCTTGGAACGATCCACACTCTCCTTTGGGCAAATAGCCCTCACAAAGATGGTCGGAGCCCTGGGAACCACAGCCCTTGCAGCCCATTTCTTGGCCATCAGCGCCGAGTCGATAACCTACCTGCCAGCCTCGGGCTTTTCCACCGCCGCAACAACCTTGGTGGCCCAGTCCCTGGGGAGGGAAGACAAGGTCCTAGCCAAGCGCTACGCCAACCTCTGCGTACTCTGGGGTACGGTGATGATGAGTCTGATGGGTCTGGTGTTATATCTGTTTGCCCCATTTCTTATGATGCTCTTTACCCGGGTGGAGCCTGTCATAATCCTGGGGGCACAGGTGTTGAGAATAGAGGCTTTTGCACAACCGGCATTCGGCCTCTCAATCCTTGTCTTCGGCGTTATGAGAGGGGGTGGGGATACAAAAGGGCCGTTTCTCATCTCACTTGTCGGGATGTGGCTTCTGCGTCTGCCCCTAGCCTGGATACTGCTCAGGCTGACGAGTCTTGGTCTGGCGGCAGTCTGGCTAGCCATGATGAGCGACCTCATGCTCAGAGGGGTAATCTGTCTGTACAGTTACAAGAAAGGCTCCTGGCTCAGGAGTTGGCAACAGCCTCACTGATCGAGATGAACTGGGCCCATCCCAGCTGTTCCGCCCGCAATCCTGCAGCGACTCCGCTCTGTTCCAGGATAAGGGCGACCCCATCCTTTCCAACAAGCGATCCGGTCTTTCCTCCCAAGAGGTTGTTCTTTATGGTCTTTCTCCTTTGGGCAAAAAGGTCGCGTACAACCATGAGAAAGACCGTCCGGAGAGCCGGGTCTACCAGAGGGGTATCGCGCTTCTCCATCGTGATGACAGTACTGCTGACATTGGGTTCGGGAAAGAAACTGCTGCCGCTGATGTTGAAGACGCTCTTCACCACATAATCCATCTGAGCGAGCAGACTGAAGGATGACCAGGCCTTCTCCCCAGGCTTTGCACTAAGACGCAAGGCGACCTCGGTCTGCAAGGTATAGACCATTTTGGGCGGGAGACACCCCGCTTCAAGTAACTTTGCAATGACAACAGAGCCCACATTATAGGGAAGATTGCCACAAATCCTCTCAGGAGTACCGTCCTCTTTCCAAACCTTCTCCCATGTTTTCAGGGCATCCCCTTCGATAAGGCGAAAGTTCTCATCATCACCAAAAGCCTGCTCGCTGAGGATGCGACAAAATCCGTGGTCTATCTCAAAGGCTGTTACAGCGCAACCCGCTTCCAGAAGATGGGCGGTCAGTGACCCGATGCCAGGGCCCACTTCCCAGACCTTCATCGGAGGATCAAGGGTAAGTTCCTTTACAATATTCTCACGAACATGACGGCTAATCAGAAAATTCTGTCCAAATTTCTTGCTCAAGGCGAGCCCTTCCTTGTCGAGCAGGCTCTGAATGGCCTTCGGTGAATCGTAAGCGAATTTCCAACTCATAGGAGTCTCTCCTTCTTTTTTGCAAAGCCCGTTCAGCATAGCCAATTGAGGCAAGGAGCGTCAACACAAGAAAGAGATAGAGACCGAAACCACCTAGGGAGAGGGCGCCACCTAAAAGGATGCTGCCAAATCCTAAAACAGTCTGGAGCAACCATTGGAGAGTTACTACCAGAGGTGCGAAAACCTGACCGCCTACAAAGGCTAGCAGGGAGCACCCCATTAGGGAAAACATCAAAAGTGAGGCAAAAGGAGCCACAACCAACGCTCCTATCTGCCATGTTCCCCAAATCACCAGGGTAGGGATTGCAGTAAAGAGTATGGCAAAGGCGGAAGCGATAAACGGCTCAAAAACCTTGGGGCGATAAAAGGCGAAGAGGGTGTTGCACAAGAGCCCCCCATAGGCCGCATAACTCAGGAGACTTCCCATACTTGTAACGGCAGAGGGAAATAGGAACGTCTGGATAGTTGCTGCCGCAAGAAAAGAGTAGTACGAGGCCATCGCACCCTTCAGGAACAAGGAGAGTACAGCCATCCCCATAGCTCGCACCAAAGAGGGTTTGGGCCCCACCAGCAAGACATAAAAAAGCGCCAGGATTACCGAAACAGACCTCCCTCTCCTCTTGCCAAACAGGGGGATCAGCGCACTCGAGAGCAGAGCAATGAAAAACTGCAGATGCATACCTGAAAGGGCTAGCAGGTGGGCACATCCGCTCTTCAGACTCATCTCCTTCAGTGGAAAGGCGCTGTCGCTGCTCCTTCCCAGCAGAAGCATCATAGCAAGGGAACGGCTCTGTTCGTCTTTCAGCACCACAGTAAAACGCCTCTCTGCCAGCGAGAGGAGCTTACGTCTGAAAGCTCTATATCTGGAGATTGAGAGAACCTGCAGGGTATCGGCAAAGAACAACGAACCATCAGGGGCAAATTTCCCTTGCATCAGGACCCTGCTCCCGCTCACCATAACCTCATCCACCTTCACCAGGGCGGTCAATACCCCTTCAGCACTCCCCTTCGCCTCATCCCCTGTCCCACAGGAAGCCAAACGCAAACGCAACAGTTGCTTGCCACTTTTGCAAAGCAGGGAGTCCTCACCAAGGGACCCCTCCACCTCTGTTATGCGCGTATGTTCGAAAGCCATCTCCACCTGTGTACCTGCCGCTGCCCATCCGAAGAGGGTGTAACAAAAAAAACAGAGGGTTGAAATCTTAATAATTGTTATTTGTATATTCTTGTTGTAAAAAAAAATCCCCAAGCAGTGGAGGGAAAAACCAGAAACAAGCAATATCACTGCTACAAGAAGGGGATAACCCAGCAGGGAACTCTCCGTTGCAGCGAGAAAAAACAACAGGGGAACTGCTGTGATGATACCGAGACGCACCCAAAAACGACCACGCATGCCTCCTAAGGCAGGGACGCGGTCGTTTTGCTTCAGTTCACCTGTTCTGAAAGCAGTACGGCAAGGGCTATCAAGGGGAGATCGATCCTCTGTTGCATGCTGAGATGGAACAGGCGCTGGGAAAGTCTCAAGTTCGGCTTCCGGGACTCCCTGACAGCGCGTACCCTACGCACCATACGCCAGAGGTTCTTCTGTCTCACCTTCAAGTGCAGAAGCAACAGTTCGAGGAACTCCTCAGCCCAAGGCCCCCTCTGTCCTTCAGGTAGCAATGTAAACTCTTTCTTCTCAACCAGGCAGATAGCGTCACTGAGATCCTGCATGTCCAGATTCGAAACATCCTGAAGGAATGACTCCAAGGCAAAGATGCCCTCCTGTTCCTGATAGTCCGGACTTCCCGCCTTCCCCTTGAGTTCGTACCTTCTCTGCAGGGCGAGAGAGGAACGGGTATCACGTCTGGCCAAGGCTACCCAGCAAAATATGCTCAGCCCTGAAGAGACGAGTATCTCGTCGATCATCGGCAGCGGATCGCGAATAGCGAGCGACATGAAAAAATACGTGACTAAAAAGACTACTGCGCATATAAGGAGCCTCGGGACATACTGTTTGTCCTGGATCCATCGATCGACAGAAAAATCTATTGCCCGATAGAGTGCAAAGGAAGCTTCATCCTTCTGATTCTTTGTCAGCATACCGCTACTCTTGAGCACCACCGGGGTGTCAGCGTCCAGCAGGGTTACCTTATCCGTCTTCAGATAAGGGCTGAGATAGAGGTTCGCTCCGACTTTCCTGAGCAGTGCATAGCAAGTTATCATCTATAGGGCCGCCTTAAACATTTCTACAAGGTCCGGAAGGGATTCTTCCAGTTCCTGCCTACCCCCTTTTTCCGCTTTGACAAAGAGGTAGTATTTGATTTTTGGTTCTGTCCCGCTGGGACGAACCACCAGTTTCTCTCCAGAGGTGAAATGCATGATCAGGACATCTGAAGGAGGAAAACCTGTATCCTTGCCAGCAAGCAAGTCCTTGGTGGAAAGAAGCGTCTTGCTTCCCAGAACATCTTCAGCCTTGAGATCTCTCAAAGAGGCCATGATCTGTTCCATCTTCCGCTTACCAGCAGAACCTTCATAGTCACGGGCAAAGACCACCTCAGTGCTATACCCATATTCATCATAGATGGCATCGAGGCGCTGTTGCAAGGTCAGCCCGCGCGTAGCATAGTAGCTCATCATCTCTACAGCTACCAGGGCTGAACTTACAGCGTCCTTATCCCTGACTGAGGGGACGGTAAGATAGCCATAGCTCTCTTCACATCCAAAGAGGAAATACTCCTCCTCACTCTTCTCCAGAGCTGCAATCTCCTCTGCTATGTATTTGAAACCGGTCAGGACATCCTTACATCTGCCTCCATGGTCCTCCACAATCTGTCTGACAAGGTCGGTCGTGACCAGGCTTTTCACACATACAGGCCTCTTCTCACCCTCAGATGCGTTGACCAGGTAGTCACACAGCAACACAGCTATCTGATTACCACTCAAAAGCTGGTATGCATCCTTCTGAGGGGTCACCGGTATCGCTATGCCCAGACGATCGGCATCGGGATCAGTACCCAATACAATGTCGGCTTTGCTCTTCTTTGCCAGATCGAGCACCATTTTCATTGCATCAGCACTCTCAGGATTGGGAAGGCTCACTGTGGGAAAGGAGCCATCGGGCTGTTCCTGCTCCGGTACGACCACACACTTGATGCCCACCTCTTTCAGAAGATGCCGGATGGGGACATTCCCTGTCCCGTGCAAAGGAGTATAGGCTACTGTTATGGGGCTTCCATAGACGAGGGATGGCCTCTTCAGGGATGCGAGCACCATTGCATAGTAGGCCTGGTCCACCTTATCGGGAACCGGGACCAACAACCCTTTGGAGCGGGCACTCTGTTCGCTGATGCTCTGGATATCCTCGACCCTAACCGAATTCGCGCGTTCTGCGATGCTGAAATCATGAGGAGGGGTTACCTGCCCCCCTGAACGCCAATAGACCTTATACCCATTGTATTGGGAAGGGTTATGGCTTGCGGTAATGACGATTCCTGCGGTGGTATTGAGATAGCGAACAGCAAAGCTCAGCATCGGGACCGGATGCAGCGTATTGTACAGGAATACGGAAATACCATTGGCAGCAAGTACCAGCGAGGCTTCCATGGCGAATTGCTCGCTGTAGTGACGACTATCGTAGGCTATGGCCACAGAGGGATTGCTGGACTCCTCGTTGAGGTAGTCGCTCAAGCCTTGGGTGACCTTGCGTATGATGAAGGTATTCATCCTGTTGGTTCCCCCGCCAAGAATCCCCCTGAGCCCTGCAGTCCCAAAGGAGAGGCTGGTATAGAACCTGTCGTACAGGCCCTCCCAGTTCTCATTTGCAAGTTCCAACTCCACTTCCTGGCGAAAAGCACTCTCCTGTTCGCTTCGGATGTAAGCTTCAGCTTTAATTCTCAGGTCTTTTTCATTGTAGGTCATTGATAGCCTCCTGTAGCTCCTCTACTGAATCCACCAGGTTGGATGCACTCAGCATGGCTAGGTCCTCTCTTGGTCTGAATCCCCACGATACCAGAATATGTTGGCAACCAGCATTCACTGCTGTCTGATAGTCAACTTCAGAATCACCTACATAGAGCAAATTTTCAACAGGAAGTTGCTCTTTATTTGCAAAATACAGAATACCTGCCCTATCCGGCTTCCTTGGGAAGTCATTTCGCATCCCCCTCACCCAGGCAAACCGGATATGGGGAAACAGGGTGCGGACAACCTTTCCTGTCAGCCCGTCCTCCTTATTGGAAAACACTGCGATAGGAATCTCTTGACGATCCAGGCCTTCCAACAGGGGAAGAATCCCTTCATACGGCTTGCTTTTGACACAAGGGTTCTCGCGATAATACTCCATCATCGCAGCATACATCCGGTCGATCTGATCGGAGGGAAGGTTTTTTCCCTTGAGTTCTACAGCTCCCATCAAAGCATTTCTCAAGCCCCTGCCTACAACCTTTTGTGTCATCTGAGCATCCAAAGGAGATAAACCTTCAAGTTCAAGGGCCCTGTTCAGGGCATTTTGTATGTCTTCTATCGTATCGACAAGCGTTCCATCTAGATCAAACAGGATAGCCTGCACTGTTTTTTTCTGCATAATGCCATTATCGGACATCGAAGAGGTACAAGTCAATAAACGTTTTGACAAAACTCCGGCGTTCCGCTACTGTTAAACCATGCAAACAATTACAATTAAAGATGGAAAGGAAAAACAACTCTTACGTCACCACCCATGGGTTTTCTCCGGTGCGATAGACTCGATTGCCAATAAGGATGAAGTGGGGATTGCAAAGAGTGTAACACATGATGGCTCCTTCATTGCCTGGGGCTGGTACGATCCCAAAAGTCATATTCCCCTCAGGCTTCTCAGCTGGAAGGAAGATGAAGAGGTCAATGACAAGTGGTGGGCAAGGACCATCACAGCAAGCGTGCTCAGGCGAAGCTTTTTTTTCAGGGACAAAAGCACCCCAACAACCGCCTTCCGCATAATTTTCGGTGAGGCGGACATGCTTCCCGGTCTTGTAGCTGATGTGTATGGAACGCTTATCCGCATCGATATCAGTGCAAGGGTAGCTTGGGACCATAAGGACCTTATCGTCTCCACGCTTGAGAGACTTTTACAACCTGCAATGATCATCGTCAACACAGACCCGGCCTTTTGTGCGGTCGAAGGACTCAGCGAAACAGTGCTTTTCTATCAGAATGGCGGATATTTCACCCCGAGCAAGCGACTGCCGCCCATTAGATTCCGTGAAGACGGCCTCTTGTATGAGGTAGTCCCGGGCAAAGGGAAAACGGGTAAGTTCTACTGTGGGCAAAGGGATAACCGTACGGCCATCGAGCCCTACTGCAAGGATGCCGTCGTCCTGGACGGATGCTCCCATACCGGAGCCTTTACCCTGCATGCCCTGCGTAGCGGTGCAGCATGGGTAGACCTCATCGACAGCAGTTCCACCTCCCTTAAGCAGAGTCTGGCCCATGTCCACATCAACCAGGATGCAGACATCATCCCCAAGGGGAGCAGAGAGAGGGTAAACATCATCAAGGCGGATATTTTCAGGCAGATGAGGATCATTGAGAAGAACAAGTATGATGTCATCATTCTCGACCCCCCTAAACTTGCCCAGAAAAAATCCCAGGCAGACAAGGCGGCCCAGGATTGCAAGGACTTGAACAGACTCGCCATGGAGAAGATAAAGAATGAAGGCATCATTGCCACATTCTCCAATTCAGAGGCGATATCCAGTGAGATGCTACGGACAATCCTAGCTTGGAGCGCCGAGGATGCAGGGGTAGAGATCCAGATACTTAAAACCTTGCTGCAGGCAGAGGACCACCCTATTCGCTTGTCTTTCCCCGAATCGGAATACCTCAACGGCTACCTCATCAGGGTGATACGCTAGCTCGCCTGAGGAGTCGGGCTGTCGTCAGGATTGGTGTTTCCACCCTTCTCGACCATAGCTGCCAAAAAGCTTAGCTGCTCCATCTGCTCAAGGATGGCATCGGGGAGCAAGGCAACCTTGGCCGCACTGCTGTCCAGAGCACGCAGTGCATACGAATAGTCTTGCATCACGACAACTTCAGGACCAAAAGTGAGGTGCAGGGGCATGGTCTCTTCCCTGTTGTAACGACAACGGCGGAAGACGCCATTACCCTCCTTGTCCCCGCTAGCACACGCACCGAAGAGGCGGCAGATCAGAGGCCTGACAGGATAGACGCTACAGTGAAAGGGAGATTCAGCACTATAGAGAGGACAAGGCCCTGAGGTGTTCTTGCGGGCATCGGCCATCGAATCGACCAGATGAGCGTCCTTCTTGAGAAGGAGCAGGTATGCTGCGACGAGCCTCGCTTCCAAGGCGGTGATGTCCGGCATGAAATGTTCGCAGCACGAGCCACATCCGTTTCCACAAGCGATGGCATATTCTGTGCAGAACAGGGTTGTCTCTCGCTCAATCTGTTCATACAGTCCGGCAAGCAAGGCCATGCCTTCCCCTGCATACGTTCCACTGAAAGCTGTACATATCTCTTCGATCCCACCCATCTTTTTCTCCCGACAGGGAGAGATATTACCACCGGAAAAACAGGTTAATCAATCATGTAAGGATATTTTTTTTCGTTTTTTATTCTTGGGTTTCTTCTCTTTTATCCGTTTGGCCTGTACCGAACGCTGTACGAGGCGCTGATTGCGCCGGTCAGAGAGCATCCAGCCACCGAAGAATGCGCTTAGACAACAGAGTGTCAGAGCCCCGATCCATGCATATGGTTGGTGCATATAGGGCAGTTCGATATTCATACCGTAGAAACTGACAATAAGGGTAGGAAACATCAGGGCTATGGAGATGATGGTGAGCCTTTTCATGATGACGTTCATATTGTTGCCGATTACAGAGGCAAAGGCATCCATCGTACCGGTAAGGATAGTGGTGTAGATGTTGGCCATCTCGATGGCCTGCTTGTTGTCGGTGATGGTATCTTCCAGAAAGTCCCTCTCCTCTTCAGAAGAGAACTTGAAATAGGAAATTTTCAGCAGCTTCTCCATCAAAGCCTCGTTGGTACTCAGGCTTGTGGAAAAATATACCAAGGACTTCTGGATCTGCAACAACTGGATCAGCTCATAGTTCATGATGCTTTTCTGCAACTGCTCCTCCACCTGCGACTTCTGCCTGTTGATATACTTAAGCAGGCGGATGTAGACCATGGTTGCACGTCCCAGGATGCTGATGACAAATCCTTCCTTGGTCTGTACGGGGTACTGACGGAACCGGTTCTTGGAAAAATCCTCAAGCACGATGCTGTCACCCTGGCAGATGGTGATGACCGTATCCTTGTACAGTACGATGCCCAAAGGGACTGCGTACTGGTTGATACCCTTGCTTTCGTCAGCGAGAGCCGGCAAACGTACGATGAGAGCGACAAAGTCGTCCTCGCGTTCAATGCGGGCCTGTTCATCCTGGTCCATGATGTCTGCAAGCAGTTCGCTGGAGATGTTGTACTGCTCTTCCAGCAGGGTTATATCGTCCCGGTTGATATTACGGGCATCCACCCAGGTGTAGGATGCCTCTACTGGTGTGTCACCTGGATTGGTGCTCACTACATTGTTTCTTATGGTAATCATATGTTCTCCGTGGATTGGTTGGTAAGGCGTACCTCAGTAATCCATAGGAACAAACCCAAAACAGGTTCAGAACACAGGAAAAGAGGACGCCCAGGATAAATGACTGGGCAGGGGTGTTATACTGCCACCTTCGTCTGAAACAGACATGGGATCCTCCTCCTCTTACAGAATACTTTCCAATACTGGAAATACCAGTCCATCCTACCATACCTGTTAAAAAATAATAAAGGGGGATACGGCAAAACAGACCGTTTATTTTAACCCTTCCCTAACAGGAATAAAAAAAATATACTCATAATCAGGAGGAAACAGATGTTCAACAGAGATGAAGCACTGCAATTGCTGAAGAAATACAATACCAACGAGGCTTTGATACTGCACGCCTACTGTGTCGAAGAGACCATGAGGAAATTTGCAAACCACTTTGGAGAAGATGAGACTTACTGGTCTCTGGTAGGTCTGCTGCATGATGTCGATTATGGCAGCTTTCCAGAGGAACACTGCGCGAAGGCCCCTTCTCTCTTGAAGGAAATTGGTGCAGACCAGGCATTCATCAATTCGGTGTGCAGCCATGGCTGGGGCATCTGCAGCGACATAGAACCCACCCATAGGATGGAAAAGGTCCTCTTCACGATAGATGAACTCACCGGACTCATTTACGCCACGGCGCTGATGAGACCTGAAAGGATGCAAGGGATGAGCGTGAAATCGGTCAAGAAGAAATGGGCATCAAAAGGTTTTGCCGCCGGCGTGAACCGGGACATCATCACCCGGGGAGCGTCCATGCTGGATATGGAGATCAACACCATCATCCAGATGACTGTGGATGCCATGCGGGAATCACAGGAAAAGATTGGCCTTTAGGCATCGTTCATCTGTTCGATCCTGACGATTCCCGCCTTGTTCAGGACTATGGTATAGTGGCTGTAGATATCAAGGGACTCCTTGGCTGACAACTCACGGATGACCAGATGCAGATGATAGACCCGCTCGCTGTTGAGCTGGTCGAGTTCGTCGGCATTAGGATCCATCCTAAAGACAATATCCTTAGGATCATCCATCTCCTTGAGAAAGTCATCGAGACGTATGCGGGTCACCAGGGTAAAGTTGTTTTCCCTGGGAAACTTTTCCCGTTCTATCTTATGGTTGGTCAGGGGATGCATAACCAGGTTGCGCACATAGTGCAGGACATTCTCCTCAGGCAGCATATCCTTGAAGGGGTTTGTCTTGTCCATGCGGATTTCCTTGATTTTGGCCGGGAGATCCTTTGCCTGTTCATAATGGAGCCTTATCCGGCTTGAGCAGATTTTTGAGTTGCTTTTGGGCGAGAGGAACGAAGATATCTCATCAGCCATCATTTTCGGCAGGACCGCGTTGAAAAATGTGCGGAGCCACTCCTTAATCCTATCCTTAAACACATATGCAATAATGACGATCAGTACCCATTGGGTGCTGTTCTTAAGATATGTCTTCTCCGCAAAGATGGATGCGAAGGTCGCAAAGGCCATAGCAACGGCTGCAGCTGTACCTGCAAGTATCTGTGAGACCCTCATCGGCCAACGGGATACCTGAGGAACCAGATAGAGGGCGGACTGGGTCCACTTCTTGAGTGCAGCTTTCCTGTATTGGATAAGCTCGGGATTATCACCTCCGCTCACATAGTTCTGGTGATTGCGGTATTCTGCCTCATCACGGGAAAAGGAGAGCAAGAGGGCCAGAATGTCATGAAGCTCCTCACCCAGATGGGAACACGCCATATACAGGTCGATGGCCTGCTTCTCATTGAGCAGGCTCACCGCCTCATCAGCCCAAAGATAGGCAACGAGCAGGCGGTCTTCCTCTGCAAGTTTCCCCCGCATCGCCTCCAGCATGCCGCGTATCGTATCCTGGATGACCAGGGTGTTCCTGTACCAATCCTCTAGAGTTGAATTAAGGTCTGTCTTCATACCCAGCCTGGCCATATCCTTGCAATCCTGCAACGCTGCCTTATTCTCATGCCTTACTGCGTTGGCAACAGTCTGAAGCTCATGGATGACCGTGCGCTCCGACACTGAAGCTATGTCCTTATGCAGACTCTCCGTATACCTTTTGAGCAAGGTCAGGGGACTGATCAGATTGTCCTCGTCAAGCAACTCCTCCAGTGTGAGCTCAGGGGAGGAGTACCTTCCATGGCTCTGGAATTTATGCAACATCCTCTCTTCGGAGTAGGTGCTCTTGTTCACATAAAGTTGGGGAGGGGAAAAGAGGTAATAATGAATTTCGCGTTCGTACTTATGCGTTTCTGGTATAGGAAGGACCAGTTTGGTCTCCAGATGTCTGCTGGAGTGTTTTCGTAAATCTATCAAGGTGCCTCGCCTCCGGGTTGCAGTAGTATAGCATGCCTCGCAAAAACCTCAATAGAGATCAACGGAGGATTGAAAAAGAGTCGAACGGATATGCTTTTGCCGAAAATAAAGAACTCTGATCTAAACCGTCGAAGGGGGGTATGAACACCTCTCTCTCTTCAAGTCCAAACACCTGTTGGACCCGCTCTCCCAAGAGCGAGCGCATAAGAGGGAGAGGACACCCTACCTCATAAAGCCTCTTTACCAGAAGAAGCAAGCCGCTGAAACCGGGGATCCCACTGGCCCCACCCTCCTTGTCTGCGAGTGTATGCGGGGCATGGTCGGTCTCGATCCAATCGATCCTACCTGCAAGCAGGGCGCTGAAAAGCGCCTCACGCTCGGCTTCGCTACGCAAGGGGGGATTCATCTTAGCATACAAGAAATGGTCAGAAGCATTCTCACTGTTGAGCAGGAGGTGGTGAGGAGTTGCAGCACAGCTGATACGGCGCCCCTTTTTTCTCGCCTCTTCCACCAGAATCAGGGAGGAGACAGAACTGAGGTGGCAGATATGCAGATGTCCCTTAAATCCCGCTTCCTCACTATATTTGATCTGGTCGGCTACCGATGCGGCCTCCGCCTCCACAGGTCTGGCAAGGGAGTGCGACGAATAATCAGAAGCATCCTCAAGTTCGGGGAGAAGCAGGCTCTCCTTCTCACAATGAAGGGCGATCACCCCCTCGTAGCCCAAGGCTGCAAGGGTGCGGTACACCTCCCTCTGAGTCTCTCCCTCGATTAGACCCATCTGGCCGGTGGAGTGGCCGGCAAACATCTTCAGCCCGATGACCTCGCGGGAGTACTCCCGGCTCAAGGCGACCATCTGCTCTATCTGCTTCGCCTCGCTGGTCACTCCAGCATAGAGGTGATAGCGCACAGGAAGGCCACATCGCTTGGCATCGGAGATTCGCTTCTCGATGCTTGCGCGGTCTGTGAGTGGAGGCGAGGTGTTCGGCATGTCGAAAAGCTCATCCACCCCACTATGCAGGGCTACGGACATCCCGTGCAGGAGCGTCTCCTTCTCCGACTGTCCCCAATCCCTGAGGTGTACGTGTGCATCAATCATAAGCCCACCATTTCAGGTGCGTTAAGGGCGAGATAGTCATACCGCATGAAAGTCCCCCACCTGCAAGTCAGCCTGTCCCCACAAGCACACTCACCGCACATGCCAATGCCGCAGAGTGTCAGCTTCTCCATGGAAAGATAGAGGCGATCTTCACGAATGCCCCGTGCTATAAGCTTCCTGGCGGCTATCTCCATGAATTTTTCCGGACCTACCAGATAGCACCCCTGGTTGGGGTCCAGACTCAAGGTATCCAGCAGGTCGAGCACCCTGCCCGGCTTTCCATCATCTGCAACACAGCTGAAAGACCCGAAGGAGCTGAGACGATCCTCAAGCAGAGCCTTGCCGGTATAGGTCTCACTGGTCCCGATCAGAATGGTCATCTCCGTCTTCTGGCTTTTCAGTTGCTCAGCCAGCGAGGGCAGCACAGCCACCCCGGTTCCCCCTGCGACCAACAAAGCCTTGCGGGTCCTTGTATTCTCCAAAGGTGCCCCATACAAGCCACGGACATAGAGCTTTGATCCGCTCTCAAGGCGACAGAGTTCTGCAGAGAGTGCTCCCCTATTCTTTACAATAAAAGTGAGAGGGTCATTATGCGCCACGCTGAAGGGTTTCTCCCCTAGGCCAGGCATCCAAAGAAAAGCATACTCGCCCGCCTTGCAGGGAAGGGCCCCGTCAAGAGATATGATGACCGTATCCTTGGCATACTGTTCGACTTTGGTGACAGTGTGTTCGGAGTATGCCATCTGCCTCTCAGCGATGATAAAGGAAGAGCTATCCTTTTCGGATTCAAGTGTTTTTTCTTGCAACAGGGTCTCAGCCTCAGTTTTGACGCTCGCTACGTAGGCTCCCCAGTGGCGCTGGTCCACCATACCGAATGCCGAGCCGATACCTACAGCATCCGCTCCGGCCCTGATCATCGCAGCAGCCTCCGCACCTGTAGTCACGCCCCCCATACCTATGAGAGGGATTGTTGGCCCAACAGCCTTCCTCACCTCGGATACGGAGCGCAAGGCATCCTCATGCACCCATTTACCGCTGCATCCACCCTTGCCGGAGAGCTTGTTTTGCAAGATCGGTTGCTGAGCAACCGGATCGATATGTTGGATCGGTCCGACAGTGTTGATGGCCACCAGGCCATCAGCACCTGCTTCGACCACCGCCTTGGCTATCGCGCCGATATCATCAGTGTTTGGAGTGAGCTTTACAAACAAGGGTGCATCACACCCCTTGGTGGCGTCCTTGATCGAGCGGACATACTCGCTGGCTATTGCCATGTCACACCCTATCGAGGAGCCGTATCCTACAGAGGCATGAGGGCAGGAGAAGTTGAGTTCCACCAGGTCTGCCACCTTGTCGAAGGCTTTAACAAGGACGATGAAGTCCTCGATGGAGTTAGCCGAAAGGGAGACGTTGATCAGTGCACGAAAATCATGTTCTTTCCTGAGGAGCTCAAGTTCAGCGAGCGCTACCTTGAGTCCGGGGTTCCGCAGGCCAACTGAATTCCCAAAGTTACCCGCACTTGTCTCACAGATAATGGGCTCACGGTTGCCTGGATTAACCTCAACCTGAAAGCTCTTGGTGGTAATGATTCCAAGGGATGGCACATCCACATCAAAATACCTGATGAGCGCTGGCTTGGTCGAGGCAACTCCGCTTACCGTAGTCAGAACCACCTCTTCCTGGCTTCTCAGATGGCGCCCTTGCAGAAGCTGGATTACATTCATACTTTGGTTTCCTCAAGGAGCTTTCTCAGGGAAGTCTCGCACATCTTTAGCCACTCTTCAGGAGCCTCGCCTTTTTTCCAAGGATGAGTCAGACCGCTTGAGCTGTTTATCCTAGCCAGTTCTACAGGATAGCCGCTCTTGCGCAAGGCGTTCATGACAGAGGGAGCACTGCCTCCCTGGCTACCGACTCCGGGGATGAGCATAGGCACAGAGCGCTCGGCATAAAGCGTAGCTATGTCCTTCAGCTCATCCATATTGGTAGCACCTACGACAGCACCTACAGAGCCTGTGTTGTCATTGTAGGAAATTATCTGGCGTGCAACTTCCTGGTAGAGCAAGGACGGTCCCTTACTGCCGGAAATTTCCAGGTTCTGAAGGTCCTTACCTCCAGGATTGCTGGTCCTGTTGAGGATATACACACCCTTTTCAAGAGGAGTGTGATCTATGAAGGGCCGGACGGAGTCACTGCCCATATAGGGTGCGACGGTTACCGCATCGGAACCCCAGAGGCTGAATGCCTCATTGGCGTAATTGAGACTGCTGCGTGCTATATCCCCGCGTTTGCTGTCCAAGATGATCGGGATGCCGGGAAAGAAATTCTCCACCATGTCCATGACATCCGCTAGAGCCAGGCTACCGGAAAAATCTTCGTCCCGAGGACGGTCCAAAGCCTGGTAATATCCGATATTCGGCTTAAAAGCTGCCGGAATGAGACCGGAAAGGACCATCCTCCTGAAGAGCACCTGAAAAAACTGGTTCAGCACTGTCCGCACGTCTCCGTCCTGAAACGGGAGCACTTCCAGCTGGGGATCGAGGCCCATACAGGTAATGTTGCCCACTTGGGCGGCACTTGCAATCAACTTCTCGCTATAGGTCATTATCTACTCCTACCCTGACTTTATTCTATTTATTTCTTGAGAGGAGGAAACCCGTGCTTCTCTCCCCATCCAAACGGGTCTTCCCTCCACTCCTTGAGCAGAGCGGCCCCCGTCTCATCCACATACCCACCCTTCAAGGCCACTGCCACCATGCTGTCATACTCCAGGATGGTATGACAAGCACAAGAGGGATCCAGACTTGCAAAGGCATCGCTGGAGGCCTTTAGCCCATAGGTGAAGATGGCAAGGGTGTATGGGCATACTCCCCCAGCTGAAACGATGGCATCGACTGCCTTGATCGAAGAGCCTCCTGTCGAAATGAGGTCCTCTATCAGGAGCACCTTCGCTCCCTCATAGGTTCCGCTTGGTCCCAAGCCCTCTATCTGCTGATGCAGACCGTGGTCCTTCCCTGAACTGCGCACATACGAGAGGCTTTTTCCCATCATGTCGGCAAGCGTTGTCGCATGGGGGATACCGGCTGTTGCAGTCCCTGCAATATTGTCGGGATCAAAACCTAGGGCGTCGAGCATTCCAGAGAAAGCCTCCGCCACCAGAGCCCGCGCCCTTGGCAAGGCGAGCAGCTTACGGTTGTCATTATAGATCGGCATGCGAAAGCCACTTGCCCAGGTGAATGGGTCTTCGGGTCTGAGCCTGATGGCTCCTAACTGTAAAGCCTCTTTGGCCAACAACAACCCGTAATGATCCGTTATTTTTCTTAGTTCTTTCATAGTGTTCTCCAGTCTATCCTATTTATTCCTGCTCTGCCAGATTTCCTTGAAGGAGTGGGTCTTGTCACAGTAGGCACAGGCAAACAGGCTCTCCTTGTTTCGGGTGAAGTGCGCGGGCACCCCCTCATTCTGTAGAGGGTGAGAGATACAAGCCTCGTTAGTGCAGGACAGATCATCAAAGTTATAGATTCTCGGCGGCATATGCAACCGGTACTTTTTCAGAATTTTCCCATCTCTTATGATATTCAGCGTACAGCCCGGAGAGACTGCAGCAAGCCTCTTGAGGTTCTTCCGAGTCAGGTCAGAAGCATCAGGTCGGAAGATGATGCCTTTGTAGGATTTTTCCCCCTTATGACCCGAACTGACCCACTCCCCGCCTTTACCCTCATCAAGGCCGAGCACACTGCTTATCAGACGCATATGGTCGCGTATCTCAGAAGGGGTGTCCCCTCTGCAGATATGGTCTATGACCAGACCGTTGCGAATTGGCTTCACCCCTTCGCTGACAACCTTCTCTTTAGGTGGCATCTTGGCAAGGTCCACCTCAAAGATGTACTCAGCACGCTCCTTTTTCGCAGGCGTCTCCTTCGGGATGAAATTCTGACCAATCTTACCACCGATGAGAGCGAGCAGGATGATCCTTACATACATGCCGTTGATGGACTGTCTCTCCCATCCGTTGAGCGGGGTGTCGTCGAGGAATGTCGGGATGGTAGGGGTGACCTTATGCCGGGGCAGAGGGTGATAGAACTTGGTACCTTCCTTGAGCAGGGGTATAAAGGATCGGTTGAAGGTGATGGCCGCCCGCAACTCCTCCTGGCGATTGAGGATGCGATCTCCCATCCTTTCCAGCTGAGGCCGGGTGAAGTACCACTTGTCTGCAATATCCTTCTGTGCGAGATACTCCTCGATCGACTGGAATATCCGTACCTCATACCCGTTTTCGCGCATCTTCAGCACATAGGTTTCAGGCATGGCGAGCTCGACGGGGGCTATGAGGTCAACCTTGACCGTATCAAAGAGCTTGAGCCCAGAAGCCTTGGAGTGTACCGTCCTGCCATGATAGAGGTCTCCTACCAAAGCGAGATGGATAAAGTCTGTCTTCCAGTTGTTATCCTCGATGAAGGTAAACTCATCAAGCAACTCCTGTGTAGGGTGTTCGTGTTTGCCGTCACCTGCATTGATGAAAGCAGGTTTTCTGTAGAGCTTGTTTCGCTGTGCGTAGGCCGAACATTCGTCTTCAAGCCAGCGACATACCCCTTCAATCTTGCTGCGTATGATGAATACTGCGTTGGAGTAACCGCTGAGCGTATTGAATGTGTCGGCATAGCTTTCGCCCTTGTTAAAGGAGGAACTGTCACTGTTCAGCTCGGAGACCTTCACATGATGAAAGTTGGCGGCATTCCTGAAAGACTCCTTAGTCCTGGTACTGTCTTCCAGGAAGACTTCATAGACTCCGAAGTCCTTGTCATCAATCCGGTAGCTCTCCATCTTCGGAAGATCATTCTCTTCCATC